>NZ_JBQQBZ010000004.1:0-307176 GCF_052245655.1 Streptomyces sp. 4N509B
ATGGTGGTGGTGTCGGCGCCGAAGCCGCCGTAGACGATCACGGCGGGGAAGGGTCCGGTGCCGCTGGGCAGCGAGACCGAGGCGGAGAAGCTGGCGCTGCGGCCGTTGTCCGACACGTTCACCGTGACCTGGCTGTTCGTCACGGTCCCCGTGACACTGTCCGGCGGCGCCGGCTTGTCACCGTAGACGTGCCGCTCCGCCATCTCCCGGATCTCCGCCCGCCGGCACCGCCACTGCTCCTGGGTGGTGACGGGCGTGCCGTTCTGGGTGACGAACGGGTCGGGCAGCTGCGAGCTGGAGATCGGCGAGCCGGGGGAGACGGGGCAGTCGGCGCCGTCGTCCTCGACGGCCCCCTGGAACGGCGAGGCGGTGGTCGTGGGGCTGCTGGCAGCGCCCACCTGCGTGGTGAGGGTGGTGACGACGAGACTCGCGACAGCCAGGAAGACCGCCGCGGCCCATCCCCAGGGCCGCTTTCGATGAGAGCGCATGGTGTGTGGGGGAACCTTCCATGTGAAGGCGCCAGCCTGCAGAGTGGCCCCGCCCGTCAAGGCGGCAGAGACAACGCCACCGAGACTGGACTCATACACCTGCCGACGCACGTCTTCGCGGGAAACGCGCCGGACCACGATGTTCTTCGAAGCAGCCCCCGGGCCCCGATCGCGGCCCAGTACACCGGGAACCGTACTAGGCTGTTTGTTCGACCCGCAACCCCGCCGAAACGGCCCAGTAGTCCTAGCTCAGACACCAGGGGACAAATAACCCGCCGGTAGCTTCAGGCGCTCGAAGCTACCTCTGCGGTCTGCTCGTCGTGGTTGCGGAGCATCCGCATGACCGTGGCCGGCGAGGGGTGTTGGCCCTCCTTCTTCCCCGTGGTGATGACGAGCTTCGCGGCCATGTCCCGCAAGCTCAGCCCCTGATCCCGGTAGTGCAGGGCCATGGCGAGCATGTCCGGGTCGGCGACGGTGGCGCCGCCGATGGTCTTGCCGCGCTTACGGGCGGACTCGTGGCCCTCCAGGGTGCGGTCGCGGATCTACTCGCGCTCCATCCCTGACAGCGCCGCGAGCACGGTGAACACCACCCCGGAAGGGTCGTGGGAGCCCTGCAACTCGCCGGTGAGGAACTCCGCCCGACCTCGAACGCCTTGAGCTCCTCGGCGAGGGTGGCGAGATCGATACCGCGGCCGAGGCGCTTGTGCTCGTGTACGACCAGCGTTACCGCGACGCCGGAGGCGCGCAGTTCCCGCGCGAGCGTGACGGCCTTGTCCAGCTCGGGCCGCTTCACGGCCCGGGTGGAGATCCGCTCCGCGATGACGCGGGTGACCCCGGCCTTCGCGAGGGATCGAGCGTACGGGCGGGGTGGGGACGTGAGGGTCTTGGCGAGCTGAGGCACCAGGCGGAAGCGCGCGGTGTGGTACTTCACGGCCACCTTGCCCTTGCCGGTTCGGCACGGCGAGCCGGCCGGGGCGGCGCAGGACGACATCGGGCAGGCGTGCGCCTCAACGAGCGCGTGGGGGTCCGGATTCACCCCCGGATCGTTTCATGAAGGTGTTGCAGAAGGCCCGCCGTTCGCAACAGCTCATGAAACATGATCGCCGCAGGTGAGTGCCTCGGCGACGGACTGTTTCACAGGCGAACGCCTGAAACAGTCCGTCTTCCAACGGCGTTGTGTCAGTTGACCGTGACGATCACGTGCACCGCGATGGCGACGGCCTTCACGTGGTGGTCTCCGTATGGGCTGTCCTTCCCGGAAACCACCGGACCATGGGCAAGATCCAGCAGACCTGCTCGCATCATGCGAGCTCGGCTTTCAGGGTCTCGGTCACGGCGCGGCGGCCGCCGAGGCGGGCGGGGACCGCGGTGAGCGCCGCCACCACGAGCACGGTTGCCAGCGCCAGGGCGGGCAGCTGCCAGAGTGCGGGAAGCGCGGCGTTGTCGCTGTCGGCGCCGGTGATCGCGTTGATGCCGGCGAGCAGTATCCAGCCGGCCGGGAAGATGCCCAGGATCGCCCCGACGAGCGCGGGCAGCACCTGCGCGATGGCCAGTGCCGTGCTCACTTCACGAGGCGTGGCGCCCAGGGCCCGCGTCAGCGCCGACGCGTGCCGATTGTCCAGCACCGTCGCCCAGGTGATGACGATCGCGTTGACCGCCGCCAGGGAGAGCAGGATGACCGTCCAGACCAGGAGCACGTGCCGCAGCGTCTGCACCTGGTCCTCGGTGTATCCGCCGGTTTGCGTCTGAGAGCTGAGGAAGGTGTTGAGGACCAGCAGGATGTAGATCCCGCTGACCGTGACCGCGATACTGGCCACGCCCAGCGCCACCCGTCGCGGCCGGCGGGCGGCGACCCGCAGCGCGAGCATCAGTGGAACGGGCATCTGCCTTGAGGCGGAGATCAGCCAGCCGGTGCGCCGCGGCGGACGTGCCGCGTCGGCCAGTGCGCTGACCGTGCTGGAGCGGGCCGCGCGCATGGCCGGGACGGCGGTGGCCACCACCGCGACCCCGAGCGCCACGGCGGTCACCACAACGATCGTGGATCCGGTCAGCGACGCCGTCCCCGCGCTGCCGACGAGTCCGGCACTGGACTCGGTGAGCAGCGGAGCGGTCAGCGCGCCGATCGCCAGCCCGGCCGCGGCGGCGACGAGGGCCACGAGGACATACTCCGCGAGCAGCACGGCGGCGACCAGCCCCGGTGTGCCGCCGATCGCCTTGAGGAGTCCGACACGCCGAGTCTGGTCGGCCATTCGGCCACCGACGAGCACGGCGAGACTGGCCACGGCGAGCAGGCCGAGCAGCCAGGCGCCGATCAGCAGCAGGATCTGGGAGTCCTTGGCCAGGTCGGTAGCGTCGGAGCGGATGCTCTGCCAGCTCTGCACGAAGCCGTCGCCGCCGTAGCTGTCGACGAACGCCTGGGCGTCGGCCGGATCGGCCAGCTTCAGGTTCATCACATAGGACAGGGAGTTCGGGTCGGTCGCGAGGCTCCGCACGTCCGCCTGAGTGAGCCAGACCAGCCCGGGGTTGTGCAGCAGCTCCGTGGGCAGGTTCTGGTCCTGTGGGATGGCGCCGTGGATGCAGCCGACGGTAACGAAGCAGGACGTCCCCGGGTACGGCGGGCTGGCCGCCGTGACCGCGACGCCGACGACCTCGAACGACCCGCCGCCCAGGGTCACCGTGTCGCCGACGCCCACGTCGAGTGAGTCGGCGAAGGCGGCCTCGAGTACCGCGCCGCCGCCGCTGACCCAGCTGCCCTTCGTCACCGCTGGCTGATCGACCGCCACTTCGGCGGTGTCGCGCCCGATGACCTGCACATCCGACGTCCTGCCGGACGCCTGGAGCTTCTCCGAGGTGACGGGGTACGGTCCGCTGTGTGCGGTCACTCCTGAGGCGGTGGCCAGTTGCTGCAGGCGGGAGAGGTCAGCCGCGTAGGCGACCGCGTCTGGGCCGTTGGTCGCCGCCCGAGTGGTCTCATACGGGTCGCTGGCCGCGTCGCGCAGCACGAGCCCGAGGGTCAGTGTCGTGGTGGCCGCCATGATGGCGATCAGCAGCAGCACGGCCTCGGTGCGCCGCCGCTGCAGGTCACGCAGGGCCAGCCGGGCCACGAACAGGATGCGTCCCATCGCTCTCAGCCCTCCAGGCCGACGAAGGCACCGAGCTGCCCGGAGCTGCCACCGGTCAACCGGGTCTCGTCGACCAACGCGCCGTCGCGCATCGAGATCAACCGGTCCGCGGTGGCCGCGATCCGCGCGTCGTGGGTGACGATGACCAGCGTCTGCCCGGCCTCGTGCAGGCGCTCGAAGAGCCGCAGGACCTCGGTGGCGGCGGCGCTGTCGAGATTCCCTGTGGGTTCGTCAGCGAGCACGATGGCCGGCTCATTACTGAGCGCACGTGCGACTGCGACCCGCTGGCGCTGGCCACCGGACAGCGCGGAGGGCAGGAAGTCGGCCCTGTCGGCGAGCCCGACCCGCTCCAGCAGTTCGACGGCCCGTCGGCGGGCCGCCCGCGGCGAGCGTCCGGCCAGCAACGCCGGCAGCTCGACGTTCTCCACAGCCGTGAGCTCCTCCATCAGGTGGAAGGCCTGGAAGACGAAGCCCACATCGGTGCGCCGCATCCGCCCCAGCGCCCTCTCACCCAGCTGGTCGATGCGTCGCCCGGCGAGCCACACCTCCCCACCGCTCGGCCCGTCGAGGCCGCCCAGCAGCTGCAGCAGCGTGGACTTCCCACAGCCGCTCGGCCCCATCACCGCCACCGTCTCGCCTGCAGCGACGTCCAGGTCGACGCCGTCCACGGCGCGCACCAGACCCGTCCCCTTGCCGTATTCCTTGCGCAGTCCGCGGGCGCGCAGTACCGCCCTGTCGTTCATGATCTGTTCCCTCGACCTGTCCAGTTCTGTTCGCATGCCTCGAGCCAGCGCAGATCCGCCTGCAGCCGCAGTACGACGCCTTCCAGTAGCAGTGCCGCGTCCGAGTGCTCCGGCTCGGCCAACGCGGCCCGCTGCGCGTCGCGCAGCCGGCGCAGCAGTTCGCGGCGCTGCGTGTCCACGATGCTCAGCGGGTCGGCCAAGCCGGCAGCCGCGGCCGCGATCAGCTTGAGGTGGAACGCCGCCAGGTCGGGCTTGGGCCACCCGGTCTCCGCCAGCCACTCGGTCACCCGCTCCTGCCCGGCCGGGGACAGCGTGTACACCTTGCGGTCCGGGCGGTCCGCCGCACCGGCCGACCGCTCGCACACCACCAGGCCCGCTTTCTCCAGCCGGGTCAGCGTGACGTAGATCTGCCCGGCGTTCAGCGACTGTCCGAGCGGGCCGAGTGCGTGACGGAGCCGGGTCCGCAGCTGGTACCCGTGCGAGGGTTCCTTCGCCAAAAGTGCCAGCACGACTTCCTGCTGCACGACACACCTCCCTAACCGTTATCCATATAGATAACCGTTATCTAGCGCCATGGCAAGTCTCATCCCCGGGCGGGTGGGCAGCACGGCCGGCCAGCCGTCGGCGGTGAACTGGCCCAGCCGGGTGCCGTCCGCCTTCGCGATGGTGAGCACCGTCGCGCCGGGCGCCGGCGTGACGGCCTTGGAGACCTCGTTCAGGGCATGCAGGGCGAAGGCGATGGCCAACTCGGCCCGTCGCTGAAGGTGACGCCCTCGGCGCCCGTCCAGCGTCCGTACTGCTCCGGGTGCTCGGTCATCGTGGCTCCGTCGTCGTTCGGGTGGCGGCATCCGCCGGCGTGCGGGGGGCCAGGCACGGTCAGCCCCAGGTCGAGGCACGTGTCCATGTCCAGACGGAAGGTGCCGTAAGGGTTGACGTTGGACCAGAACAGCGCGGTCAGGCCGCGCCGGTCCTCGTCCGAGAGCCTCTTTGTCCAGGCCGGCTCGGCGAGGGCCTGCTGCAGCAGCAGCGTGTTGACGTGGACGAGCGCGGACTGCAGCAGGTGCAGGGCGAGCATCGAGGTTTCGGCGTGTTCTCTGTCCGGGCCGGTCAGAGCGCCGTCCTTGCCGTAGTGGAACACAGTGTTCGCGCTGTTCCAGTTCTCCACGACCTGTAGCCCGCCGTGGATCTCACGGCGCAGGTCGGGGCTGGCGAGGTAGTCGCAGGCGAAGATGGCGCGTACGGCGCGGCCGAGTTCTTCGAGTGCCTGGTAGATGGGGTGCTTGGGGCCGCCGCGGGTGAAGCGGCGCAGGACCTGCTCGGACTCCGCGGTGCCCAGGCGGAGCGCGGTGGCGTACTTGACCATCTGGCCGTACTGCTGTGCCATCAGGTCCCACTTGATCGTGCGGGTCAGGGGAGCACCGAGGGCCGGCCAGCCCGGCGGGGCGTCGTCCGGGCGGTACAGGCGGATGCTGCCGATGTTCTTCAACCTCGGCGGCAGCCGGAAGTTCAGCAGCTCGGTGAAGGCGAACCCGACCACGGAGGCGCCGTGGGTGTCGACGTAGTTGGCTTCGATCTCGACGTCGGTGCAGTGTCGCAGCAGGCCCTCCATCATCGCCGCGACCTCGGACGACGAGCAGCTCCTGAGCTGGGAGTAGATGCAGACGTTCTTCATCTCCACGTGCCGGTAGATCATCACGCCGTTGCCGCCGGAGCGGGCGTGATACTCGGTCATGAAGGTGGACGACCAGGACCCGAACCTCTTCGAGTCCGACGCGCACGCCGTGCCCTGGCCCCACCATGCGGTGTCGCGGGCGTCGGAGGTGGCCTTGACGAGCTTCGTCACGGCGGCGCGCAGGTTGTCGACGGTGATGAAGTGCCGGCGCACGTGCCGCAGCGCCGCCTCCGTCTCGCCGTGTTCGACGGTCGCCACGATCGCCCGGATGCCCATGTTCGTGCCCAGGGCGAAGAGGGCGAGCAGCAGCCGGCGCCGCGGACCTTCTTCAGCTCCGCCGGCAGCTGCTTCTCCACCCGCCGCTCCGCCCGGGTGTTGGTCTTCTGCACCAGGGAGATCAGCAACTCCACCAGGGCATCGGTGATCTCCGTCTGCCGCGACCAGCACAGGGCCGCGAGCAGCGTGATCTGCACGTCCTCGGCGGTGTCACGGAAGTCCGACGGATACATCGTGATCGCCCGCGCCCGTCAGGGGGACAGCATCTTCTCCGAACAGTCCGCGAACAACTCGGCCGGCAGCCCGAGCTCCCGCACGGCGTTCACTTTGGTGATCTCCGTCAGCAGCGAGTCCAGTCCCACCGCGCCCGGATCCCGCTTCAGCGCGGCCAGCAGCGCGGTGCCCTCGTCGTTGCCCTCCGCCACCAGCTCGACCGGGCACACCTCCGCCGCCAGCCAGACGGTCAGCGACTCCTCATCCGCCAGCGTCGCCGGCCGGAACCCAAGCGCTTCGCGGATCTGCTTCCGATGCCGCTTCGGACCCCGCAGGTCGTACTCCGCCAGCTCGCCCGCCGGCACCTTCACCAGCTCAGCCACGTACTCCACCGCCGGCTGCGGGAACTCCTCGACGAACTCCGGGAACCGGCCCTCGATCTCGAAGAACTTCAGCATCAGGCAGAAGCCCAGCCGGGTCGGGCCGGACTTGTTCGCCACCAAGTCCCAGTCGCCGTCACCAGCGTCCAGCACGCCACCACGTCTTCCGGCGACCACTCCTGCCGCACACCCCGCCCCTTCGCCGTCGACCTTCCAGCCCTTCGCCCAGACGGCTCAACGAGCATCCCGACGCCGGGCAACGGCGAATCCGAGCCACAGAAACCTACCGGCGAGTTACTTGTCCCCTGGTGTCTGAGCTAGGACTACTGGGCCGAAACGTGGCCGTACCAGCGGCCGTACCGCGCGGCCGTGCCCCCCGCGCGCCCCGCGCCGGGCGCGGTAACGTCGCGTCATGAATGCGACGAACCCGCGCTCACGGCACATCAGCACCCATGTCGACCGGCCCCTCCAGCACGTCTACGACTTCGCGGCGGACCCCCACAACCTCACCGTCTGGGCGGCCGGGCTCGCCCGTTCCGTCGAGGAGGGCGAGGACGGGCGGTGGCTCGTGGACTCGCCCATGGGGCGGGCCGTGGTGGTGTTCGCGCCGAGGAACGCGTTCGGCGTCCTCGACCACGCGGTCACGCTGCCCTCGGGCGAGACGGTCCACAACCCCATGCGGGTCCTCCCGGACGGCGACGGCTGCGAGGTGGTGTTCACCGTGCGGCGGCGGCCCGGGATGAGCGAGGAGGAGTTCGAGCGGGACGCGGCGGCGGTCCGGGCCGACCTGGACGCGCTCAGGCGGGTGATGGAGGAGGGCTAGCGGTCCCGGTGTGGTCCCGGCGCGGTCCCGGCGCTCGGCCCGACGTCAGTCCTGCCAGTAGAACAGCAGGTCGCGCACGGGAAGCGGCTCGCGATCGCCGAAGAAGTAGACGCACAGGCCCGTGACGGTGAGCGAGGCGAGGGGCTCCTCGATCCAGCGGAAGCCGGCCGCCTCCAGGTACCGGCGCGGGCCGGCGGGGTGGTCCTCGCCGCTGACGAACGGACCGAGGGAACTCACGGATATCGCGCCGCCGCGGTAGGCGATGACGTCGTAGGTGCCCCCGCCCGAGCCGTGCAGCTCGCCGCAGGGGACGGGCGGCCGGGGGATGAACGCCCTGCCGACGAGCACCGTGCTCGCGCGGAAGCTCCACGACGTGTGGGGCCGGGGCGGCGCGACGGTGCAGATCGCCTCGACGCGCCAGCGCGGATCGGTGCGCGTGGTGCACCGGGGCACGTACGCGTGGACGATCGCGGAGCGGACGTCCTCGGGGAGGCCGTCGACCTCGACCCGGGGGCGGCCCAGCGCCCTGTGGATCGCGCGGACCTCGGAGCGGTCGCCGGTGAGGCGGTGGAGGGCGCAGGCCGCCCACAGGCTTGCCTCCGTCGTCGGCGCCCGGTCGAGGAAACGGCGCAGGCGGTCGGGGTCGTCGACGCGTTCGTGGGCGAGGTGGGCGACGCGCACGTCGGGGTCGGCGAGGGCGTCGGTGACGTCGCCGCCCCGGCGGTGGCGGAGACGGACCAGGAACGCCCGGTCCTCGGGTCGCTCCTCGCCCACCTCGGCGGCGAGCGCCTCGGCGCCGTGGTGCGCGAGCAGCGCGTCGAGCCCCTCCTCGCCGAGCAGGCGCCAGCGGCGCCACTCGTCGTGGGCGAGGGTGGCCAGCGGGCGGGCGGCGGTGAGGTCGCCGGCCAGGCCACGGGCCCTGAGGATCGCCTCGGCCAGGCCGAAGGACGACCTCGTGGTGGAGCCGGGGTCCCGCAGCCACGGCAGTAACTCGGCCCGGTGCGCGAGAACCCCGAGCAGCGCGACGCGGACCTCCGTCACGTCCCCGTCGTCCCGCACCAGGTCGAGCAGCGCCGGCACGAACGCCTCCGGCACCCTGCCGGCGAGCGCCGCGGCGCAGGGCTCGCGGCGCCACCACGGGTGGCTCGTCTCCAGCACGTACCGGGCGAGCTCTTCGGGATCCACCTCCACCAGCGCGTCGACGTCGGGTTGGAGGGCGGCCGGTATCAGGGCCTCGATGGTCTCCACGCGGCCATGCTAAGGGTGGCGGGCTGGCGGCCGACGACAACCTGGCCGGGGGTGTCGCGGGGCGTCGCGAGCCCGCTGTGGCCGACGGGCACGGCCCGTGGGCCGTGCCCGGGTCAGAGCCAGCGCCAACACATCGTGTACCCCAGGTCGGGGAAGTCCGGGTTCTGCCACCAGGTCGAGCCGTCGTTGCCGCAGAAGCCGGGGTCGTTGTAGGTGCTGGTGCGGCCGGTGACGATGACGTTGGCCGAGGCGCAGTCGGCGGCGAAGTGGAAGGAGCGGGTGCCGCCCGACTCGGACATCACCATGCAGTGGTCGACGCTGGCGCGGCCCGCGTCGTCCGGGTAGTTCATCGTCAGGCACAGGCGCCGGTTGAGCGCGGGCCAGCCGCCGACCGTGTAGTGCCGGCCGTGGTGCCAGGTCTGGCCGTCGCAGTGGTCCCAGGAGCTTCGGCCGTCGTAGACGCCCACGACGGTGAAGTTCCCCGTCTGGCAGTCCTGTTCCGTCCAGTAGGAGCCGCCCTCCTTCGGCCCGTAGACGCAGTCGCCGACCTCGGCGTGGTACGCGGTGCCGTTGGCGTGGTGGTAGCTCAGGCAGAGGGTGCGCCCGAAGGAGGGGTAGTTGATGGCCCAGTCCGCGTCCTCGGTGCCCTGGCAGTCGTCGGGGTCGGTGCTGGCGTCGATGATGCTGACGGCCTCGAAGGCGCCGTCGCCGCAGGTGGTGGGCTCCAGCTCCATGTTGCGCATGGTGCCGTGGTTGTGGAAGCAGTCGCCCTCGACGGCCAGTTCGACCGGGTCCGGCTCCGGGGTGGTGGGCTCCGGGTCCGGCTCGGGCTCGAAGGTGGCCTCGTCGGTGTCCGTGTCGTCGATGTCGGCGTCGGGGTCCCAGTCGGGGGAGTCGTCGTCCTCGGCGGTCCACGACGGAGAGGGGTCGGGCGTGGCGCCGGCCTCGGAGCCGCCGTCGCTGTCGTCGGAGGACTGGGCGACGGCGAAGACGACGGCCGCGACGATGGCGAGGGCCGTGAGGAGGGCCCCCGCCGGGCTCGCCCGCCGCGGCCGGGCGGGGGGCGGCGGCGTCGGGGGAGCGGCGGGCGTCGTGGGGGAGGAGGGAGGCGGCTGCGGGGTCGTGACGAGGGTCGGGGTGGGCGCGGACGGGACGGTGACGGTGGGGGAGTCGGAGCCGGGGAGGCGGCGGCGGACCTCGTCGCGCTGCGCCTCGGTGAGGGCGTGGACGGCGCCGGGCCACACGCGGGCCGGCGGCGCCGGCTCGGGGAGGCGGCCCACCAGGTCCAGGACGCCCGAGGCGTCGGGCCGGGCCTCGGGGTCCTTGGCCAGACAGGGCTCGACGACGCGGCGCAGCCCGGCCGGGAGGGTGCCGAGGTCGGGGGTGGCGTGGACCACGTTGTACAGGGTCTGGGGGATGCCGCGGCCCTCGAACGGGTTGGCGCCGGTGGCGGCGAGCACCAGGACCGTGCCGAGCGCGAAGACGTCGCTGGCGGAGGTGAGGTCGCGGCCCTCGGCCTGCTCGGGCGACATGAAACCGGGCGCGCCGATGACCATGCCGGTGTGGGTGACGGTCGTGGTCATGGTGTGGCGGTGGGTCGTGGACTGGCCCTCGGCGGCGCGGACGATGCCGAAGTCGATGACGCGCGGGCCGTCGTCGGCCAGCAGCACGTTCGACGGGGACAGGTCGCGGTGAACCAGGCCGGCCGCGTGGATGTCGCGCAGGGCCGCCGCGAGGCCGGCCGCGAGCCGCAGCACGGCGTCCTGCGGCAGCGAGCCCACGGCGTCCAACGCCTGGCGCAGCGAGGGGCCGTGGACGAACTGCGAGGCCAGCCAGGGGACGGCCGCCTCGGTGTCGGCGTCGACGACGGGCGCGGTGTGCTCGCTGGTGACGCGGCGGGAGGCGGCCACCTCGCGGCGGAAGCGCTTGCGGAACTCGTGGTCGCCGGCGAGGTGGTCGTGGACGCGCTTGATCGCGACGAGCGCGCCGCGCGGACCGGTGGCGAGGAGGACGCGGCCCATGCCGCCCTCGCCGAGCACGGCGCACGCGCGGTATCGGCCCAGCGTGCGCGGATCCGAGGCCGCCAGATCCTCCATCACGAACCCCTCCCCCGAGAAGAACCCGAACCAGCCGGTAGAATTCCGGAGTTTTCTGGAACGGCTTTCTAGAAATACTCTCTAGATTGTGTTCCGACGTCAACAAGTGTTCGACGCGGGCTGGTTGGTGACCGTGGAAGACCGTGGAGAGGTCGGAGACGAACGGTGGCAGAGCGGACCCAGGCTCAGGCGCCGCCGAAGCAACGGCGCGGCCGTGACACGGTCGAGCGGCTGCTGCGCGCCGCGCTCGCGGTGTACGACGAGGCGGGGCCCGAGGGCTTCACGCTGACGGCGGTGACCGACGCCTCGGGCGTGAGCGTCGGCAGCCTCTACCACCACTTCGGCAGCTTCGACGGACTCGCGGCCGAACTGTACGCGCGCGCGTTGGAGGACCTGTTCGACGCGGTCACCGCGGCGGTGCGCGCCGCCGACGGCCCCCGCGCCGCCGTGCGCGACGGCGTCACGGCGTACCTGCGCTGGTCGGGCGAGCACGCCGTGCGGGCGCGGATCATCCACGCCTCGCCCTACGCCGGGTACCTGCGCCCCCAGACCGCGCGGCTGCGCGAGGGGCGGCAGGCGCGGCTCGGGCTGCTGCTGGAGGCGCTGGCGCCGCACCTCGGGGCGGCGGGCATCCGGCCGATGCCGCCAGCGGTGCTGGAGACGCTGGTGGTCGGCCCCGTGACCGTCGCGGTGACGCGGTGGCTGGACGGGGTGCCGGGCTTCGACCTCGACGAGGCGCTGCGGCTGCTGCCCGACCGGGTGTGGGCGTCCGTGCGCGGCCCCGACGCGGAGCCGGCACCGGAGCCGGCAGCCGAGCCGGCATCGGAGCCGGCACCCGACCCGGACGCGGCGTGGCCGCCCGCGGCCGGACGAACCGGCGACGGGCGGCCACGCGGGTGACGCGGGCGGCCCCGCTCAGCGGGTGCCGAAGGTGTGGACCGTGGTGGAGCGGTAGGTGTCCCCGGGACGCAGGACCGTGGACGGGAAGCCCGGCTGGTTCGGCGAGTCGGGGAAGTGCTGCGTCTCCAGGCAGAGCGCGTCACCCTGACGGTAGGTCAGCCCCGAGGTGCCCACCAGCGTGCCGTCGAGGAAGTTCCCCGAGTAGAACTGCAGGCCCGGCTCGGTCGTCGCGACGTCCATCGTGCGGCCCGATATGGGCTCGTGGACGCTGGCGGCCGGCTCCGGCTCCTCGGTGATGCCCTTGTCCAGGACGAAGTTGTGGTCGAAGCCCTGGCCGTGGAGCACCTGCGGGTGGCTGACGCGGATGTCGCGGCCCACCGCCTTGGTCCGGCGGAAGTCGAACGGGGTGCCCGCCACGTCGGCCAGTTCGCCCGTGGGGATCAGGGTGGCGCCCACGGGGGTGAAGCGGGAGGCGGCGATCCTCAGACGGTGGTCGTGGACGCCGCCGCTGCCCTCCCCGGCCAGGTTGAAGTAGATGTGCGAGGTGAGGTTGACGACGGTGGGGGCGTCGGTGGTCGCGAGGTAGTCGATGCGCAGGGCGCCGTCGTCGGTGACGGTGTAGGTGACCTCGACGTCGAGGGTTCCCGGGTACCCCATCTCGCCGTCGGGGCTGACGTACCGCAGCACCAGCGCGGACCGACCGCTGGGCGTGACCTCCCACACCCGCTTGTCGAAGCCGATGTCCCCGCCGTGGAGGCTGTTGGGCCCGTCGTTGAGGGGCAGCTGGTACGTGGTGCCGTCCAGCGTGAAGCGGCCCTCGGCGATGCGGTTGCCGTAGCGGCCGATGAGGGCGCCGAAGTACGGGGAGTCGGTGACGTAGGGGTCGAGGGTGTCGAAGCCGAGCGAGACGTTGGCGTAGCGGCCGGCGCGGTCGGGGAGCTCCAGGGACTGCACGATGCCGCCCAGGGAGAGCACCTTCACGCGGGTGCCGCCGTTGCTGAGCGTCCAGCGGTGGACCTCGGTGCCGTCGGCGAGGCGGCCGAACAGCTCGCGGCGCGGCGCGCCGCCGTGGCCGCCGCCGTGGCCGGCGCCGTGGGCGTGAGCCGCCGGGGCACCGGCCGCGGCGGCGGCGCTCAGGCCGGCCGCCGCCGCGCCGGTGATGACGGCTCTTCTCGTGGTGGACATGGGATTCGCGGCTCCTTCGTGAGGTGGTCAGCTTGCTGCCGTGCGTGTACTGCCGTGCGTTGCTGCCGTGCGTTGCTGCCGTGCGTGTGTCAGGAGGTGGCCCGGCGCTTGTTCCAGATGTCGAAGGCGACCGCGGCGAGGAGCACCAGGCCCTTGACGACCTGCTGCCAGTCCTCGCTGATGCCCACGAGCTGCATGCCGTTGTCCAGCACGCCCAGCACCAGACCACCGATGACGGCACCGAGCACGGTGCCCACGCCCCCGCTCATCGAGGCGCCGCCGATGAACGCCGCCGCGATGGCCTCAAGCTCGAAGAGGTTGCCCGCGCCGGGGGTGGCCACACCCAGCCGGGCCGTGAAGACGCAGCCGGCGAGAGCCGCCAGCACGCCCATGTTGACGAAGACCAGGAAGGTGACGCGCGCGTCCTTCACGCCCGACAGCTGCGCGGCCTGTCGGTTGCCTCCCAGCGCGTAGACCTGCCGGCCGATGACGGCGTTCCGCATCACGAAGCCGAGGAGGATCAGCACGCCGCCGAGGATCAGCAGCACCACGGGGGTGCCGCGGTAGCTGGCCAGGGTCATGGAGAACGCCATGACGGCGGCGACGATCGCGGCGCACTTGAGCAGGAACAGGCCCGTGGGCAGCACCTGGAGCTCGTAGAGACGCTGCTGGCGCCGCTTGCGCCACTCCTGGAGGACCGCCACCGCGCAGACCGCGATCCCGAGCAGCACCGTGAGGTTGTGGTAGTTCGTCTCCGGGCCGACCTCGGGGAGGAAGCCCTGACTGATGTCGTTGAAGCCGCCGGGGAACGGCGAGAGGGACTCGCCGTCGAGGATGATGCGCGTCGCTCCGCGGAAGAGGAGCATGCCGGCGAGGGTGACGATGAACGACGGTATGCCGACGTACGCGATCCAGAAGCCCTGCCAGGCGCCGACCGCCGCGCCGATGGCGAGGGCGATGACGAAGGCGAGCTGCCAGGGCATGTCGTGGTCGACCATCATCACGCCGGCGGCGGCGCCGCAGAAGCCGGCCACGGAGCCCACCGACAGGTCGATGTGGCCGTTGATGATGACGATCATCATGCCGATCGCCAGGATCAGGATGTAGCCGTTCTGGGAGATGATGTTGCTGACGTTCCGCGGCAGCAGCAGGTCGCCTCCGGTCCACACCTGGAAGACGATCACGATCAGTGCCAGCGCCAGCAGCATGCCGTACTGCCGCATGTTGGTGCGGACGTTGCGCAGCAGGACGCTCAGGGCGTCACGCGGGGCCTCGGAGGACGTGCCGGGCGGTGGCGGGCCGCCGGCCTCCTTCTTGCCAAGGGTGGCCTGGTCCATGGCGTCAGTCTTCTTCCGTTGCGGTGTCGGAGGAGCCGGCGGTGTCGGCGCCGCCGGCCGTGGGGACGGTGTCGGCGGGGTCCTCGGCGAGCGGGGTGGTGACCGGGCGGCTCGCCGTCATCAGGCGCATCAGCGACTCCTGGGTCGCATCGGCGCGGTCGAGGACGCCCGTCACGCGGCCGGCCGCCATGGTGCAGATCCGGTCGCACAGGCCGAGGAGCTCGGGCAGCTCCGAGGAGATCAGCACGATCGCCTTGCCCTCGGCGGCCAGCCGGTCGATCACGCCGTAGATCTCCGACTTGGCGCCGACGTCGATGCCGCGCGTGGGCTCGTCGAGGATGAGCACCGACGGGTCGGCGTTGATCCAGCGGCTGAGCACGACCTTCTGCTGGTTGCCGCCCGACAGCCGCCCCGCCTGCTCGAAGACGGTCGGCGTCTTGATGTTCATCGAGGTGCGGAACCGTTCCGCCACGCGGGTCTCGGCGAGTTCGTCGACGAGGCCGCGCCGGGCCACCCGGGGCAGGGAGGCCAGCGAGATGTTCCGGCTGATGGTGTCGATGAGGTTCAGCCCGTAGGTCTTGCGGTCCTCGGTGACGTACGCGATGCCGTGACGGACGGCGTCGGACACCGTTCTGGTGGAGACCTCCCGGCCGTGGAGGGCGACCCGGCCGCGCTCGTACCGCCCGTAGGAGCGGCCGAACAGACTCATCGCCAGCTCCGTGCGGCCGGCCCCCATCAGCCCGGCGATGCCGAGGATCTCGCCGTGCCGCACCTCGAACGAGGCGCCGTCCACCACCCGCCGCGAGGAGTCGAGGGGGTGGCGGACGGTCCAGTCGGAGACCGACAGCGCCACCTGCCCGGCCCGTTCGCCGGTGTACGGGGTGCGGTCGGGGAAGTACTGCGTCAGCTCACGGCCGACCATGCCGCGGATGATGCGGTCCTCGGTGAGCTCGGCCGGCGCGCCGGGGGAGGGGCGGACCGGCAGGGTCTCGATGGTCCGCCCGTCCCGCAGGATGGTCACCGCGTCGGCGACCGACAGCACCTCGTTCAGCTTGTGCGAGATGAGGATGCAGGAGATCCCGTGGTCGCGGAAGTCCCGCACGAGGTCGAGCAGCTTGCGGCTGTCGGTGTCGTTCAACGCGGCCGTCGGCTCGTCGAGGATCAGGAGGCGGACCTCCTTGGCGAGGGCCTTGGCGATCTCCACCAGCTGCTGTTTGCCGACGCCGATCTCCGAGATCCGCGTCTGCGGGCGCTCGCCGGTCAGGCCGACCCGCCGCAGCAGCCGCTCGGTCTCCCGCAGCGTGTCGGACCAGCTGATCAGGCCGGCGCGGCGGGTGCGCTCGTTGCCGAGGAAGATGTTCTCGGCGATCGACAGCTGCGGGACGAGCGCCAGCTCCTGGTGGATGATGACGACGCCGCGGCGCTCGCTGGCGCGGATGTCGCGGAAGCGGCACGGCTGGCCCTCGAAGAGGATCTCCCCGTCGTAGGAGCCGTGCGGGTGGACGCCGCTGAGGACCTTCATCAGCGTGGACTTGCCCGCGCCGTTCTCGCCGCAGACGGCGTGGATCTCGCCGGGCCGCACCGACATGCTGACGCCGTCAAGCGCCCGCACGCCGGGGAAGGTCTTCGTGATGTCGCGCATCTGGAGGACGAACTCCGAGGGCGACGGTGGTGGCTGTGGTGGCTGTGCTGACGGTGGTGGCTGTGGTGGTGCCATGACTCAAGCGCTCCTGGTCTCCGATCGCCGGCCTGGGCCGCCCGCCGTCAGTTCTCCAGCTCCTCGGCGGTGTAGTACTCCTCGTCGACGAGGGTCTGCCAGTTGGAGGCGTCGATGCTGACCGGCTCCAGCAGGTAGGAGGGCACCACCTTCACGCCGTTGTCGTAGCTCTCGGTGTCGTTGGCCTCGCACTCGTCGCCCGCGAGCAGGGCCTCGCCCATGGCCACCGCCTGCGTGGCGAGGTCACGGGTGTCCTTGAAGACGGTCTGGGTCTGCTCGCCCGCGATGATCGACTTCACGGAGGCGATCTCGGCGTCCTGGCCGGTGATGACGGGGAAGGGCTGGTCCTGCGTGCCGTAGCCCACGCTCTTGACGGAGGAGAGCACGCCGAGGGAGATGCCGTCGTAGGGGGAGAGGATGGAGTCCAGGCGCTCGGTGCGGTAGTCGGCGGTGAGGATGTCGTCCATCCGCTCCTGGGCGGTGGCGCCGTCCCACCGCTCGGTCGTGACCTGGTTGAGGTCGGTCTGGCCGCTGCGGACCTCCAGCTGGCCGCTGTCGAGGTACGGCTGGAGCACGTTCATCGCGCCGTTGAAGAAGTACCGCGTGTTGTTGTCGTCGGGGGAGCCGGCGAACAGCTCGATGGTGAACGTCTCGTCCGGGTTCTCCTCCAGACCCAGCTGGTCGACGATGTACTGCCCCTGGAGCTGGCCCACCTGCTCGTTGTCGAAGGTGGCGTAGCAGTCGACGTTCTCGGTCTCCATCAGCAGCCGGTCGTACGCGACGACCGGGATGTCCGCGTCGGCCGCCTGCTGGAGCACGTTGCCCAGCGAGGCGCCGTCGATGGCGGCGATCACCAGCAGGTTCACGCCCTGCGCGATCATGTTCTCGATCTGGCTGATCTGGTTGTCGATCTGGTCCTCGCCGTACTGGAGGTCGGTCTCGAAGCCGGCGTCCTCGAAGAGCCGGACGATGTTGTCGCCGTCGGCTATCCACCGCTCCGACGAGCGGGTGGGCATGGCGATGCCGACGGTGCCGCCGCCGTCACCTCCGCCGTTGCTCTCCGAGCCTCCCTCGGAGTCCTGACCGCAGGCGCTGGCGGCCAGGGAGAGGGTGAGGGCGGTGGCCACGGCGGCGGTGACGCGGCGGGTGGTTCGGGAACGAGACATCTCGGGAGCCTTTCGGGTGTCGAAGCCTGGTGGCGCGGTTCGTCAGGACTCGGATGTGGCGCACGTGCGGAGGGTTCGGTGACGTGGGGTCGGGGACGCGGGGTCAGGGACGCGTCGCGTCCGGGGACGTGGGGGCGGGGACCGCCGGGGCGGCGGACTCGGGAGAGGCGGTCTCGGGCGACGGGAAGCGCCGCAGCGGGCCGGGGAGCCGGGACCCCGGCGCGGCCATGTGGCCGTCCGAGCCGAGGCGTGCCAGCAGGTCGAGGGCGAGGCGGCCACGGCGCACGCGCTCCCTGGCGGTGTCCAGGGTGACGTCACGCATGTGGGCGCCGTAGGGGTAGATGCCGGGCGCCTTGCTCAGCCCGAACTTCAGGTAGATCGGCGCACCGCGGCGGATCAGCTCGGCCGCGTCGTACATCCGGACGTAGCCGCCGAGGTCGTCCGGGGCCTCCAGGTAGAAGTCGAGCGGCACGCGGCTGACCCGGCGGATCTCGGTGAGGTGCTCCAGCGTCAGGTCCGAGGGGATGTTGACCGAGTCGGCGCCGAGGCCCTCGTGGACCGCGACGGCCGCCGGGTTGACCGGGCCGACCAGGGCGGAGACCTTGAACGTGGTGTCGGCCGGCAGGACGCCGCTCGCCCGCAGCCGGCTGAGCACCCACAGCACCCCCTCGTCGGCGACGAGCAGGCAGCGCACGCCGAGCTCGCTGGCCCGCAGCGCGTCCTCCACACAGCCGGCGACGGCGCTCTGGCCGCGGGCGCGCAGCCCGGCGCCGCCGGAGAGGGTCCTGGTGCCGGCGCCGATGTCCCAGGTGCCGCGCGGCCCGGTGAACAGGCACAGCTCGACGCCGGCCTGGGCGCAGGCGTCGACCATCTCGGTGATCTCGGCGTCGGTCAGCATCCACACGCCGCTGCCCTGGCTGACGCGGTGGACCGGCACGCCCAGCTGGGCGGCCTCCTTCAACACGGCGTGCAGCGCCTCGGGGCCCTCGACGGAGGGGATCTCGGTGCGCCATCGGCCGCCGTCGGGGAAGGCGTGCGGAGAGGCGTCGGCGGGGTCGTCCGCCGGGGCTGCGTAGCCGAGCGAGGCCAGCGCGGCCTCGCCCGGTCGGCGTGGTGTGGCAGAGGCGGACTCAGACACGATGCGCAGTGCTCCGTTCAGGATTGTTGGAACCGTAGGTGAGTGGGTTTGGTTTCGAAAGAATTCGACAGGTCACGGTTTCGCCAGGTCCGCAACGCTCCACGCTGAGAGATGCCGACCGCCGCGCGGGGTGACGGCTAGGGCATCAGGAGCACCTTGCCCACCTCAGGGTCCCCACCTCCGACCAGGGCGACGGCCTCGCCGAAGGAGGCGAGCGGCAGCCGGTGGGTGATCAGCTCGGCGGGCCGGAGCAGGCCCTGCCCGAAGACCCGGGTGGCGTACGACCAGGCGGCCGGCGTCGCGCCGAAGACGCCCGCCACGGTCAGCTGGCTGAACGCCAGGTGGATCGGGTCGATGCCGTGCGCGCCCGGCTCGGGCAGGCCGGTGAGCACCACGCGCCCGCCGCGCCGCGCCAGCAGGCAGGCCGCCTGGGCGGTGCCGGCCGCGCCGGCGGTCTCCACCACCAGGTCGTACGCGCCGTGGAGGTCGTCCGCCTCGGCCGGGGTGGCGGTGACGGTCGCGCCCATGGCGGCGGCGCGCGTGAGCGCCTGCCCGCGCGGGTCGAGCGCGAGCAGCTCCGCGGGGGAGGAGGCGGCCAGCAGCTGCACCGCCAGCAGGCCCAGCGTGCCGGCGCCCACCACCGCGATCCGCTCGGCGGCGCGCGGCGCCGCCCGCAGCACGGCGGCGGCGACCACGGCCGCCGGCTCCAGCAGGGCGGCGGCCGTCAGGTCGGCGTCGTCGGCCAGCGGGTGCAGCAGCCGGGCGGGCAGCACCAGGTAGTCGGCGAAGGCGCCGGGCTGGGTGAAGCCCGTCTCCTCGTACCCGGCGGTGCACAGGCTGGTCTCGCCGGCGTGGCAGCGTTCGCAGTGCCGGCAGGCGCGGAAGCCCTCGCCCACCGTCCTCCTGCCGGCCAGCGCCGGGTCGACGCCCGCGCCGAGGGCGTCGACGGTGCCGGACCACTCGTGCCCGGGGACGACGGGGTAGCGCACGTAGTCGGCGGCGCGGGTGCCGTCGTACAGCTCCCGGTCGGAGGCGCAGACGCCGGCGGCGTGCACCGCCACCCGGACCTCTCCCGGGCCCGGGAGAGGGACCTCGCCGTGCACCAGGCGGTGGGTGCCGGGCCGGTCCACGACGACGCTGCGCGCGCCGCCGTCCCCACGCCCGTCGCTCCCGCTCGGCCCGCTCGGCCCGTTCCGCCCGCCCTGTCCGCCGCCTCGTTCACCGGTGCCGCTCCCGCCGCCCGCGTCGCTCTCCCCGCCGCTCCCGCTCCCGCTGCCTGTGTCGATCATCGAGCGCCGCTCACTTCCCCGTGCCCTCGCGCTTCTCCCAGCCCTCGGCCCACAGGTCGAACCGGGCCTGCTGCTGCGGGAACTCCGCCGCCGCGTCGGTGTCCAGCTCCACGCCGAGGCCCGGGGCGTCCGACAGCGTGAAGTACCCGTCGACCACCTCGGGGGCGCCGCGCACGACCCGCTTGATCTCCGCGTCGGCGAAGTCGTTGAAGTGTTCGAGGATCTTGAAGTTCGGCGTGCAGCCGGCCAGCTGGAGGCTGGCGGCGGTCAGCACGGAGCCGCCCACGTTGTGCGGGGCGACCAGCACGTAGTGGGTCTCGGCGGTGGCCGCGAGCTTGCGCATCTCGCCGATGCCGCCGAGGTGCCCGAGGTCGGGCTGGATGATGTCGGCCGCCTGCGACTCGAACAGCTCGCGGAACTCGATCCGGTCGTGGATGCGCTCGCCGGTCGCGATCGGCAGCGTCGTCTTCTCCGCAACCTTCGCGAGGGCCTTGAGGTTCTCCGGCGGCACCGGCTCCTCGATCCAGGAGGGCGCGAAGCGCTCCAGCTCCTTCGCGAGCCGGATCGCGGTGGCGGGGGAGAAGCGGCCGTGCATCTCCACCAGCAGCTCGGCCTCGGGGCCGATCGCGTCGCGGACGGCCTCGACGAGGGAGATCGAGCGCAGCGACTCGGCGTGGTCCAGCTCGAAGCTGCCGGTGCCGAACGGGTCGAGCTTCAGCGCGCGGTACCCGCGCTCGACGACGATCTTCGCGGCGGCGTGGAACGCCTCGGGGCTGCGTTCGACGGTGTACCAGCCGTTGGCGTACGCCTTGACGCGGTTGTCGGAGGCGTCGGCCCTGCCGCCCAACAACTGCCAGACGGGCACGCCGAGCGCCTTGCCCTTGATGTCCCAGCACGCCGTCTCGACGCAGGCGATGCCGGACATGACGATCTCGCCCGCCCGGCCGTAGTCGCCGTACTTCATGCGGCGGACCAGGTCCTCGACGGCGAACGGGTCGGAGCCGACGACGTGGTTGCGTTCCGCCTCCCGCAGGTACCCGAGGAGGGCGTCGGTGTGCCCGAGCATCCTCGTCTCGCCCACGCCGGTCAGTCCCTCGTCGGTGTGGACCTGGACGTACGTGAGGTTCCGCCAGGGGGTGCCGACGACGTGCGTGCTGATTCCCGTGATGCGCACGGCAGCCAAATCCTTCGGTCTCGGATGTGTGTCGTGTTCGATATTTCGTCAATCGTTCGAAATGCTGGCGTGACGGTAATGAGCGCGGGCTCGCGCTGTCAATGGTTACGGCACTCCGGGCCGCTTGGGAACCACGCCCCGCCGCGGTGGCGGAGACCCGGCGGCCGTCCCGGCGTCCCCGGCGGGTGTCGCGACACCCCGCGAGCCGTCCCCGTGAGGCTCCTCCGCGCCCCACGGGGGCGTCGGCCGCCGGCCCCTCGGGCCGACGCGCGCCCGCGCCGCGTCGGGCGGTGCCCCCGCGGCGCGGAACAGTGCGGGGAGAAGCCCCGGGGACGCCGCTCGCCGGGCCCCGGGGCGAACGGCGGGACTGCTGCCGTCAGCCGTCAGTCGCCGGCCGTCAGTCGCCGGCCGTCACGTCCGTCACGACCTGCTCGTACGCCAGGGCCGCGAGCTGGCGCTGGCCCTCCTCGCCGGGGTGGAACCAGTCCCAGCTGCTCAGGTGCTCGGTGGTGAAGTCGTAGTCGAACACGGCGCCGCCGTCGTAGCGGCACAGCGGGTCGTCGGCGCAGACCTCGGCCAGCACCGCGTTGTACTCCCGGACGCGCTCGCGCACCGCCTCGCGTCGCGTCGTGGCCGCCGCCGAGTCGTCGGCGGCGTCGCCCAGCATCGACGGGCACAGGCTCGCCAGCTGCCACACCGCCCGCGCCGTCGAGGACCGGCTGCCCTCCTGCCACAGCCGCATCAGGTCCGGGACGCTGGAGACGTAGATCTGCGTCTCGGGAGCCCCCTCCCGCAGCGCCGTCACCGCCTCGGTGAACGCGTCCTCGAACGCCGCGACGCTCGTCATCGACGCCACGTCGCGGGCGCAGGCGTCGTTCGCCCCGATCAGGACCGTCACCAGCTGCGGCTCGTGCTCGGCCGCGCGCCGTGCCTGGTCGGCCAGGTCCTCGACCCGCGCGCCGCTCTCCGCGAGGTTCCACGTGCGGCCCGCCAGGCTCCCGCCGCCCAGCAGCTGCCGCGCCAGGCTCTCCACCTCGGCGTCGGTGCCCGTGGCCCACGACGCCTCGGGACAGTCCGCCAGCAGCGAACAGGTGTCGAAGCCGCGCGTGATGGAGTCCCCGATCGCCGCCAGTGACGACGGGCTCGTGTCCCAGTCCTGCTCCGCGGGCGCGGCCTGCCCCTCGCGCGCCGCGCTCCCGCCGCCCCCGCTCTCGCCGCCGTCCTCCGGAGAGCCCGGGGCCGCCGGCGCGCGGGAGGACGGCGAGGAGTCGGCGAAGCCGGAGGGGGAGGAGGACGTGGAGGAGGAGCAGGCGGTGCCACCGAGCAACGCGGCGGCGACGGTCGTGGCCGTCGCGGCGAGCGTCAGGGTGACGGGTCGGCGGCGGAGGTGCATGCGTTCCCCTTCATCCCTGCCCTGGCGCGGTACGTTGGGTCCCGGCGCTGGCCGGCGCCCGACGGGCCCCTCCTCAGCGTACGAGATGACCTCCCGTCAGCCGTTGCTTATCCGAGGGTGAGAAGGAGCACTCACCGATGACGACGCGTGGCGTCCTCTACGTGCACTCCGCGCCGCGTGCGCTCTGTCCGCACATCGAGTGGGCCGTGGCCTCCGTACTCGGCGGTCGCGTCAGCCTGGACTGGACCAGACAGCCGGTGGCGCCCGGCACCTGGCGTGCCGAGCTGTCCTGGCAGGGCGAGGTCGGCACCGCCTCCCGCCTCGCCTCGGCGCTCCGCGGCTGCCGGCTGCTGCGCTTCGAGGTCACCTCCGAGCCGTGCGCCACCAGCGAGGGTGAGCGCTTCAGCTGCACGCCCGAGCTCGGGATCTACCACGCCGTCACCGGGATGCACGGCGACATCATGATTCCCGAGGACCGGCTGAGGGCGGCGGCGGCGCGGGCCGAGCGGGGTGAGAGCGACCTGCTGGCGGAGATCACGCAGCTGCTGGGCAAGCCGTGGGACGACGAGCTCGAACCCTTCCGCCACGCGGGGGAGGGCGCGCCGGTGCGCTGGCTGCACCAGGTCGTGTCCTGAGCCGGCGCGTCCGCGGTGCGTTCGTGGCGCGTTCGTGGCGCGTCCGTGGCGCGTTCGCGGCACGGCACGAACGCGTCCCGTCGCGTCACCCGTGCCGCCTCCCCTCGGGGAGCCGCCGGCCGTGGTGAACGGCCGGCCGCCCTGTCGGGCTGCCCGAAGAGGTAGGCCGACCTCGCCTTGTCGGCCGGTGACCCCGGGGAAATCCTTGCCGTGCCGGGTAATCCACCACTGGGGTGAGGCGGGTCGTGAGTACCTTGGGCCGTTCGGCCTTCTTCGACGTCGACGAGACACTCATCAGGACGAAGAGCATGTTCGCGTTCCTGCGCTTCTGGATGGCGCGGAACGGCGAGTCGGACGCCGCCTACGAGGCGGTGATGACACGGATCAGGTCCATGGCCGCGGACGGCGTCCCCCGCGACCGGATCAACCGCGCCTACTACCGGCACTTCGCCGGGGTGCCGTCGCGGGAGCTCACCGAGGCCGGCCGCGAGTGGTTCGCGGCCTACCGGGCGGAGCCGGACGCCTTCGTCGCGGCCACGGTGGCGGCCATGGCCCGCCACCGCGCGGCGGGGGACCTGGTGTGCCTGGTCTCCGGCTCGTTCCGGGCCTGCCTGGACCCGGTGGCCGAGGAGGTCTCGGCGGACGTGGTCCTGTGCACCGAGCCCCTCGTCGACGAGGCGGGACGGCTCACCGGGGAGGTCGCCGTGCCCATGATCGGCGACGCGAAGACCGCCGCCGTGGCGGCGACCATGACCGCCCTGCGCGTGCCGCCGAAGGAGTGCGCAGGCTACGGCGACCACCTCTCCGACCTCGGGATGCTGCGGCTCGTGGGCAGGCCCCACGTCGTGGGCGTCGACCCCGCGTTGGTCGAGCACGCCAGGGAGCACGGCTGGCCGGTGCTGCCGGCGGAGCCCGCCGCCCTGGTGTGAGCCGTCGGTCCCTCGGTGTGAGCCGTCGGCCCCTCCCGTGCCGCGTGGGATCTCTGGCGCGGGAGGGACCGGGAACGACACGGGCCTACGGGATCTCGTAGAGGGCGCCGTCGCCCCACGCCGCCGTCGCCAGGCCGCCGTCGGCGGTGAGGCCGAGCGCCACCGGCGAGCTCAGCCCCGTCATCACCGGCTCCGCCGAGCCGTCGGGCGCCACCCGCCGGATCTCCCCGGCCTGCCGGTCGGTGACGAACAGCTCGTTCGCGTCGTTGACGACGATCCCCACGCCCAGCCCCTCGAAGTCCTCCGAGTGGGTCTCCACCGTCCCGTCCGGCTCGATGCGCGACAGCACGCCGCCCACGTAGTTCGACACGAAGATCGTGCCGTCGGCGCCCTCGGCGACGCCGACCGGGGTGCTCAGACCCCCGGCGACCACGCTGCTCGTGCCGTCGGGGGCGACCCGCACGATCTCGTCCGTGGCCCGGTTGGTGACCAGCAGGTTCCCCTCGGAGTCGAAGCTGATGCCGGTCGGCGTGTGGAAGCCGGAGGCGAACTCCTCCACCTCGCCGGGGCCCGTCACGCGGTGGACGACGTCGCCCGAGTAGGCGGCGACGTACAGCGCGCCCTCGTCGTCCAGGGCCAGTCCGGCGGGCGAGGCCAGGCCGTCGGCGTAGGTGGAACGCTCGCCGTCCGGGGTGATGCGTTCGACGCTGCCCGCCCCCCAGTTGGAGACGTAGACCGTGCCGTCCTCGGCGTAGGCGATCCCCGTCGGGGAGGAGAAGTCGGTGTGCACCGGGTCGCCGGCCGCCACGGGGCCGGCGGGCGTGTCGTCCACGCCGCCCTCCCCGTTCTCGCCGCCGTCGCCGGGGTCCGCGGGCGCGGTGGCGTCCTGACCGGCGGAGCCGCCGGAGGTGGCGGACGACGCGCCCGCGTCGTCGTCACCGTCACCGCCGCCGCAGGCGGCTAACGAGGCCAGCAGCAGGCCGCCCGCGACCACGCGGAACAGTCGAGGGGACATGGGCACCTCTTTCGTGGGCTCGACGTGTCGGACGTCGAGGGGGGTGGATGGGTGGGTGGGGACAGGAACGGTGGGGACGGGAACGGCGGGACGGGAGCGGTGGGGACAGCGACGTGTGGCCGCCCGTGGGGGAACGGGCGGCCACACGGGTCCGGGCCGGCGGTGCCGGCGGCCGGGGGTCACCCCCCGTTCGCGGCGGCGCCGAGCGTGCCGTTGAGCTTTCCGTCGAGGATGCTCAGCAGGTCGGCGACGGTGTGCTCGCCGCTGAGCTCCTCCTCGTCGATCGCGACGCCGAGTTCCTTCTCCAGCGCCGTGGCGAGTTCGACCATGTTGAGGGAGTCGAAGTCGAGCTCCTCCAACGTCGCGCCGCCGACGGCGGCGTCGGCCGCGAGGTCGAACTTCTTCACCAGGATCCCGGTCACCCGGGTCGTCACGTCACTCATACCCCGTCGGTTCTCCTTCTGCTGGTCTGATGGCTGGCTGGTCTGACGGTCCGAGCCCCCCGAGCCCGCCGGTGCGTGTGCGGAACGGAACGGAACCGCCGTTCACGGGCCCGTGACGGCTGACACGCCGATGGGCCAGCGCAGCACGGTGGACCCCCAGGTCAGCCCGCCGCCGAACGCGGTCAGCAGGAGCCGCGCCCCGGGGCGGAGCACGCCGGCGCGGGCGGCGTCGGCCAGAGCCAGGGGGATGGAGGCGGCGGAGGTGTTCCCCACGTGCTCGATGTTCGAGACCATGCGGTCCCGCGCCAGGCCCAGCTCCTCGGCGACGGCGTCGAGGATGCGCTGGTTGGCCTGGTGGGCGACGACGTGGTCGACCTGTTCCAGGGACCAGCCGGCGCGGGAGAGCACGCTCCGCGCCGACTGCGCCATGTGCTCCACGGCCCCCCGGAAGACCCGCTTCCCCTGCATCTGGAAGTAGTGGTCACCCGGGTCCACGGGCGCCCCGGGCGTCGAGCGCTGACGGGAGCCGCCGGCCGGGACGGTGATCAGCTCGGCGAGCGAGCCGTCGCTGCCCAGGTCGAACGGGCCGACCGCGCCCGGCTCGTCGGCCGTTCCGGCGCGCAGCACCACGGCGCCGGCACCGTCGCCGAACACCGCCCGCGTCGTGCGGTCGCCGGGGTCGAGGATGGTCGAGTAGGTGTCGGCGCCGATCACCACCACGCGGCGCGCGATGCCGTCGGCGATGAGCCCGGAGGCGACCGCGAGGCCGTAGACGAAGCCGCTGCACACCGCCGCCACGTCGAAGGCGGGCACGGCGCCCAGACCCAGCCGGCTGGCGACGTCGGGCGCGGTCGCCGGGCAGGGCCGGTCGGGGGTGGTGGTGGCCACGAGCACCGCGTCGGCGTCCGGGCCGCCCGCCGACTTCAGCGCCCGCGAACCCGCCTCGACGGCGAGGTCCGAGGTGGCCATGCCGCTGTCGATCACGTGCCGTCGCGCGATCCCGGTGCGGGTGCGGATCCACGCGTCGCTGGTGTCCAACTCGGCGGCGAGGTCGTCGTTGGTCACCACCCGCGGCGGCAGCCAGGTGCCGATACCGGCGACGACCGCGGCGGGTCTGCCGCCGGTCTCGCGCGAGGATATGTCCTCGTCCATCCCCTCGTTCCTTTCCCTGCGGCGCACTGGTGGCGAAATCTCCGTTCGTCACTCTGCCCATCGGAATAACGCGCCGTCAACGCGGTAGCTCGGCGATCCCGGCAGGACATCTCGCATGGGGTACCCCCTTGGCTACCCCATTGTCGTAGTTGTGTGGCATGCCGTCGGAAATCTACTGTCACTGAGTGCCCCCGCCGCGCTTGTCAAGGGAGCGGAAGAGATAGAGAGGAACGGCGAATGATCAGCCATCTCACGGTTGTCGCAGACCGTTTCGCTGGCTTCGCGCAGCTGGAGAAGGTGCTGACCGTCTCCGGTCTGGCCGCGCGGATCAACGGCGGCTTCTACGACGAGGGCTTCGACGACGTCCTGCTGCACGAGGGGCAGGGCGTCGGCGCGTTCGAGCGCGCCCACCTCCAGGCCGCCATCGACCGACGCAAACTGACCGACCGCATGCGCTTCACCGACGAGGCCATGGTCCCGGTCGGCCGCGACGTGGTGCACAAGCACAGCGCGGACAACGTCGTCCTCGCCGGGCTGCGCCGCGTGCGCGACCACGAGTTCGCCGCCGACCTCAGGGTCCACGGCGACAACGAGCTGCTGCTGGACCACCAGACGGGCGAGCACGTCCAGGGCATGGTCCTCGTGGAGGCCGCACGCCAGTTCTTCCTCGGCGTCTTCGAGGTCGGATACCGCGACCGCTGGCCGCTGGACAGCTTCTACATCGTCTGGAACTCGGTGCGGCTGACGTTCCAGAGTTTCCTCTTCCCGATCCCCGCGGAAGTCCGCGGAGTCGTGCGCGAGATATCGGTGGACCGGCCCGACCGCCAGCTGGAGTTCGAGCTGGAGATCCGGATCCTCCAGAACGGGAAACTCGTGACCTCGGGTGAGGTGGGATTCTCCGGATTCCCGCTGTCGAAGATCGCCACCATCGAGCGAAGAAAAGCCGAGAGGGCCCTGACGGGAATGCTCGCCACCCACGGCTGACGCCGGACGGAAACGGCGGGGACGACGCGGCGGGAAGCGCCCGCGAGAACCTGCGGGAAGCGCCGCGAGAACCCGAGAAGAAACCAGAAGAGTCCGAAAGAGAACAAGGAGAGTACGTCATGTCCGCACGCCTGTTGCTCGTCACCGAGGTGCCCGTGAGGGCCGGGGAGACGGACAAGGCCGTCGAGACCTGGACGGCCCACCACGCCGACACCCGGGCCGGCGGCGCCACGCTCTACCGCTCCCTCGACGACGACGCCCTGCTCGTCGAGCTGACCCCGATCGCCGACCTCGCCGAGATCGCCGCCCGCGACGCCGACCACCGCCGGCTCGCGTCCACCCTCGCGCCGCTGCTCGCCGGCGACTTCCGCCGGCAGGTCGTCGAGTTCGTCGAGGCGCCCAAGGACACCGACGAGCCGCTGCCGCCCACCCCGTACATCCAGCTGCGGCACGTCGAGGTCAGGCCCCCGGTCCACGACGCCTACCGCGAGTGGCGCGAACGCACCATCTTCGAGGTCGTCCGCGGCGCCGACGAGATCGAGGTCTTCCTCGCCTACCACTCGCTGCTGAGCACCGAGCCGGGCGTGCTGTTCGTCTCCGGCTTCTCCGTCGACCCCGCCGCGTACCAGGCGGTCTTCGCCACCCCGACCTACCAGGACATCGTCCGGCAGGCCGGCGACACCTACATCACCGACCGGGGCCTGTACACCCGGATCTACGCCCGCGTCGGGGCCTGAGGAGCGGCGCGATGACCCCCACGGACACCGGCCGCGACGTCGCGCTCGTCAGCGGCGCGACCGGCGGCATCGGCGGCGCGATCGTCGAGCGCCTGGCCCGCGACGGCGCCCACGTGGTGCTGCTCGGCAGGGACGAGGCCCGCCTGGAGGCCGCCCGCAAGCGCGTCGCCGGGGACGACCCCGCGCTGGCCGACCGCCTCGTGCCCGTCGTCCTCGACGTCAACGACGAGACCTCCGTCGAACGCGGCGTCGCCGCCGTGCTGGAGCGCTTCGGCCGCGTCGACGTGCTCGTCAACTCCGCCGGGGACGGCCCCGTCGCCCCGCTGCTGGAGACGACGGAGGAGATGTGGCACACCACCGTCAACGCCAAGCTGCTGGGCGCGGTCCGCCTCACCCGTGCCGTGGCCCGCGCCATGGTGGAGCGGGGCACCGGCCGCGTCGTCTTCGTCAACGGTTCCTTCCGCCGCGAGCCCGACCCGCTGTTCGTCGTGAACGGCGCCGTCAACGCGGGCCTCGGCGCCTTCGCCAAGGCGGTCTCGCGCGACCTCGGCGGCAGGGGCCTGCGCGTCAACGTCGTGGACCCCGGCGCCACCGACACCGGCCTGTGGGCGCGGACCCTCGCCGAGCTGGCGCAGCGCTTCGCCACCACGGCGGAGGCGGTCAACGCCGACTTCCTGGCGAAGACGCCCTACGGCGCGCTGCCCTCGCCCGCCGACGTCGCCGAGGCGGTCGCGTTCGTCGTGTCGCCCGGCGCCGCGCAGATCAACGGCGCGTCGATCACCGTCGACGGCGGCGCCTCGGTCGCGGTCTGACCGCGCCCCGCGTGCCCCGCGCCCGCACCGACGGCACAACGACAGGTACGACAGGAAGGAAGCGACATGGCGTCCACCGTGGATGCCTCGGCACCCCACGCGCCCGCCACGCCCGCCACGCCCGCCACGGCGCCGGCCTGGCGCACCGCGCTCGTGGCCGCCGCGGCGACCTGCGTCGCGGTCTCCACGATCTACATGACCCAGCCGGTCTTCCCGGAGATCGCCGCCTCCTTCGACGTCGACCGGGAGGACGCGCGGTTCGTCTTCAGCGTGGCGAGCTTCGTCTACGCGCTGGCGTTCTTCCTCTTCGGCCCGCTCTCCGACCGCGTCCGGACGACGGTGCTGGGCGGCGCGGGCGCGGCGACGGTCGCGACCCTGGTCGTCGTGGCCGCGTACGCGCCGCACTTCGCGGTCTTCGCGCTGCTGCTGGCGCTGGCGGGCGTCGCGGCGGCGGCCGTGCCGGCGGCGATGATCGCGCTGATGCCACGCATCGCGCCCGACGGCCTGGTGGGGGCGTTCTTCGGCCTGATCATCGGCGCCACGGTCGCCGGCATCACGCTGGGCCGCTCCCTCACGGGCGTCGTCGCCGAGTGGACCGGCTGGCGCACGGCGGTGGCGCTGCTCGCGGTGCTCAACGCGGTGGCCGCGCTGGCGCTGCGGCTCGCGCTGCCCGCCGCCGCGAAGGCCCCGCCCCCGCTGCCCGGCGGCGCGCGCGCTCCCGTGCGGCAGGCGTACCTGGCGGCGGCGCGGATGTTCGGCCACGGCCCCGTGGTGCGGCTCCTCGGCATCGGGGTGCTGCTGTTCTTCGGCTACCTCGGGGTCGTCACCTTCCTCACCTACCGGCTGGAGGAGGAGCCCTTCGGCCACAGCGCGGGCGCGATCGGCGCGATCAGCCTCATCGGCCTGGTCGGCGTGTTCGGCGCCCCGCTCGCGGGCCGGCTGAGCGGCCGGGTCGCGCCGCGTCGGGTCGTGCTGCTGGGCCTCGGCCTGGTGGCGGCCGGCATCGCCACCCTCGGGGTGGCCACCCACACCGCGCTGGTCGTGGTGGGGACGCTGCTGCTGTTCCTGGGCGTCTTCTCCTGCCAGCCCGCGGTGTTGGTGCTGCTCGCGCGGACCGTGCCGGCCGAGCGGCGCGGCGCCGCCTCCTCGCTCTACATGCTCGTCTGCCTGCTCGCCGGCAGCGTCTCCAGCGCCGCGCTCGGCCCCGTGTGGTCGGGCGGCGGCTGGGGCGCGGTCACCGTCACGGGCGTGGGCTGCGTCGCCCTCGCGGCCCTGGTCACGGCCCGGCTCGTGGCCGCCGACCCGGCCGCCGAGGGCACCCCGCGGCCCGCCGGCCGAGCCCTGCCAGAACCCACCACGGACGCGCCGGCCGCGTCCACATCCACCCCGACGGGAAGGGACGACGTCACACGATGAGCCTCACCCGCACCTACGAACTCAGCATCACCACCCAGGGCCCGCCCTACCCCCCGAGCGAGATCATGGACGCGGGCGGCGACTTCGTGGTGATCGGCATGATCAACCGCGAGGGCGCGGGCGGCGCCGTGGAGCGCTCCTGGGGCGCCGCGATCGTCAGCCCCAAGAGCGAGCTGCCGCCGTTCGGCGAGCAGGTCCCGTACGCGATCGTCCGGGAGCTCGACGACGCCCTGCCGGAGGCCGACCGGGAGATGGTGCTGTACACCCTCCCGCTCCCGCTGCCCTGCACGAACTACCCGATGGTGTTCGCCCCCGAGCAGCGGCCCGACGCCGGCACCCTCGTCCGGCCGAGCTACCCCCTCCACCAGGCGCCGATCCCCGACCTCAGGCCGGAGGACGGGCCGAAGGTGACCGAGCCCGTCACCCTCGGCCAGTGGGTGAGGGCACGCGGCGAGCTGCGGGTCACCCTCGCGCCGGACCGGCGCAGCGCCGACTTCGCCATGGAGTTCGCCGGCATGATCCCGAACAGCCTGTACACCGTGATGTCGCTGCGGGCCCACGACCTCGACCCCGCGGGCCCCACGCGGCCGGGGCCGCTCGGCGTGCCCAACGTGTTCGTCGCCGACGCCGACGGCCGCGCCCGGTACCACGCGACCATGCCCAACCCCTTCCCGGACCCCGGGCGGGAGGGCGCCAACCGCATCGTCAACGTCGTCGTGCTGTGGATGAGCTACCAGCAGAACTACGGCGGCGCGATCGGCTGGTTCGGCCTGGGCGGCGACATCCACGCCCAGCTCAAGCTCCAGCAGCCCGCCTTCCACGAGTTCGTCACGACCGACTAGGAGAGAGACCGATGCCCTTCATCACCGTCACGACCTGGCCCAACCAGAGCGACGAGAAGTGCCGGGAGCTGATCGAGGAGATCACCAACGCCACCCACAAGGTCACCGGCGCGCCCCTGGACAAGATCGCCGTCGTCATCAACGAGATCCCCCAGAACCGGTGGGGCGAGGCCGGGATCATGGCGACCAACCCCGACTTCCCCGAGCTCAGCCGGCGCCGCGCCTGACCGGGCCGTGCCGTGCCGGGCCGGACCGGACGGAGCGAGGGCGGCGCCGCCGACCCCGAGAAACGCCCGCAGGGGGCCGCGAGGCCCCCTGCGGGAGAGAACGAACGAGCGCGAGCCGGGCCCGCGGGGAGGAGGACCGGTGGCCTCACACCGTCCGGAACGCCAGCACGACGTTGTGCCCGCCGAAGCCGAAGGAGTTGTTGATCGCGGCGATCGTCCCCGAGGGAAGCGCCCGCGGCTCGCCGCGCACGATGTCCGCGTCGACCTCCGCGTCGAGCTCGTCGAGGTTGATCGTCGGCGGCACCGTCCTGTGGTGGAGCGCCATGACCGTCGCGACCGTCTCGACGCCGCCGGCGCCGCCGAGCAGGTGACCCGTCATCGACTTGGTGGAGGAGACGGCGACGTGGTCCAGCTCGTCCCCGAGCACCCGGCGCAGCGCCTTGATCTCGGCCACGTCGCCCAGCGGCGTCGACGTCGCGTGCGCGTTGACGTGGGTGAGCTGCTCGGGCTTGAGGTCGGACTGGGCCAGCAGGTGCCGCACGGCCTCCGCGATGCCGCGGCCGGTGGGCTCGGGCTGCGCGATGTGGTGGCTGTCGGCGGAGATGCCCTGGCCGAGCATCTCGCAGTAGACGCGGGCACCGCGCGCCGCCGCGTGCTCGGCGGACTCCAGGATCACGACCCCGGCACCCTCGCCGAGGACGAAGCCGTCCCTGGCCGTGTCGAACGGCCGGGAGGCCGTCAGCGGCTCGTCGTTCTTCTTCGACATCGCCATCATGTTGGCGAACGCGGCGATCGGCAGCGGGTGGACGCACGCCTCGGTGCCGCCCGCCACGACCACGTCCGCGCGGCCGGTGCGGATCATCTCCGCCGCGTACCCCACGGCCTCCGCGCCGGAGGCGCAGGCGCTGACGGGGGTGTGGACGCCGGCCTGGGCGCCGACCTCCAGGCCGACGTTGGCGGCCGGGCTGTTGGGCATCAGCATCGGCACCGTGTGCGGCGAGACCTTCCGCGCGCCCTTCTCCTTCAGCACGTCGTACTGGTCGAGGAGGGTCGTCACGCCACCGATGCCCGAGGCGATGACCGTGCCCAGGCGGGCGGGCTCCACGGGCGAGTCCTCCTCGCCCGCCTTCGCCGTGAACCCGGCGTCCGCCCACGCCTCGCGGGCGGCCAGCAGCGCGAACTGCGCCGAACGGTCCAGGCGTCGCAGCTGCGGACGCGGGAGCAGCTCGGCCGGCTCCTGCGCCGCGGGCGCGGCGATGCGCACCGGCAGCTCGGCCGCCCACTCCTGGGTGAGAACTCTGACGCCGGAGGTGCCGGCGAGCAGGTTCTGCCAGGTCGTCGCGGCGTCGCCGCCCAGGGGAGTGGTTGCGCCGACACCGGTGACGACCACCGTTCGACTGTTCGCGTTCACGGAAACTTCCTGCCTGACGCTCGTCAGGGGCTGATCCGGCCCCTTGTCGGACATGAGGGACGTCGCGTCGAGGGACGTCGCGTCGCCACCCCACGTGGGTGGCGACCGAGTGTCGACGGGTGGTGGGGGAGGGTCACTCCTGGTGGCTGAGGATGTACCCCACCGCGTCGCCGACCGTCTTCAGACCCTTGACGTCGTCGTCCGGGATCTTCACGCCGAAACGCTCCTCGGCGGCGACCACGACCTCGACCATGGACAGCGAGTCCACGTCCAGGTCGTCGGTGAAGGACTTCTCCTCCGTGACCTCCTCGGTGGGGATGCCGGCGATCTCGTTCACGATCTCGGCGAGTCCCGCGACGATCTCTTCCTTCTCAGCGGCCATGGCGGCGCTCCTTCACTTGCCTTCACTTGACTGCGGGTGTGCTTAGGGGAGAGTAACGACCGTCGCGGCGTACACGAGGCCCGCCCCGAAGCCGATGATGAGGGCGGTGTCGCCGCTCTTCGCCTGCCCGGTCGCCAGCATCCGCTCCATGGCGAGCGGAATGGAGGCGGCCGAGGTGTTGCCGGTGACCGCGACGTCGCGGGCGACGGCGACATGCTCCGGCAGCTTGAGGGTCTTCACCATCGAGTCGATGATCCGCATGTTGGCCTGGTGCGGGATGAAGACGTCCAGGTCGGCGGCGTCGACGCCGGCCGCGTCCAGGGCCTGCTGCGCCACCTTCGCCATCTCGAACACGGCCCAGCGGAAGACCGTCTGGCCCTCCTGGCGGAGGGCGGGGAACTTCTCCCCCGGCTGCCAGTCGTCCCAGGCGACGGTCTGGGAGATGACGTTGGCCTTGTCGCCCTCCGATCCCCAGACGGTGGGCCCGATGGCCGGCACATCGGAGGGACCGAGGATCACGGCGCCCGCCCCGTCGCCGAAGAGGAAGGCGGTGGACCGGTCGCCGAGGTCGGTCAGGTCCGACAGCCGCTCGACGCCGATGGCCAGCACGTACCGCGCGCTGCCGTCGACGATCAGGCCCTTGCCGATGGTCAGCGCGTACCCGAAGCCGGCGCAGGCGGCGGAGATGTCGAACGCGGCGGGGTTGCCGGCGCCCAGGCGGTGCGCGATCTCGGTGGCGATCGAGGGGGTCTGCTTGAAGTGCGAGACCGTCGAGATGATGACGGCGTCCAGCTGCTCGGCGCCGATGCCCGCGTCCGCCACGGCCTTGCCGGCGGCGGCGAGCGACATCTCGGTCACGGTCTCGTTCTCGTCCGCCCAGAAGCGGGTGACGATGCCGGAGCGGGAGCGGATCCACTCGTCGGAGGAGTCGATGTGCTTGAGGATCTCCTCGTTCGGCACCTCGCGGACCGGGCGGTAGCCGCCCACGCCGAGGATCCGGGCGTAGGGCGCGCCGCGGGGGGCCCTGGGGGTCGTGGGCATGTCTGCTCCTTAGCGTCCTTCGGCGGCGGCGTCGTCGGCGGCCGCGCCGGCACCGGTCACGAGCTCGCGGGCCGCCGCCAGGTTATCCGGGGTCTTCAGGGCCACGCGCCGCACCTCGGGAAGGTTGCGCTTGGCCAGCCCGGTGAGCGTGCCGCCGGGGCACAGCTCCACCATCGCACTCGCGCCCAGCCGCTCGAAGGTCGCCATGCACAGGTCCCACCGCACCGGGCTGGAGACCTGCCGCACCAGGCGGCGCACGACCTCCTCGCCCTCGCCGACGACCTCGCCGTCGGCGTTCGAGACGTATCTCACGACCGGGTCGGCGGGCTCGACGGGCGCCACGGCCTCGGCCAGCGCCGCCACCGCGGGCTCCATGTGGTGGGTGTGGAAGGCGCCCGCGACCTTCAGCGTACGCAGCCGGGCACGCTGCGGCGGCTCGGCGGCGAGCGCCGCGAGCTGCTCGGTGGTGCCGGCCGCCACGATCTGGCCGCCGCCGTTGTTGTTGGCCGCGGTCAGGCCCAGCCGGTCCAGGCAGGCGGCCACCTCCTCCGGGTCGCCGCCCAGCACGGCGGTCATCCCGGTCTCGGTGACGGCCGCGGCCTCGGCCATGGCCAGCGCGCGGCGGCGGACCAGGGTCATCGCCTGGTCCGGCGAGATGACGCCGGCGATGGCGGCGGCGGCCAACTCACCCACGCTGTGCCCCGCGACGACGCCGACGGCGTCGCGCGGGGCGGGGGTGTCGTCGTCGAAGAGCGCGTCGGCGGAGAGCAGGGCCGCGGCGACCAGCAGTGGCTGCGCCACCGCCGTGTCACGGATCTCCTCGGCGTCGGCCTTCGTTCCGTAGTGCACGAGGTCGAGTTCCAGCAGCTCCGACCAGCCGCCGAGTCGCTCGGCGGCACCGGGGAGCTCAAGCCAGGGAAGCAGGAAGCCAGGCGCCTGGGAGCCCTGGCCGGGAGCGACGAGTACCAGCACCCTCACACTCTCTCCCGGGGCCCGGGGTTTGACGTCTGGCGGCAGGGACGAAGAACGGCCAGGGGTTTTGTCGCCCTCGGACAAAGCATGGGCCATGCTTGCGCGGGCCTAGTGCCGGTGCGCCGCGTCCTGCAGACGGCCCAGCATCAGCGCGATCCGCAGCGTGAAGGCCGATCGCACATCCGAGGGCGGCCAGCCGGTGACGTCCGTCACGCGTCGCAGACGGTAGCGAACGGTGTTGGGGTGCACAAACAACATCCGCGCCGCGCCCTCCAGGCTGCTGGCCTGCTCCAGATAGACGCTGAGGGTCTCCAGCAGCGCGGAGCCCGCGTCCTGGAGCGGTCTGTAGACCTCCTCCACCAGCAGCCGCCGCGCCGCGGGGTCGCCCGCCATGGCCCGCTCCGGCAGCAGCTCGTCCGCGTGCACGGGACGGGGCGCGTCCGGCCAGGCGCCGACGGCCCGCAGACCGGCCGCGGCGGCCTGCGCGGAGTGGGTGGCGGCCAGCAGGTCCCCGACGACGGGTCCGGCCACGACCGGACCCGGCGCGAACGGGCCGAGCAGCGCCTTCGCCGCCTGCACGGGGTCCTCGCTGCCGCCCGCGACCACCACCAGGCGCTTGCCGAGGACGCCCGTGAGGACCTGGAGCTTGGCGTACCGGGCGGCCCGTCGGATCGCCTCCACCGTCAGCTCGCTGTCGCCGTTCGGCGCGTTGCCCAGCACCACGGTGACGTGGTCGGACGACTTCCAGCCCAGGGCGGCGGCGCGGGAGACGTCCGACTCGTCGGCCTCGCCCGAGACCACCGCGTTGACCACCAGCGACTCCAGCCGCGCGTCCCACGCGCCGCGCGCCTCGGCGGCCTGCGCGTAGACCTGGGCGGTGGCGAACGCGATCTCCCGGGCGTAGACGAGGATCGCGTTGCGCAGCGCCCGCTCCCCGCCGGGGGCGGCGAGCTCGTCGACGGCCGACTCCACCACGTCGATGGTGGTGCGCACCATCTCCACCGTCTGCCGCAGGGTGATGGCCCTGGTCAGTTCGCGGGGCGCGGTGCCGAAGACGTCGGTGCTGATGGCCTGGGGCGCGTCGGGGTGGCGGAACCACTCGGTGAACGCGGCGATGCCGGCCTGGGCGACCAGGCCGATCCAGGAGCGGTTCTCCGGCGGCATGGCCCGGTACCACGACAGCTGCTGGTCCATGCGGGCGATGGCGGCGGCCGCCAGTTTCCCGGAGGACTGTTCCAGGCGGCGCACGGTCTGGGCGTGCGCCCGCTCGCCGGCCGCTGGGCCCACGGGGGGTCGGCCGTCGTTCCCCTCGGCCGGGGGGTGGTCGCCGGTGGCGTCGTGACCGGGGTCGTTACCGGCGGCGTCGGAGATCTCGGAGGCTTCGGACACGAGGACCAGCCTGCCTCATCCGTGACCGTCTCATGCCGGGCGGGGGCACAATCCGACCGCCGGGCACCGGCGTACGCCGCCGGTGCCCGGCCCGGGGTGGTGCTCGTCACCCCCCGCTGGCCGCCCCGACGGCCGGGGCGGCGGCCGGGTCGACGGGGGCGTCCACGCCCTCGGTGACCAGGCGCGTGCCGAGGACCTCGCCGTCCTCGGCCAGGGCGCTGACGCGGAGGGTCTCGACGTCCCAGGCCGTCCCCGGCGGGTCCGTGGTGACCTCGGCCGTCGTCTCGAAGCCGGTCCGCTCCACGGTCTCGACGGGCCGGAAGCCGCCTGAGCGGCCTCCGTCACCGCGGCCGTCGCGGGCGGCCTCGACGCGCCAGCGGTCCACCTCGGTGGCGCCGTTCCAGCTCATGTGGAGCGTCCGCTCGCCGTCCTCGTCCGGCGCGGTCCAGACGACGTCGGGTGGGGCGGTGGGCCTGCCCACCCAGTCGTCGGTGCGTTCTGCCTTGTAGGTGTAGGTGCCCGGGAAGCGGGCGCGGAAGACCACGCGGTCGCCGTCGAACTCCACCAGGTGGCCGGCGGTGCCGAAGCTGACGAGCTGGTTGCCGTTCGGGGTGGGTTGCTGGGAGCCCATGAACTCGCCGAAGAGCGGTGGCCGCGGCTGGAGGTCCCGCACCAGCTCGGCGGTCATCGTCTCCTCGTCGAGCTCCCAGGCGGCGCCGCGCGAGACGCGCGGGCGGTGGCTCACGCCGTTGTCGAACGCGGCGAGCCGGCCGTCGCGCAGCCGCAGGGCGTCGTGCTGGTGGCTGGGCGCGTCGTCGCGGTCGGGGAGGGCGAAGTCGCTGTTCTCGCCGCCGAACCGCCACAGCACCCGGCCCGTGTCGATGTCGAGCTTGTAGATGGTGCTGGTGTGCCGGGCGCTGACGAGGAGGTTCCCGTCGCTGTCGTAGGCCACCGAGTTCACGTGGAAGTAGTCCACGGGGTGGGGGCCGGTCAGGGGCTGGTGGGTCTCGTCGGGCCGGACGTGGTCGAGGGCGCTCCACTCGAAGGTGACGCCGCCGGTGGCGGTGTCGACCTCCTGGATGACCGCGTCCACCACCCGGGCGTCGGCCGGGCCGCCGTACGGGCTCAGGTCGTGGGGCACGGTGACGTAGGCGGCGAGGAGCGCCCTGGTGCCGTCCTCGTTGAACTCCAGCGTGTGGAAGTCGAGGTCGTACCCCCGCATGCCGAAGGAGGCGATCTCGTCGTAGCCGGAGTCGAGGACGACGGCGCGCCCGCCCGTCAGCGCGGCCAGCGCGGGCTCGCCCTCGTAGACGATCTGCTGGAGGTTGGAGTAGTGGTCCCGGCCCTGCCACACCAGCTCGCCGGTGTTGTCGTAGATCGCCCCCGTCGGCGGGCCGAAGTCGGGGCCGAAGGGCGTGGTCAGGAGCAGGCCGGGGTCCTCCCGGCCGGTGCTCTCGGTGACCAGGAGGGGCGTGGGGACGAGGTCGGGACGGGACAGGTAGCCGCCCCCGGAGGCCGGCTGGGTCCTGGTGGCCTGCGCGGTCCGCGGCTCGGCCGCCTCCGCCACGCCCACGGGGGGCGCGAAGGACATGACGAACGCCACCGAGCCGGTGACGGCTGCCTTTCCCCAGGGCGGGCGACGCCGGCCGGCACGGGCCGGCGGGACGGTGGGCGCGGATAACGAACGTGACAGTGGTTTCCACTCCACGGCGATTCTCCCCTTGTCGTGACACTCGCGTGCACGGTGGTCACGAGGAGCGTAGGAGTGGGGCGTGAACGGTGGGCGGCGTCCCGCCGGCCCTGTGGCGGCACTGCTCCGCCCCGGCGGAGGAAGTGCGCATGACCTGTGCCACCAGCGTGAACGTGTACTGACCACCTATCACGAGCATCCCGTTCATCGCGTGAGCACGCCACGCATCAGCGCCGTCGTCCCCGAAACGTTCACGTCTCGATCACGCGTGGGGGCGCGGCACCACCAGGCCGGACTCGTAGGCGGCGACGACCGCCTGGGCGCGGTCGCGCAGCCCCAGCTTGCGCAGCACCCGGCTGACGTGGGTCTTGACGGTCTCCTCGCCGACGACGAGGCGGCCGGCGATCTCCGCGTTGGACAGCCCTTCGGCGACCAGCCGCAGCACGTCCGTCTCGCGGGGCGTGAGCGCGGCCAGCGGGCGGGCGGTGGCCGGGTGGCGGGGGCGGAGCCGGGCGAACTCGCCGATGAGGCGCCGGGTGACGCTCGGATCGAGCAGCGCGTCTCCGGCGGCGACGACCCGCACCGCGTCGAAGAGCCGCTCCGCCGTCACGTCCTTCAGCAGGAAGCCGCTGGCGCCGGCCGCCAGCGCGTCGTAGACGTGCTCGTCGAGGTCGAAGGTGGTCAGCATGAGGATTCTGGGCACGCGGGGGCCGGCGGAGTCGGCGGACGCGCCGGGACCGCCTTCGGTGCCGCTGTCCGTGCCGTCGTCGGTGCCGGTGTCGTCCGGGGCCGTCAGCCGGCGGGTCGCCTCGATGCCGTCCATCCTCGGCATGCGCACGTCCATCAGCACGACGTCGGGCCGCCGCGCACGGCAGACCCGCAGCGCCTCGGCGCCGTCGGCCGCGCTGCCGACCACCGTGAGGTCGGGCTGGGTGTCCAGCAGCGCGGCGAAGCCGGCGCGGACCACCTCCTGGTCGTCGGCCACCACCACGCGCACGCTCACCGGACGTCCTCCGCTCGCTCCACGGACCCCGACGTGGGCAGCCTCGCCTCCACCAGGAAGCCGCCGCCGGGCGCCGACCTCGTGCGCAGCTCGCCACCGACGGTGCCGACCCGCTCCCGCATGCCGAGCAGGCCGTGCCCGCCCGGCGGCGGCGCGGCACCCCTGCCGGCGCCCACGCGGGCGGCGGCCCGGGCGGCCCGGGCGGCACGGCCGCGGGTGGGCGTCCCTTGGTCCGCCGGCCGCCCCGGGCCGTTGTCGCGCACCCGCAGCCGCAGCACGTCCTCGCCGTAGTCCACCTCCACGTCCACCGCCGCCCCCGGCGCGTGCCGCCGGGCATTGGTCAGCGCCTCCTGGACGATCCGGTACGCCGCCAGCTCCACCCCCGCGTCCAGCCTCGCCACCCGGCCCCGCACGATGAGCCGCGCGCGGCAGCCGCCCGCCGCGCGCGCCTCGTCGACCAGCTCCAGCAGCTGGGCCAACCCCGGCTGCGGCCGGCGCCCGGCGTCGTCCCCGGCGTCCTCCCGCAGCACGCCGAGGAGCCTGCGCATCTCGGTCAGCGCCGTCCTGGCCGTGTCGCCGATGGCCAGCAGCCGCCGCGCTCCCTCCTCCGGCATGCCGGGGGTGGTCAGCCGCGCAGTCTCGGCCTGCACCGAGATCATCGAGATGTGGTGGGCGACGACGTCGTGCAGCTCGCGGGCGATGCGCGCCCGCTCGCCACGGGCCGTGAGCTCCAGGAGCGTGTGCTCGAACGCCCGCAGCGAGGCGTCCCGTTCCGCGGTGGCGTGGCGCCAGCGCCGCAGGCTCCGCCAGGCCAGCAGCGGCCAGACGCAGGCCAACGCGGCCAGCCCGGCGGCGCTCGGCCCGCCGTAGACGACGGTGAGCAGGCCCGCCGCCGCCGTGACGGTCGCCGCGGCGGCGGCGCTGCGGCGGCGGTCGGTGGCCAGGCCCAACGGGAGGGCGGCGCCCGCGCCGAGCAGCAGCGCCAGGGCCAGGTCGGCGCCCGAGCCGTCCACCCGGAACAGCGTCTCGACGGCCGAGGCGAGGCCCAGCACCGCCCCGGCCGCCCAGGCGCCACGTCTCGCGGTGCCCGCGGTGCTCGCGGTCCCCGCGGTGGTCGCCGTCTTGGTCACGGCGTCATTGTCCCGAACGACGGTGTGCGGCACGTCCCTCGCGGCCGTGGCCCCGTGTCCCCCTTAAGGGGGATGGCGACCGGCTGCCTCCTGCGAACACCTCGCACCTGGTCACGGTGCGTACATCGGTTGTTGCTGCGATCGAACGCGCGTGCCACCGTGGGCTCATGGCGGGGAACGGACACGGCCCTGTGCACGGCCACGAGCCAGGGCGTCACGAGCACGAACACGGCCACGGCGGCGGGCACGGGCCCGACGAGCACGGCCACGCCCACGGCCACGGCCACAGCCACAGCCACAGCGACGGCCACGGCCTGTCGGGCGTCTCCCGGCTGCGCCACCGGATCGCCCACCTGGTGACGCCCCACAGCCACGACTCCGCCGACCGCGTCGACGCGGCGATGGAGACCTCCCGGCAGGGCATGCGCACGCTGTGGATCTCCCTGGCCGTGCTGGGCGCGACCGCCGCCGTGCAGGGGGTGATCGTCGCGCTCTCCGGTTCGGTCGCGCTGCTGGGCGACACGGTCCACAACGTCGGCGACGCCCTCACGGCCGTGCCGCTGGGCATCGCGTTCCTGGTGGGGCGGCGGCCCGCCAACCGCCGCTACACCTACGGGTACGGCCGAGCCGAGGACCTGGCCGGCATCGCCATCGTGGTGACCATCGCCGTCTCGGCCGCGCTCGCCGCGTGGACGGCCGTCGACCGGCTGATAAACCCCCAGGACGTCACGCACCTGTGGGCGGTCTCCGCCGCCGCGGTCGTCGGCTTCGCCGGCAACGAGTGGGTGGCGCGCTACCGCATCCGCACCGGCCGCCGCATCGGCTCGGCGGCGCTGGTCGCCGACGGGCTGCACGCCCGCACCGACGGCTTCACCTCCCTCGCCGTGCTGCTGGGCGCGGGAGGCGCCGCGGTGGGGTGGCGGTGGGCCGACCCGGTCGTGGGCCTGCTCATCACCGCCGCGATCCTCCTCGTCCTGCGGGACGCCGCCCGCGAGGTCTACCGGCGCCTGATGGACTGCGTCGACCCCGAACTCGTCCGGACGGCCGAGGCCGCGCTGCGGGACGTGGCGGGGGTGCTGGACGTCGGGCAGGTGCGGATGCGGTGGATCGGCCACGCCCTGCGGGCCGAGGCCGACATCGTCGTCGCCGCCGAGCTGTCGGTGGTGCGGGCGCACCGGCTGGCCGTGGACGCCGAGCACGCCCTGATCCACGCCGTGCCCCGGCTGACCGCCGCGACCGTCCACACCGACCACCCGCCCACCGGCGGCGACCCGCACGCCGTGCTCGCCCACCACGGCCACGGCCGCCGTGACGAGCGGCCGGTCACCGGCACCTGACCGGCGCCCCCGCGCCACGACGTGGCCGGACGCGTCGGAACGTCATGGCATCGGAGACGCGCTGGTAACGACTTCCCGCCCGGCCACGGGCACGGTGGAGTGAGCAGCGGAAGTCGACGTCGTGAGGAGCTGACGCAGGTGAGGGTCCAGGTCGCCGAGTATCTCGGGTGCCTCGCGGTCACGGTGGCCGCGCTGACCGCCGGGGCGGAGCTCCAGCTGTACGCCGGCCCGCCCGCCATGGACACCGGGCCGTACACGGCGGCACCGGGACCGTGCCGGCAGGGCGCTGGCGCCACCGAGACCGAACCCCCCGGGCGGCACGCCGCGCCGACACAGCCGTAGGACCCATGCCGCAGCCGCCCGCTCCGCGCCCGCGCCGCCGAGGCCGGCGTCACCGCCTGGGGGACACGCACACCTCGAAGAGGTAGCGCTTGGTCAGCCGGCCGCCGTACCGGCCGTCGACCAGGGCCGCGACACACTCCAGCAGCCCCTCCCTGGCGGCCTCCGGCAGCGCCCGGTGGCCGGAGAAGGTCCGCAGCAGCTCCAGATAGGCCGACGTGGTGTACGTGATGTCCTGCTCGTGGCGGCGGACGACCGTGGGGCCGAACCGACCGCTGGCCGCCACCTCCCGCGCGTGGTCGGAGCCGTCGACGTCGGCGGCCTCGGGGAGCCGCAGCCCGGGGGGCGTGGCCGGGTCGAAGCGCTCGTAGCAGCGCTGGACCTCGACGAAGAACTCCTCGGTGCCGCCCCTGACGTGCTGCGTGCGCACCACGGCGAGCGCCCCGCCCGGACGCAGCGCGTCGGCGGCCCTGGCCGTTCGCACGGCCGGGTCGATCCAGTGGAACGCCGTCGCCGAGACGACCGCGTCGAACGGCTCAGGCGGCAGCGGCCAGCTCTCGAACTCCGCCGTCACCACCTCCGCCGCGATCCCCCCGGTGGCGGTGGCGGTGGCGGTGGTGGCGGCCTCGGCCAGCCTGCGACGGGCGACGGCGGCCATGCGCGGTCCGGCCTCGACGGCCGTGATCCGGCAGCCTCGCCTGGCCAGCGGCACCGTCGCCTGCCCGGTCCCGCACCCCACCTCCAGCACGCGGCTGCCGGGGCCGAGGCCCGCGAGGTCCGCGAGGTCGTCGTGGAGCTCCGGCGGGTACGTGGGCCTGGCCCGGTCGTACAGCTCCGCGTCCTCGTCGAAGACCCGGGCGAGGCGTGGCCGCCGGGACTCCTCGGGCTGGTCGTCGCGTCGTGGGCGCGGGCCGTCGTCGGGCATGGGCAGCAGGCTAACGGGGGACCAGGAGCCGTGGAGGGCCGGTGCCGTTCGGCCCGCGGGGCCACCGCGACCATGAGCCGTCGTTCGCCTGGGTGCGACGCGGCCGGGCAGCCGCCGTCACGCGGGGAAGGGGCCCGCCGAGGGCCCTCTCCCGTCCGCCCCGTCCGCCCCGGCGCCGCCGTCGCCGCCGTCGCCGAGGGCGGCCTCGCGGTACTCCGTGGGCGGGACGCCGAAGGCGGCGCGGAAGGAGCGGCTGAAGACCGGAGGGTGGGGGAACCCCCAACGGGCGGCGACGCGGTACACCGGGACGTCTCGCCGCGCGGGGTCGCCGAGGTCCCGCCGCGCGCCCTCCAGGCGGCGCGCGCGGATCCACGCCGCCAGCGTCGTGTCGTGCCCGAGGGTGGCGAAGACACGGTGGAGATGGCTCACGGAGACGTGGTGGGCGGCGGCGATGGCGGCGGGCGTCAGCCAGGGGTCGCCCAGGTGCCGTTGGACGAAGGCGTGGACGCTCAGCGCGAGGGTGCGGGTGCGGACCTCGTGGGGGAGGGTGTCGTCGGCGTCGAGCCGGCGGGCCAGCGTCGCCGCCAGGAGTTCCACCACGACCCTCTCCAGGTGGGGCCCGTCCCCGGCACGGTAGGACGCGGCGTCCCCGACCAGGCGGACGAGCAGCTCCGCCAGCAGCCCGCCGGGCCCCTCGGATCCCGGCAGCCCGTGGGCGACGACCCGGTCCATCTGCGCGGGACGCAGCGGCAGCAGCGCGCGGGGGAGCTCGACGCACACGGCCTGCGCGGACCCGTTGAGGCACTCGTACGGCCGGGAGGTGCTGATGACGTACATCTCGCCGGGGCCGTGCACCGACCGCCGCCCGTTCTGGCTGATCCCCAGCGTCCCGCGCAGCGGAAGACTGAGGTGGTACTCCTCCGGGTCGGCCTCCCGGATCCGCCGGGGTGTCCTGAGCCAGCTCATCGGCTGGCAGCTGCCCCGCCACACCCGCAGCGTCCCGACCCGCAGCGTGCGGAGCTCCCCCTCGAACCGGCTCGCGTGCGCACTGCTCAGGTCCTGCGGGCAGGTCGTCCTCGTCACCAGCTCGCACCAGAAGTCGAAACGCTCCGCCGCGGGAACGTCGCTGGTCCTGAACTCCGACTCAAGCATGGTCAACCCCCGAAACGATCACCAGGACGGGAACACCAGGACAGGAACACGAAGGAGAACGGGTCCCCGAACGAACCGGGCCCCCGAACCCACCGATGCCGCGCGGCGGGGCGGGGACGCGAACGCGCGGGAGACGCGGGGGCGCGAAGGACGCACCCGGGGGCGTCACCCACCCGGACCAACGAGGGCCCCCGCCCCCGGTCACGCGGTGACGTCCCGAGCACGGGTCCCCGTCCCGGGGGAGACGAAAGACGGCTCGGGCGGGTGACGCCCCCGGCCCCGGCCGGTTCGTAGGGTCCCGGACATGACAGCGACGCCAGCACCACCCATCCCCGCGGGCATCGAGGCCCGCGGGCTGCGGAAGCGGTACGGGCCGACCCTCGCCGTGGACGCGTTGTCCTTCGCCGTGCGCCCGGGACAGGTCACCGGCTTCGTCGGCCCCAACGGCTCGGGCAAGTCCACCACCCTGCGCATGATCATGGGCCTGGTCCGACCCGACGGCGGGAGCGCCCTCATCGGCGGCCGGCGCTACCAGGAGCTGCGGACCCCGTTGACGCACGTCGGCGCCATGCTGGACGCCGCCGTCGTCCATCCCGCCCGGCGCGCCCGCGACCACCTGCTGTGGCTCGCGCACGCCGGGGGAGTGCCGGCCCGGCGGGTGGACGAGGTGCTCGACCTCGTCGGCCTCGCGGGCCCGGCCGCCCGCCGCCCGGCCGGCGGCTTCTCCCTCGGCATGCGCCAGCGCCTCGGCATCGCGGCGGCGCTGCTGGGCGACCCGCCGGTGCTGATGTTCGACGAGCCGGTCAACGGCCTGGACCCCGACGGCGTGCGGTGGATACGCGGCCTGCTGCGGTCGTTGGCCGCCGAGGGCCGCGCCGTACTGGTCGCCAGCCACCTGATGAGCGAGCTGGAGGACACCGCCGACCACCTGCTGGTCATCGGCCACGGCCGTCTCCTCGCCGACGCCCCCGTGCGCGAGCTGCGCGCGGCGGCCTCCCGCGACCGGGTGCGGCTGCGCACGCCGAGCCGCTCCGAGGCCATGACCCTGCTCGCGGGCGCGGGCGCCACCGTCGCCGACACGGGCGAGGAGACCGTCGTGGTGACGGGCCTGCCGCCCGAGCGCGTCGCCGCACTGCTCGCCTCCCACGAGTTGCCGGTGCGCGAGATCGCCCCGCACCACGCCTCCCTGGAGGAGGCCTACATGGAACTCACCCGCGACTGCCTCGACTACCGGGCGCGGGAGGAGCGATGACCACGACGACTCCCTACCGCGGCACCGTCGAGCCGGGCGGCGACGGCTTCGGCCGCCTCCTGCTGGCCGAGTGGACCAAGCTGAGGACGGTGCCCCGCTGGCTGGCCACCCTGCTCGCCGTCGTCGTCGTGACGGTGGCGGTGGCCGCGCTCGCCGCGTCCGGCTCGGGCCGGCAGACGGAGAACGCGGGCGGGACCGCCGGCGCACCGGGCGGGGCGGGCCCCGCGCCCGACCTCGACCCGTGGTTCCAGGACCGGGGCTTCTTCCAGCACCGGACCCTCGTCGGCGACGGCGGCCTCGTCACCCGCGTCACGGCGCAGCACGACAGCCACCCCTGGGCCAAGGCGGGCCTGATGATCAGGGCCGACGCCCGGCCCGGCGCCCCCTACGCGGCGGTGATGGTGACCCCCGACCACGGCGTCCGCCTCCAGACCGACTTCACCACCGACATCGCCGCGGACCTCCCGACCGGCGAGGAGGCCCTTCCCCGCTGGCTGCGACTGACCCGCGAGGGCACCACCGTCACGGCCCACCACTCCGTCGACGGCGAGAACTGGCGGCGCGTCGGCGCCGTCGACCTCGACGGGCTCGCCCCCTCGGCGGAGATCGGCCCCTTCGTCGCCTCGCCGTCGGAGGTCGAGGTCGAACGGCGCTTCGGCAGCGAGAGCGTCACGGAGCAGAGCACCGAGGGCACGGCCACCTTCGACCGGACGCGCCTGACGCCGGGCGGCCCGCCCGCCGAGGAGGAGTGGAACCACGCGGGCGACGGCACGGCCGCGCAGTCGGGCGACCAGCTCACCCTCACCGGGCAGGGGGACATCGGACCGTACGCCTTCGCCGACGATCCCACCCGCTCCACGCTCAACGCCGCCCTTGCCGGGATGGTCGCCCTCGTCGCCCTCGCCGTCCTGTCCGTCACCGCCGAGTACCGGTGGGGCGCGCTCGGCGCCACCCTGGCGGCGAGCCCACGACGGGGCCGGGTCCTGGCCGCCAAGGCCACGGTCGTCGGCGCGGCCGGCCTCGTCACGGGCACCGTCGCCGGCCTCGGCGCCTTCCTCGTCGCCGCGCCGATGCTGCGCTCCGACGGCGTCGCGGTCCCGTCGTTGGGCGAGGGCCCCGTGGTGCGGGCCGTGCTGGGCACGGGCGCGTTGCTGGCCGTCGTCGCCGTCCTCAGCCTGGCCGTCGCGACGGTCCTGCGCCGCGCCGCCCCCGCGATCGCCCTGGTCCTGCTGCTCCTGCTGGTCCCGACGGTGGTCGCCACCGGCCTGCCGCTGACGGCCGCGACCTGGCTCGAACGCCTGACGCCGGCGGCCGGGTTCGCGCTCCAGCAGACGGTGGAGCGCTACGACACCGCCATCGCGCCGTGGGCCGGCTTCGGCGTGCTGTGCGGCTGGGCAGCCGTGGCCCTGGCCGGCGCGTTCTGGGCGATCAGGCGGCGCGACGTATGACGCGACGCACGACGCGACGCACGACGCACCGCACGGCACGCCGTGAGACGCACCGCGGGGCGCCGGCCCGGAGCGGCACCGCGCCGGCGCTGTGCTCGGAGTGGACCAAGGCGCGCACCCTGCGCTCGACGTGGTGGCTGCTCCTCGCGCTGGCCGCCGCCACCACGGCGGCGGGCGCGGCGGTCCTCGCCTCCGTCGACACCGGCGCGTGCGCCGCGCCGAGCGTCTGTGACGAGGACACCACCCGGCTGAGCCTCGGCGGGGCGCGCCTGGGCCAGGTGTTCGCGGTGCTCCTGGCCGCCTCGGTGATGGGCGCCGAGTACGGCGCGGCCGGCACGCTCCCGCTGACGCTGGCGGCCACCCCCCGGCGGCACACGGTGCTGTTCGCCAAGGCGACGGTGCTCTCCGGCCTCGTGCTGCTCGCCGGCACGGCGGGAGTTCTCGGGTCACTCGCCGCCGGCCGCCTCCTGCTCCCGGGCAACGGCTTCACCGCCGCGAACGGCTATCCCGCGCTCTCCCTGGCGGACGCCGCGACGCTGCGGGCGGCCTCCGGCACCGTGCTCTACCTGGTCCTGGTCGCCCTGCTCACCCTCGGGGTGGCCGCCGCCGTGCGGGAGACCGCCGCGTCGGTCTCCCTCGTGCTCGGTCTGCTGCTCGTCGCGCCCGCCCTCGTCGCGCTGGTGGGCGAGCCCCGCTGGCACGAGCGGCTGGAGCGGCTCACGCCCATGACGGCGGGGCTCGCCGTGCAGGCCACCGCGCGGCTCGACCAGCTGCCGATCGGGCCGTGGGCCGGCCTCGGCGTGCTCGCCGCCTGGAGCGCCGCCTCGCTGCTGGCGGGCGGCGTGACCCTCGCCCGCCGCGACGTCGCCTGACGCCCGCGGCCGTCTCCGTCCCGCATCCCGCCAGAACCGGCCCGTGTCGGGGCCGGAAGCCGACGCCGACACCCTGCCCGCGCCCCGGCGCGCCCTCACCCACCCACCCATACCGAGGAGACGTGATGCGTCCGATCCGAGCCGTCACCGCCGCCGTCCTGGCCGCCGCCGCGCTCCTGGCCACCGCCTGCGGCGGCGTGGACCGCGAGCGGGAGGAGACCCCGTCCGCCGGTCCCGGTGCCGACGCCGGCACCGGGACCGGCACCGGGACCGACACCGACGCGGGCGGTGCGCTCGCCCGCTACCTCGACGCACACTGGCCCGCCGACGCCCCCGGCACCGTCCTGGTCGCCCACGGCGAGGACACCGTGCGGTGCCAGGCCCGCGGCCTCGCCGACCGGGCCGCGCACACCCCCGCCACCTGCGACACCGTCTACGACATCGGCTCGATCACCAAGTCCTTCACGGCCGCCGCGATCCTGAAGCTGGAGATGATGGGCGAGCTGTCCGTCACCGACCGGATCTCCGCCCACCTCGGCCCCGTCCCCGACGACAAGCGCGCCATCACCGTCCACCACCTCCTCACCCACACCGCCGGTCTCCCCGAGGCACTGGGCGACGACTACGAGGAGACCGGCCGCGACGCGATGGTCGCCGCGGCGCTCCGCGCGCCGCTCCGCTCCACCCCCGGCACCACGTTCCACTACTCCAACGCCGGCTACAGTCTGCTCGCCGCCATCGTCGAACGCGCCTCCGGCACGGGCTACGAGGAGTTCCTGAACGCGCACCTCCTCACCCCGGCCGGCATGACCGACACCGGTTACGTGCTGCCCGACTGGGACCGGGACCAGGTCGCCGTCGAGTACGACGAGCGCGGCGCCCCGCGGGGCCGGCCCCAGGAGCACCCGTGGGCCGCGGACGGCCCCCACTGGCACCTGCGCGGCAACGGCGGCCTGCTCTCCACCGCCCGCGACATGTACCGCTGGCACCAGGCCCTGCGCGGCGACGCGGTGCTCGACGAACACGCCCGGCGGGCGTTGGTCACGCGCCACGTCTCCGAGGGCGGCGGATCCTTCTACGGCTACGGCTGGAGCGTGCCCACCCTCGACGGCGTCGGCGAGGTCGCCACCCACAACGGCGGCAACGGCTGGTCCTACGCCCGGGTCGTCCGCGGCCTGGACGAGGACCTGATGATCTTCTGGGCCAGCAGCCAGGCGCACCGCGCGGGCGGCCCCGGCCAGGGATGGAACCTGGAGGAGACCGACCTCCCGTTCTGTCTCGGCCTCGCCGGGCTGGCGACGGGCGGCTGACGCCCACCTGCGGCTACCGTGGGGCCATGCGCGAGGTGTGGCGAGCCGGCGAGCGGTTCCGGGGCGGTGACCCCGCGGCCGGGATCGACACCCGGCACGCGTTCTCCTTCTCCGGCTTCTACGACCCGGACAACGTCCACTTCGGCCCGTTGACCGCCTGCAACGAGGAGTACCTGGCGCCCGGCGCCGGCTTCGACCCGCACCCCCACCGCGACCTGGAGATCGTCAGCTGGGTCGTCGAGGGCGAGCTGACCCACCTCGACCCGGCCACCGGCGAGACCACCGTCGTGCGCCCGGGGGACGTGCAGCGGCTGACGGCCGGCTCCGGGGTCCACCACGCCGAACGCAACGCCGGCACCAAGCCGCTGCGCTTCCTCCAGATGTGGCTCATCCCGGCGGAGGCCGGCGGGGAGCCCGAGTACGAGGTGGTGCGCGGCATCGCCGACGGTACGCCGTACGCGCTGCCGCGCACCGACGCGGTGCTCCACGTGCGGCGGCTGGTGGACGGCGAGCGCACCGCCGTGCCGGCGGCGCCCTGGGTGTACCTGCACGTCGTGCGGGGCGTCGCGCTGCTGGGGGAGGAGCGGCTGACGGCCGGGGACGCGGCGCGCGTGACCGACGGCGTGGAGCTGGCGGTGGTGGCCGAGGGCGCCGCCGAACTCCTGGTGTGGGAGCTGCACACCGAACCGACCTACGAGTGAACGGCCAGGCACTTGACGTGCACATGCAGTGCCCGTATCGTTCATGACTGTGATCGAAAGCGCTTTCTATAAGAGGCGCTGATCACGTTCCCCCCACCCTTCCTCACCGGAGAGGACGACTCTGGTATGCGCTTGATACCGCGTAGTCGCCGTGGCCTGATCGCCGCGGCCGCAGCCACCGCTCTCGCCGTTCCAGCCACCCTGCTGGCCGCAGGCGCCGGCCAGGCCCAGGACACGCCCCTCCAGTCCGGTCTCGCCGGCTGGGCCACCCAGAACGGGGGCACCAACGGCGGCTTGGGCGGAACCACCGTCAACGTCAGCAACGCCAGCGAGTTCCTGAGCGCCGTCAACCGTTCCGGCGCCACGATCGTGCGCGTCAGCGGCACGATCAACCTGTCCGGCATGAACGACGTGGCCAGCGACAAGACCATCGTCGGCGTCGGCGGCGCCACCATCACCGGCGGCGGCCTGGACCTCAACGGCGTGCGGGACGTCATCATCCAGAACCTGACCTTCCGGGACTGGGACGACGACGCCATCAACGTCCAGGAGAGCTCGACCAACATCTGGGTCGACCACAACACCTTCACCAACGGCTACGACGGAGCCGTCGACATCAAGCGGGAGTCCGACTTCATCACCGTCTCGTGGAACCACTTCCACAACCACGAGAAGTCGATGCTGCTCGGCCACAGCGACGACCACACCGAGGACCAGGGCAACCTGCGGGTGACCTACCACCACAACTGGTTCGACGGCTCCGACACCCGCCACCCCCGCGTCCGCTTCGGCGACCCGGTGCACGTCTACAACAACTACTACTACGACAACGAGTACGGCGTGGCGTCCACCATGGGCGCCGGCGTGCTGGTCGAGGGCAACTACTTCGAGAACGTCGACGAGCCGACCCTGGTCGGCTACGCCTCCTCCGACGACGGCGACGTGGTCCAGCGGAACAACCACTTCGTCAACTCGGGCACGCCCGAGTCGGCCGGCAGCACCTCGTCGATCCCGTACTCCTACAGCCTCGACTCGGCGTCGAGCGTCAAGGGCATCGTGACCTCCGGCGCCGGCGCCGACTGAGCCACGACGGGCTGACAGCCCTCGCGCGTCCCGGCACCGCGGGTCCGCGACACGACCGCCACGGCGGGTGGGCCGACCGGAGGACCGGTCAGGGCACGGCCCACCCGCCTCACGGCCCACCCGCCTCACGGCCGTCAGGCGCCGCCCGAGCCGGCGAGCTCCGCGAGGACCGCGTCGGTGAACGGCGGCCACGCCTCGACAGCCCACGGGCCGAAGGCCCGGTCCGCCAGCGCCACGCAGGCCGCGCCCCCACCGCCGGCCGCGGCCCGGTCCACCCACAGGAAGGTGCCGGCCTGTCCGAAGTGCCCGAAGGTGCCGGGGGAGGAGTCGGCGCCCGTCCAGTGCGGGGACTTGTGGTCGCGCAGGGAGAAGCCGAGGCCCCAGTCGTTGGGCCGCTGGTGGCCGTACCCGGGCAGCACGCCGCTGAGCCCGGGGAAGGCCACGGCCGTGGCCGCGTCGAGGGTCTCGCGGGCCAGCAGGCGCGGTGCGAGCAGCTCGGCGGCGAACCGCGTCAGGTCCGCCAGCGTGGCCACCCCGTCCTTCGCGGGGGAGCCCGCCCCGGCCAGGTGGGTGTCGGTCATCCCCAGCGGCTCCAGCACGGCCTCCCGCAGGTACTCCGCGAAGGGTATGCCCGTGGCCTTGGCCGTGTGCTCGCCCATCACCTCGAAGCCGGCGTTGGAGTACAGCCGGCGCGTGCCGGGCTCGGCCATCACACGGTGCTCGTCGAAGGCGAGCCCGGAGGCGTGGGCCAGCAGGTGCCGCACGGTGGAGCCGGGCGGACCCGCCGGCTCGTCCAGCTCCAGGGCACCCTCCTCGACCGCTATCAGCACCGCGTACGCCGCCAGCGGCTTGGTGACCGAGGCCAGCGCGAACGGCCGGTCGGCCGGCCCGCGGGACCCCGCCACCGCGCCGTCGCCGGTCACCACGGCCGCCGCCGCGGTGGGCACCGGCCAGCCGTCGATCATCTCCAGGCTCGTGAGCATGGCCCCGAGCCTAACGCGGCGCGCTGACACGCCCCCGAACGGCGGCGACACACGGGCGGCGGGGGCGGGAGAAGCGGAAGAAGCGGGAGAAGGGGGGCCAGCTTGCCTGGAGTGCGCTCGAACTCTCTAGCGTTGACGGCATGACGCTGACACGCGAGTCCACCGTCGAGATCGTCGAAGCCGTCGAAGCCGTCGAAGCCGTCGCACCGGAGCTGGAGCCGGAGGAGAACGCCTGCGCCACGGCCGAACGCCCGCACCCGCGCCCGGACGGCCAGGACCGTTACACCATCAGCGAGGTGGCGGCCCACACCGGCCTGAGCGTGCACACGCTGCGCTGGTACGAGCGGATCGGGCTGATGCCGCACGTCGACCGTTCCCACACCGGCCAGCGTCGGTACACCAACCGCGACCTGGAGTGGCTGGGGCTGGTTGGCAAGCTCCGCCTGACCGGCATGGCGGTGGCCGACATGGTCCGCTACGCCGACCTGGTGCGGGAGGGCGACCACACCTACCCCCAGCGTCGCGCCCTGCTGGAGACGACACGGCGCGACGTGCTCAGCCGCATCGCCGAGCTCCAGGACGCCCTCGGCGTCCTGGACTTCAAGATCACCCTCTACACCGACGCCTCGCAGGTCAGCGACCTGCCCACCCGAGAGCCCCACGAAGGGACCGAAGTCTCCGCATGAGCACCGAGCACACCCACGGCAACGGCACCGCCGAAGGCGCCGCACCCGCGCCCCTCCCCACCGCCCGGCTGGGCGGGCAGGGCCCACGCGTCGGAGTGCAGGGCCTGGGCTGCATGGGCATGAGCGCCTTCTACGGGCGCGCCGACGCGGACACCAGCCGCGCCACGCTGGAGCGGGCGCTGGAGCTCGGCGTCACCCTCTACGACACCGCGGACATGTACGGGCTCGGCGAGAACGAGAAGTTCCTCGCGCCGTTCGTCCGCGCCCACCGGGACGAGATCACGATCGCGACGAAGTTCGCCCTCGTGCTCGACCCGGAGAACCCGAGCTACCGGGGCATCCGCAACGACCCGCCGTACATCCGCCAGGCGATCGACGCCAGCCTCGACCGCCTGGGCGTGGACGTGATCGACCTGTACTACATGCACCGGCGCGACCCCGCCGTGCCGATCGAGGAGACCGTCGGCGTCATGGCCGAGCTGGTCGAGGCCGGGAAGGTCCGCCACCTGGGCCTGAGCGAGGTGACCGGCGCCGAGCTGCGCGCGGCGCACGCCGTCCACCCGATCGCCGCCGTCCAGTCGGAGTGGTCGCTCTTCTCCCGCGACGTGGAGCGCTCCGCCGTCCCCGCCGCCGCGGAGCTCGGCGTGGCCTTCGTGCCGTACTCCCCGCTCGGCCGCGGCTTCCTGACCGGCTCCTTCGCCGACGCCAGCGCCGAGCTGGGCGAGGGCGACTTCCGCCGCACCCAGCCCCGGTTCAACGGTGCCAACGCCGTCACCAACCAGGCCCTGCTGGAGCCCGTCCGCGCGCTGGCGAAGGCCCACGGCGTGAGCCTCGGGCAGGTCGCCCTGGCCTGGGTGCAGCAGCGGGCGGCGGTGTGGGGGATGACGGTGGTCCCGATCCCCGGCACCACCAAGCCCACCCGGGTCGAGGAGAACGTGGCCGCCGTCCGCGTCGAGCTGAGCGACGCCGAGCTCGCGTCGCTCGACGACATCGCGGCCCACGTCGCGGGCGACCGCTACCCGGACATGTCCTTCACCTCCAGCGTGCGCGAGGACACCGCGTAGCCTCGGCTCCGGCCTCACCCACGCCCGCCACGGCACGCCCCGGCGCGGGCGACGCGTCCTGGTGGCCGCGCCGGTGGCGGGCACGGCGGCCGGTCCTGGCGGACGTCACAGCTCCGCCAGGAGCTCCGTCTTCTTCGCCGTGAACTCCTCGTCCGTCACCAGGCCCGCCTTGTGGAGCTCGCCGAGGTGGCGGATGCGCTCGGCGATGTCGGCCGGGTCGGCGCGGGGCCCCCGGCGGTCACGGCCGTCCGCCACCGGCGCGTCCACCGGCTCCGCGGCCTGGACGGCCTCCAGCACCGAGGCCGCCAGCGGCAGCGACTCGTGCACCAGGCCGTAGCCGAGGCCGAAGACGACGGCCGCCGGGTCCTGGTCGGCCGGCCCGCCGGTCTGCTCCGGCGCGCCGTCCGGCCCCCGACGGTGCAGTCTGAGGTGGCCGCCGGCGATCTCGGGGGAGCGCCACTCCACCCCGGCCAGCTCGCTGACCGGGAAGGACTGGTCGCCCGCCTTCCACTTCGCCGACGAGGCCCCCGTCCAGAACCACCGGAAGGAGACCACCTTCCCGTCGAAGGAGACCTTGCCGTCGTAGGCCTTGAACTGCAACGGCGCGGCCGGCGCCGGCACCAGGTAACTCGCGCAGTCCTCCCCGGCCTGCGGAGCGAGGGCCGAGCGCAGCTCCGTCGCGTAGTAGTCGGCGAGGGTCTCGCGCTCCGCCGGGAGCGCCAGCCGGTACGGGTCGGCCGCCTGCCGCAGCTGTCCCGCCGCCGCGTCCACCAGCGGATCGGCCCCCGGTCTCGGCACCGCGTGGAGGACCACGGTGCCCTTTCTTCCCCCCGGCTCCAGTGTCACCGACCGCAGCGCCTCGTAGGGGACGCGGCGCTCTCCCAGCACCTGGAAGAGCTTCGGTGTGCGTATTCCCCGTTCGAAGCGGATGAGCACGGAGTCGGTGTCGAACTCCCACCGGGAGTGGTGTCCCGCCAGTACATCACCCATGCGGCTCATCGTAAGGCGCCGAACAGGGGAATCGGACTCCGCCGTACGGTGTGTCATATGCCGTTCCGGCGGCGTTCCCGGGTGTTCGACGGCGGTCGCGCGCCGTCCCGTGCGGCGTGGAGGGCGCCCGAGGGGCCCCGTCACGGCGCGGTCGAGCCGCCACCGAGGCGAGGTTGAGGCACGGTCGAGGCCCGGTCGAGGCGCGCGCGGAGGCCGTTCAGCTCTCGCGCGAGCAGGGATCGAGCGGCGCGCAGCCGTCGACGCCGGGAGCGCAGGTGACGTCGTTGACGGCGCCCGTGCCGATGCGCGCGAGGTTGGCGAGGCTGGTGGTGCCGGGCAGGAAGTATCCGTCGTGCCCCGCGGCCTCCCCGGTGGCCAGCAGTCGCGCGCCGAAGGAGTCGTCCGCCGGGTCACCACCGAGGCCGAGGGGGCCGATCTCGACGTGCGGCACGTCGGCGATCCAGTCGTCGGGCGACCGCATGGCCCACACCCGCGCCGTCGCGTCGAGGTCGTCGACGTCGTCGGCGCGCATGCCGGGGCTGCCGGCCACCGCGATGTCCGTGACCCGTCCCGGCAGCCCCTCGGCGGCCACGCCGCAGACGACCGACCCGTAGGAGTGGCAGGCCAGCACCACCGGGGTGTCGGCGTGGCCGGGCAGCGCGGCCACGGTCCTGGCGAGCCGCTCGGCGCCCTCGGCGGCCATGCCGGCGGTGGCCGCGGACATCGCCACGCCGGGGGGCGCGTCGTAGTCGGCCCAGGCGATGACCGCCGTGGGCTGACCGGGGTCGAGCGCGCGCTGCTCCCGGTAGAGCGCCTCGGCCATGCCCTGGGGGGCGGTGTACTTGTCGGCGGTGCGCTCGAAGTGGACCACGTCGGACCTGACGCCGGGCACGACGACGGAGATCCGCTCGGCGGTCGTCAGGTCGCCGAAGACCTCGGCGGCGCGGCCGTTGCCGCTGGGGTCGAAGGCGAGGATCCGGCGGCCGGGCTCCAGCAACGAGTCGAAGCGGTTCATGCGGCGGCCCGCCCAGTACCGGCCGGTGTCGGAGAGGCGCTCGTCGCGCATGCGCCGGCGTTCCGCGGCGCGGGCGTCGACGAGGGCGTGGCGGTTGGCGCGGTAGCGCAGCCGCACGGGCGTGCCGGGGAGGTTGCCGACGACGAGCGGGTAGTCGGTGACGAGGCGGTCGCGTTGGCGGGGGGTCAGGCCGGCGAAGAAGTCCGCGACCTCCCCGGGCGGGGTGTTCTCGGGGTCGGGCAACGGCCGGCCGGCGAGGCTGGCGCGCTCCCAGGCCCGCAGCTGCACCTCGTAGGGGTAGGGCGCGGCGCCGTCCCCCCTGGCGATCCAGCCGGCCGTGGCGAGGACGGCGAAGACCACGGCGAGCGCGAGCGGGACGCGTCGGAGCAGCCCAGGGGAGGCGTGGATATTCGGACGAACGTTCAAGAGATCCCCCGCGTCAGGTGGTGCCCTCGCATGATAGGGGGAGGCCGGGTGTCGGCCGTGCGAGCGAGGTCACCCGGCGGCGGAGCGGGGGCGCGGCGGCATGCCGTCCGGCGGTGGGCGTCGGGTGCCCCCACCCTCGGCGGGCTCCTCCCCGTCGGACGCGCCACCCGCGGCACGGGCGTCACCCGTGTCGCCGGCGTCGTCCGCGCCCCGCGCCCGCGGGCCCCGTGCCCCGGCCAGCCGCGCCACCTCGGCGCGGAGCGTCCGCACCTCCGCGGCGAGCTCCTCGATGGCCGCGGTCTGGCGCTCGTTCTCGGCGTTGTCGCGCTCGAAGCGGGAGACGAACCAGGCGGCGATGTTGGCGGTGACGACGCCGAGCAGCGCGATGCCCGAGAGCATCAGCCCGACCGCGAGCAGCCGCCCCAGGCCGGTGGTGGGAGCGAGGTCGCCGTAGCCGACGGTGGTCATCGTCGTGAACGCCCACCACATGGCGTCGCCCATGGTGTGGATGGTCGACCCCGGCGCGTCGCGCTCCACCTCCAGCACGGCGAGCGAGCCGAACATCAGCAGCGCGACGCAGGCGCCGACGACGTAGGTCGTCAGCCGCACCTGGGAGGCCAGGCGCGCCCGGTGCCCGACCAGGAGCAGGGCGGAGAGCACCCGCAGCAGCCGGAGCGGCTGGAGGAGGGGCAGCGCGACGGCGACGAGGGCCACCGGATTGCCGCGCAGGAAGGCCCAGCGGCGGCGGGAGAGCCGCAGCCGGATCGCGTAGTCGGCCGCGAAGGCGGCCCACACCAGCCACTCGACGGCCAGGCAGGCGCGGCGCAGGCCGTCGCCCGCGTCGGCGTGCACGATCGGGGTGGCGTAGGCGACGGCGAACGCCACGGCCAGCCAGAGCAGCGTGGTCTGGGTGCGTCGCTCCCACGCCTCCCGCGCGGCCTCACCGACCGCCCCCTCGACCTTCCTCAGCTCCTGCCCGTCCTGCCCGTCCTGCCCGTCCTGTCCGCTCCGCGACATGCGCAGCATCCTAAGGCTGCCCCGCGCTCCCCGGTGGTCTCGCGACGCCCCGCGGCATCTGTCCCGGTCGCCAGCCTGCACGGCTGACTCCCTTCCCGCCTTGCGGAAAGGTGAGCGACGCGCAACGAGGGCGTGCTCCTGCGGGCGCACGGCTCACGCCGGCCGGGGGTGCGGGACGGATGCCCCGCACCCCCGGCACGGCGTCGCTCGTCGGCCCCGTGCGAGCCGGCCCCGTCCGGGGCTACGCGTCGCCGCCGGCCGGGCCCGGGTCCGCCGCGGCCACGTCCAGCAGCTGGTACCGGTCCAGCGCCTGCTTCAGCACCGAGCGGTCGATCCTGCCGTCCTTGGCGAGCTCCGTGAGCACGCCCAGCACGATCGACGGCGCGTCGATGTGGAAGAACCGCCGCGCGGCGCCCCGCGTGTCGGCGAAGCCGAAGCCGTCGCCGCCCAGCGACTGGTACCTGGCCGGCACCCAGCGCGCGATCTGGTCGGGAACGGACCGCATCCAGTCCGACACCGCCAGGACGGGCCCCTCGACGCCCTCCAGCGCCCGCGTGACGTACGGCACGCGCTGCTCCTCCTCCGGGTGCAGGAGGTTGTGCTCCTCGACCGAGACGGCCTCCCTGCGCAGCTCGTTCCAGGAGGTGGCCGACCAGACGTCGGCGCGCACGTCCCACTCCTCGGCGAGCATCCGCTGGGCCTGAAGCGCCCACGGCACGGCCACGCCGGAGGCGAGGATCTGCGCCGGGACGGAGCCGGCCTCCCCCTGGCTGAGCCGGTACAGGCCCTTCAGGAGGCCCTCGACGTCGAGGTTCTCCGGCTCGGCGGGCTGCTGGATCGGCTCGTTGTAGACCGTGAGGTAGTAGAAGACGTCCTCGGAGTCCTCGCCGTACATCCGACGCAGGCCGTCCCTGACGATGTGCGCGATCTCGTACCCGTACGCCGGGTCGTAGGCCACGCAGGCCGGGTTCGTCGAGGCCAGCAGCTGCGAGTGGCCGTCGGCGTGCTGGGTGCCCTCACCGGTCAACGTCGTGCGTCCGGCGGTCGCGCCCAGCACGAACCCGCGCGCCAGCTGGTCGCCCATCTGCCAGAACTGGTCGCCGGTGCGCTGGAAACCGAACATCGAGTAGAAGACGTAGACCGGGATCAGCGGCTCGCCATGCGTGGCGTACGCCGAGCCCGCCGCGATCAGCGAGGCCGTGCAGCCGGCCTCCGTGATGCCGTCGTGGAGCATCTGGCCCGTGGGCGACTCCTTGTACGACAGCAGCAGCTCGCGGTCGACCGACTCGTAGGTCTGGCCCAGCGGGTTGTAGATCTTCGCCGAGGGGAAGAGCGAGTCCATGCCGAAGGTCCGGTACTCGTCGGGCGCGATCGGCACGAAGCGCTTGCCGATCTCCTTGTCCCGCATGAGGTCCTTCAGCAGGCGCACGAACGCCATGGTCGTGGCGACCTGCTGGGTGCCCGACCCCTTCCTCACGGCCGCGTACGCCCTGTCGTCCGGCAGCGTCAGCGGTTTGGCGCGCACCACGCGCCGGGGTACGTACCCGCCGAGCCCGCGCCGCTGGTCGTGCATGTACTGGATCTCCGGCGAGTCCTTGCCGGGGTGGTAGTACGGCGGCAGGCCGGACTCCAGCTCGCTGTCCGGGATCGGCAGGTGCAGCCGGTCCCTGAAGCCCTTCAGGTCCTCGACCGTGAGCTTCTTCATCTGGTGCGTGGCGTTGCGGCCCTCGAAGTTCGGGCCGAGCGTCCAGCCCTTGATCGTCTGGGCGAGGATGACGGTCGGCTGGCCGGTGTGCTCCAGCGCCGCCTTGTACGCCGCGTAGATCTTGCGGTGGTCGTGGCCGCCGCGGCCCAGGTGCAGGATCTGGTCGTCGGACATGTCCGCGACCATGGCGCGCAGCCGCTGGTCGCCGCCGAAGAAGTGCTCGCGGATGTACGCGCCGGTCTCGGTGGCGTAGGTCTGGAACTGACCGTCGGGGGTGGTGTTGAGCTTGTTGACCAGCACTCCGTCCCGGTCCTGGGCGAGCAGCGGGTCCCAGGAGCGGTCCCACACCAGCTTGATCACGTTCCAGCCGGCGCCGCGGAAGACCGACTCCAGCTCCTGGATGACCTTCCCGTTGCCCCGCACGGGGCCGTCGAGCCGCTGGAGGTTGCAGTTGACGACGAAGGTGAGGTTGTCAAGTCCCTCGCGGGCGGCCAGGCTCAGCTGGCCCAGCGACTCCGGCTCGTCCATCTCGCCGTCGCCGAGGAACGCCCACACGTGCGAGCGCGAGGTGTCGGCGATGCCCCGGGCGTGCATGTACCGGTTCATCCGGGCCTGGAAGATCGCGCTGATCGGCCCGAGGCCCATCGAGACGGTGGGGAACTCCCAGAAGTCCGGCATCATCCGCGGGTGCGGATAGCTGGACAGGCCGTGGGGGGCCTTCGACTTCTCCTGCCGGAAGGCGTCGAGGTGCTCCTCGGAGAGCCGGTCCAGCAGGAAGGCGCGGGCGTAGATGCCAGGGGAGGCGTGCCCCTGGAAGAAGACCTGGTCGCCGCCGTCGCCGCCGTCCTTGCCCCGGAAGAAGTGGTTGAAGCCCACGTCGTAGAGGGAGGCGGAGGAGGCGAAGGTGGCGATGTGGCCGCCGACGCCGATCCCGGGGCGCTGGGCCCGCGAGACCATGACGGCGGCGTTCCACCGGGTCGCGTTGAGGACCTTCCGCTCGATCTCCTCGTCACCGGGGAAGAACGGCTCGTCCCTGGTCGCGATGGTGTTGACGTAGTCGGTGCTGCGCATCTCGGGCACGGCGACACGCTTCTCGCGGGCGCGCTCGATCAGTCGGAGCATGAGATAGCGGGCGCGTTCCCGGCCGCGCTGGTCCACGGCCGCGTCGAGCGAGTCGAGCCACTCCTGGGTCTCCTCTGGATCGAAATCCGGGACCTGACTAGGAAGGCCGCCAATGATGATCGGGTTGCGATCGGATCCGGAAGCCACGCTGTTCCTTCACTGTGAGTGTTGTCTGCTCTGCTGGTGTCGCGCCGTCTCCATCGTGTACCCGGGAGCGGTGAAACGTCATCTCTACTGAACGGTAATGCGAGCATCGCGCGACCTGTTAGTCACTCAGTGCCATCAACAGGTGACACGGGATGACGACATTCCGGGCTGTGGACCAGTAGCGTGGATCACGACGTCAACGTTCGGGCGGGCTCGCCGGCGGGTACTTGCGCGATCCGTTCCGCCCGTGTGGACTACGCCCAAGCCGCGCGCACGCGCGGCCCACCGTCAAGCATCCGAGACAGGACAGGAGCGATCCGTGAGCGCGACCGCGGACCACGCGGAGGAGCGGACCAACCCCGCCGCCAGGCTGGGTTTCCAGCCCGGACAGGTGGTCCAGGAGTTCGGCTACGGCGACGACGCCGAACAGGAACTCCGCGAGGGAATCGAGGCCATCACGGGCCAGGAGCTCGTCGACGAGACGTACGACGACGTGCCCGACGCCGTGGTGCTGTGGTTCCGCGAGGATGACGGCGACCTCACCGACGCGCTGGTGGATGCCACCACGATGATCGATCCCGGGGCGCCGGTGTGGCTGCTGACCCCGAAGACCGGCCGGGACGGGTACGTCGAGCCCAGCGAGATCGGCGAGGCGGCCCAGACGGCCGGGTTGGCCCAGACCAGCAGCGTCAGCGCGGGCAGGGACTGGTCCGGCAGCCGCCTGGTGACGCCGAAGACGGCGGGGAAGAAGTAGTCGGCGGCGGTCGCGGCGCGCGGGCGGCGCAGCCCGCCCCGCCGCCCCACCGCCGTCCCTCTCCGCTGCCGCCCCGCTCCGGGGCGGGCGCCGGGCACCGGGGGCGGACAGCGTAGTCTTGGTGGGACGTTTGCCAACTCTTTAAGAAACGGACCCGCCCATGGCGATCGAGCCCGGCACCAAGGCGCCCGACTTCGCGCTCAGGGACGAGCACGGCCAGACCGTCTCGCTGGCCGACTTCCGCGGCCGCAAGAACGTCGTGCTGCTCTTCTACCCCTTCGCCTTCACGGGCGTGTGCACGGGCGAGCTGTGCGCGTTGCGTGACCGCCTGCCCACCTTCGTCAACGAGGGCACCCAGCTGCTGGCCGTGTCCAACGACACACCCTTCGCGCTGCGCGTCTTCGCCGAGCAGGAGAAGTTCGGCTACCCCCTCCTCTCCGACTTCTGGCCGCACGGAACTGTCTCGCGCGCCTACGGCGTCTTCGACGAGGAGAAGGGCTGCGCGGTGCGGGGCACGTTCGTCATCGACCGCGAGGGCGTCGTCCGCTGGACCGTCGTCAACGCGCTGCCCGACGCCCGCGATCTGAACGATTACGTCACGGCGCTCCAGGCGCTGTAGTCCGTGGCCGTTCGTGAGGGAAGCTACGTGTGAGACCGCGGGGGAAGCGGGGGAGAACGGGACGTCCCGTGTTCGTTCCACCTGGAGACCCCATCGGCCGTGATCGCATCGGTTTCTGACCGGGGCGCGTGAGCCCCGCAGAGAGGAGTGGAGGCCCCAGTGGCAGGAGGAGTCAGCCTCACCAAGGGTGGCAACGTCTCGCTGACGAAGGAAGCCCCGAACCTGACCGCGGTGACCGTGGGACTGGGCTGGCAGGCCCGCAGTACCACGGGTGCTGACTTCGACCTGGACGCCAGCGCCCTCATGGTCGGCGCGAACGGCAAGGTCCTCAGCGACCAGCACTTCGTCTTCTTCAACAACCTCAAGAGCCCCGACGGCACCGTCGAGCACCTGGGCGACGAGCTGGTCGGCGGCACCGCGGGTGCCGAGGGCGACGAGGAGGAGCTCAGGGTCGACCTCGCGGCAATGGCGCCGGAGGTTCAGAAGGTCGTCTTCCCCGTCTCGATCTACGACGCCGACGTCCGCCACCAGAACTTCGGCCAGGTCACCGACGCGTACATCCGCATCGTCAACCAGGCCGACGGCCGGGAGCTCGCCCGGTACGACCTGACCGAGGACGCCTCCACGGAGACCGCGATGGTCTTCGGCGAGCTCTACCGGTACGGCGGCGAGTGGAAGTTCCGCGCCATCGGCCAGGGGTACGCCTCGGGCCTGCGCGGCATCGCCCTCGACTACGGGGTCAACGTCTGACCGAAAAGTTGAATCAACCGATATGTCCGACCGCATAACCACCGCGGCCACCCGCCCGCGCCGGCGGTGTCGCGGGAGCTAGGGAAAGCTGGAAACTCTCGTGGTACTGAGAACATTTGGCTGGTCGTTCGCCGTCACCTTGGCCGGCCTCGTCACCGCCTTCATCCTGTGGGGCTGGGAGGGCTTCGCCGTGGTGGCGATCCTCTCCATCCTGGAGATCTCCCTCTCCTTCGACAACGCGGTGGTCAACGCCGGCGTGCTGAAGAAGATGAACGCCTTCTGGCAGAAGATCTTCCTCACCATCGGCATCCTGATCGCGGTCTTCGGCATGCGGCTGGTCTTCCCCGTGGTCATCGTCGCCATCAGCGCCAGAGTCGGGCCCATCGAGGCGGTCGAGCTCGCCCTCGACGACCCCGACCAGTACGAGCAGCTCGTGACCGACGCCCACCCGTCGATCGCCGCCTTCGGTGGCATGTTCCTGCTGATGATCTTCCTGAACTTCTTCTTCGAGGAGCGGGAGACCACCTGGCTGGGGCCGCTGGAGCGCCCGGCCGCGAAGGTGGGCAAGATCGACGCCGCCGCCGTGGGCCTGGCCCTGGCCGCCCTGCTGCTGACCGCCAGCTTCATCGCCACCGAGGCGTACCAGCACGGCGGCCACCACGTCGACAAGGCCGACACCGTGTTGCTCTCCGGCGTGGCCGGTGTCCTGACCTACCTCATCGTCGGCGGACTCTCGGGATTCTTCGAGAACAAGCTGGAGGAGGGCGAGGAGGCCGAGGCGGAGGCCGAGGAGGCGGCCCGCCGTGCGGGCAAGCAGCCCTCGGCGGTCGGCGTCGCGGGCAAGGCGGCGTTCTTCCTCTTCCTCTACCTGGAGGTCCTCGACGCGTCGTTCTCCTTCGACGGCGTCATCGGCGCCTTCGCCGTCACCAACCACATCTTCTGGATGGCGCTGGGCCTCGGCATCGGCGCGATGTACGTCCGGTCGCTCACGGTCTACCTGGTGCGGCAGGGCACCCTCGACGAGTACCGGTACCTGGAGCACGGCGCGCACTACGCCATCGGCATCCTCGCGATCATCCTGCTGATCAGCATCCGCTGGCACGTCAACGAGGTCATCACGGGCCTCAGCGGCGTCGCGCTGATCGGTCTGTCGTTCTGGGCCTCGGTGCGGGCCAACCGCGCCGACCGGGCGGCGGAGGAGTCGCCGGACAAACCGGCGGTGCCCTCCGGGGTGTGAGCCGGGCGACGATCCGGGAATGTTCTCGTCATGGGGCGGCCAGCTGCTGGCCGCCCCATGACGATGTGGCGTGGTTCCTGTCGGGGCACGAGGAGGGAGAGAACGATGGTGTCCCTGTGGAGTTACTGGCGGGGCACGGGCGCCTCCGGCCAGCGGTTCGACACGGTCGGCGGGCCCATGAGCTACGCCACCGAGCTCACCCGTCGCAACCCCACCGCCCCCCTCACCAGCGAGGGTGCCGAGACCGGCACGCTCAGGATCGACCTCGCCTGGCGGATGCACAGCTCCGACCTGTACACCGCCCGCCGCCCCAGCCTGTGGCGTCGGCCCATGGACCTCTTCCGGCCCGCCGAGGTCCAGACCCACACCCAGGGCCTGGCCACCGTCGACTTCGACCTCGCCTGCCTGTACGAGCTGAAGGACGGCACCCGAGGCGTCGTCCAGCCGCTCGGCGACCTGCTCGGCGACTTCAACGACCCGCCCTACATCAAGCTCAGCGGCGACGACCGCTTCGGCACCGCCTCGGGCGAGAGCATCTACGTCAACCTCGACCACAAGGACGACATCGCGCGGCTGCTGGTCTTCGTCTACATCTACGACGGGGTCCCGGCCTTCGACCGCGCCGACGTGGTCGTGACGATCGTCGCGAGCGACGGCAAGAACGTCGAGATCGGACTCACCGACCCGGCGCCGCAGGCCCGTTCCTGCGCCGTCGCCCTCGTCGAGCACCACAAGGGCCAGCTCGTCGCGCGTCGCGAGGTGCGGTACGTCTACGGCTTCCAGTCCGAGATCGACCGGCTCTACGGCTGGGGCATGTCCTGGGGGCGCGGCCAGAAGACCGGCCGTAGCTGAGGGCTGTCCCGCATCCCTGGCGGGCTCGCGACGCCCGCCCCGGCACACGCGCCGTCCCGGCGCGCCGCCCGCGCCGGGAGGCCGGGCCGACCCGGCGGACCGGGCTCAGCCGCGGCGGCCCGCGCGGGGCAGGAACTGCGGCCCCTGCGGCGGCAGGACGAAACCGGGGTCGGGCTGCGGATAGCCGTAGGCGCCGTGGCGCCGCGGATCCGGGCCCGTCGGGATCAGGGGGAGCGAGGGGTGCGACGGCGCGGGCACGGGCGCGGGCGCCGCCGTGGGCGGCGTCTCCGCCGGCCCCGGCGAGTCCGCCACGCCGAACTCCGCCGCCAGCTCCGCCAGCCCGCCGCCGAAGCCGCGTCCCGCCACCCGGAACTCCCAGCCGTCGCCCTCCACCCGCACCAGCTCGCCGCAGAGCAACGCCGTCACCTCCGCCGCCGGTGTGAGCTCCACCACGGTCAGCTCCGCCCCGTCCGCCGCGTTCCGCAGTTCGAGCCGCGGCCGGCTCGTCTCCGCGTGGAAGCCGCCCTCCGCCGAGGCCGCCAGCACCAGCCGCGCCACCCCCAGCTCCAGCAGGGACAGCTCCGCCTCGACCGTGTCCATCACCCCGGCCGCGTCCCGCCGCTTCGGGAGCCGGCGCACCAGCCCAGAGGGGTGACGGGGCTGGTTGTAGAAGACGAGGTCGCTCTCCGAGCGGATCCGGTCCGAGGAGCCGAGCAGCAGCGCCGACAGGTCGATGTCCGGCACCGCGCCCGCCCCGCGGGGCGTCCAGCGCAGCACCGCGCGCACCACCGTCACCGACGACGACAGCCGCACCGCCTCCCCTTCCTCCAGCGCACGCGTCATGTAACGAATCCTGCCTTCCGCCACACAGCCGAAACAACGCGGCCCTTACGATTGCCGCGGAAACCGTTGAAGCGGGGCCAAGCGGGGAGATCGGGGAGAACCATGCGGCACTACGGGCATCTGCCCGCCACACGGCGACGCGCGCTCTTCCACCGGGAACCGGCCGCCTTCGACCTGTCCTCGCCGGTCTCCACCCTCGGGACCGCGCTCGGCGCGACCCTCTACGCGCCGGCCACCCGGCCCGAACTCGTCGCCGACATCCGCAAGCTGGTCGCCCGCGGCGTGGTCTCCATGGTGCTGTGCCTGGAGGACGCCATCAGCGACGCCGAGGTGCCCGGCGCGGAGGAGAACCTCCTGCGCCAGCTGCGCGCCCTCCACGAGGAGCACGCCACCGGCACCGGGCCACCGCTCGGGCCGCCGCTGCTGTTCATACGGGTGCGCGAGGCCGCGCAGATCACCACCCTGACCGAGCGGCTCGGGCCCGCCATCGCGCTGCTCGCCGGCTACGTGCTGCCGAAGTTCACCCCCTCCACCGGCCCGGCCTTCCTCGAGGCCCTCACGGCCGCCGAGGTCGTGTGCGGGCGCCGCCTGCTGGCGATGCCCGTGCTGGAGTCGCCTGAGCTGCTGCACCTGGAGAGCCGCACCGAGGCGCTCACCGCCACCGCCCGCCTCCTCGACAAGCACCGCGACCGCGTCCCGGCGATCCGGCTCGGCGTGACCGACTTCTGCTCCGCCTACGGCCTGCGCCGCAGCCCCGAGATGACCGCCTACGACGTGCAGCTCGTCGCCTCCGTCATCGCCGACGTCGTCAACGTCTTCGGCCGCGCCGACCGCACCGGCTACACCATCGCCGGCCCGGTGTGGGAGTACTTCCCGACCCCCGAGCGGATGTTCAAGCCGCAGCTGCGCAGCAGCCCGTTCAGCGGGCGCGGCGCCGAGGCGTTGCGCAACCGCCTGATCCAGCACGACATGGACGGGCTGCTCCAGGAGATCGAGCTCGACCGCGCCAACGGACTGCTCGGCAAGACCTGCATCCACCCCTCGCACGTCGCGCCGGTGCACGCCCTCTCCGTCGTCAGCCACGAGGAGTACTCCGACGCCGCCGACATCCTCAGCACGGGGCCCGGGGGCGGCGGGGTGTTGCGGTCGGCGTACACCAACAAGATGAACGAGGTGAAGCCCCACCGTGCGTGGGCCGAGCGGACCATGCTGCGCGCCGAGGTCTTCGGCGTGGCCAGGGAGGGTGTGGACTTCGTGGACCTGCTGACCGCCGGCCTCGAGGGGCAGGCCGCGTGAGCGCCGCGGTCTGGCCGGGGGAGTGGGTCACCCGCCACCTCGGCGTCGAACTCCACAACGACGACGGGCCCGCCGGCCAGGACGGCCAGGACGGCCACGGCGACGCCCCGGCCGACCCCGCCGCCGCCCCGGGCCCCGTGGACGTCCGCCGGCTGTTGGGCCTGGCCATCCGGCGCAACCCGCGCCGCGCCCACCTGCTGGTCTCCACCGTGCTCGGCAAGCACGTCCCCCAGAGCCCGTCCCGCGTCCACGGCACCGGCGTGGCCCTCGGCCGCCGGGTGCGCGCGGCGCTCGGCGCGGACGCCGCCGCCCGTGCCGTCGTCCTCGGCTACGCCGAGACCGCGACCGGCCTCGGCCACAGCGTCGCCGACGGCGTCGGCTCCGTCCCGTACCTGCACTCCACCCGGCGCCCCGTCCCCGGGGTGACGCCGCTCGGCGGGTTCGAGGAGGAGCACAGCCACCACACCTCCCACCTCCTGCTGCCCGCCGACCCCGCGCTGCTGGCCGGCCCCGGGCCGTTGGTGCTCGTGGACGACGAGCTCTCCACGGGCCGCACCGTCCGCAACACCATCGCCGCGCTCCACCGGCGCTGGCCGCGCGACCGGTACGTGGTCGCCGCGCTCGTCGACACGCGGGGCGACGCGGACCGCAGGGCGCTCGCGAAGTTCGCGGCGGAGCTGGGCGCCGGGGTGGAGGTCATCTCCCTCGCCCGGGGGCGTCTGCGGCTGCCGCCCGACGTGCTGACCCGTGCCGCCGACCTCGTCGCCCGGGTGACCGCGGCCGAGGGAGAGGGCGAGGGCACGGGGGAGGGCGAACGTGGGCCGTTGCAGAAACGGTTCGGCAGCGGTCCCGTCCCCCGGGCCACCCGGGTCGAGCTCGACTGGCCCGAGGGAGTGCCCGACGGCGCCCGCCACGGCTTCACCCCCGCCGACCGCGACCGCCTCGACCAGGCGCTCCCCGCCCTGACCGCCCGGCTGGCCGCCGCCCTCCCCGCCGACGCCCGGCACGTGCTCGTCCTCGGCACCGAGGAGCTGATGTACGCGCCGCTCCGGCTCGCCGCCGGTCTGGAGGCCCGCCACGGCCGCGAGCACCGCGCCGAGGTCCTCTTCTCCACCACCACCCGTTCCCCCGTGCTCGCCGTGGACGAGCCCGGCTACGCCATCCGCACCCGCCTCACCTTCCCCGCCCACGACGCCCCGGCCGACGGGGCGGGCGCCCGCCACGCGTACAACGTGGCGGGCCGGCCCTGGGACGCCGTGCTCGTCGTCACCGACTCCACCGGCGACACCCCCGAGCTCCACGCCCCCGACGGCCTGCTCGCCACCCTGACCGCCCACACCCCCCACCTCCTCCTGGCCGTGATCCCCTCCCACATGCCCTCCTCCGCGCCCTCCCCCGCGCCCTCCTCCCGTCCCGCGCCGGCCGGGCGGCTGCCCGAGCCGCTGCGCGGCCCCGCCTTCTCCTCCTACGCCCCCGACGAGGTCGGCTGGCTGCTGAAGGACCTCTCCGACGTCACCCTCGAACGCCCCACCGAGGAACGCGAGGAGGCCATCCAGCACGGCGGCGCCCACTACGCCGAGATGCTGCCCGTCGAGTACCAGCCGAGCGCCGAGTACCAGCGGCTCTTCCACAGCGCGCTCGACGCCTCGGCCCGTCGCATCGCCCGCGCCGTCGGCACCGTCACCGAGGCGCTGCTCGCCGAGCGGTCCCGCCCCGGCCACACCCCGGTCCTGGTCTCCCTCGCCCGCGCCGGCACCCCCATCGGCATCCTGCTGCGCCGCTGGGCCGCCCGCGCCCACGGCCTCGACCTGCCGCACTACGCCGTCTCGATCGTGCGCGGACGCGGCATCGACGCCACCGCGCTGCGCTGGCTCGCCGCCCACCACGACCCGGCCGACGTCGTCTTCCTCGACGGCTGGACCGGCAAGGGCGCCATCGCCCGAGAGCTCGCCCAGGCCGTGGCCGCCCACGACGGCCCCGGGCGCTTCGACCCGGCGCTCGCCGTCCTGGCCGACCCCGGCCGCTGCGTGACGACCTACGGCACCCGCGAGGACTTCCTCATCCCCTCCGCCTGCCTCAACTCCACCGTCTCCGGACTGGTCTCCCGCACGGTGCTGCGCGCCGACCTCATCGGCCCGAACGACTTCCACGGCGCCAAGCACTACCGCGAGCTCGCCGACGTCGACCTCTCCGCCCACTTCCTCGACGCCGTCAGCGCCCACTTCACCGCCCCGGGCCTGGCCGCCGAGGTCGCCTCCGACACCGAGGCCCTGCTCACGGCCGACGACCGCGAGGCCAGCTGGTCCGGCTGGCGGGCCGTGGAGCGCATCAGCGAGGAGTACGGCATCGGCGACGTGAACCTCGTCAAGCCCGGCGTCGGCGAGACCACCCGCGTGCTGCTGCGCCGCGTCCCCTGGCGCGTCCTGACCCGCCCCGGCGCCGGCGCGGAGCTGGACCACATCCGGCTCCTGGCCGAGCAGCGCGGGGTCCCCGTCGAGGAGGCCGACCTCTCCGGCGACGGGGACGGCCTCCCGTACAGTTGCGTCGGACTGATCCACCCCCGTTACACCAAGGGCGCCACCGGCGCCGACGGAAAGGCGGCGACGGAAGTGACGGCTCAGTGACGACCCCCACGCCCACCCCCACGCCCCGGCGGGGAAGGAGGGTGCTGGTCGCCACCGACCTCGACCGCACCCTCATCTACTCGCCCGCCGCCCTCGCCCTCGAGGTGCCCGACGACCAGGCCCCCCGCCTGCTGTGCGTCGAGGTCTACCAGGCCAGGCCCCAGTCCTTCGTCACCGAGACCGCCGCGGGCCTGCTCGCCGAGCTGGCCGCCTCGCCCGCCGCCCACCTCGTGCCCACCACCACCCGCACCCGGGCCCAGTACCACCGCGTCCGCCTCCCGGGCCCGCCTCCCCGGTACGCCGTGTGCGCCAACGGCGGACACCTGCTCGTGGACGGCGAGAGCGACGCGGACTGGCACGCCGCCGTCCGCCGCCGCCTCGCCGCCGACTGCGCGCCCCTGAAGGACGTCCAACGCCACCTGCGCGGCGCCGCCGACCCCGCCTGGCTGCTGAAGGAACGCGAGGCCGAGGGCCTGTTCGCCTACCTCGTCGTCGACCGCGAGCGGATGCCCGAGACCTTCCCGAAGGAGCTCGCGGACTGGGCCGAGCCGCGCGGCTGGACCGTCTCCCTCCAGGGCCGCAAGCTCTACGCGGTGCCGCGCCCGCTCACCAAGTCCGCCGCCGTCGCGGAGGTCGCCCGGCGCGCCGGCGCCGACGGCGTGCTCGCCGCCGGCGACGCGCTGCTCGACACCGACCTCCTGCTCGCCGCCGACCACGGCTGGCGGCCGGGCCACGGCGAGCTGGCCGACACCGGCTGGAGCGCGCCGCACGTCACGGCGCTCACCGCCCGCGGCGTCGCCTGCGGCGAAGAGATCCTGCGAGCCCTCCTGAGCCGGGTGCGGACGATGACGGCGGGGTCGGCGTCGGCGGCGGTGCGGACGGGGGCGCGGTCGGGGGCTGGGACGGCGGAAGAGACGACTCCGGGGATGACGGTCGCGGGGACGTCGACGCCGGGGACGTCGGAGCCGTCAGCCGGCGAGGCCGGTGCTCCCGCTCCTCCCGGGCCGTCCGCTCGTTGAGCTCCTGCCGCCGCGTCTCGACCGCCTCCTGCTGCGCCTCACCGTCCACGGTGCCGGGGTGGCGCGCCTGCCAGTACGGGTTGGTGTGCGGCAGGCGCCCGCTGACCCGGCCGTACATGCCGAAGACCAACAGCAGCAGCCCGACGGCGAAGCTGAAGATCACGTTCTGCAGGCGGAAGTTCAGGATGTTCGCGTCCCGTTCCAGCAGCGCGAGGTTCACGAAGCCGCTGAGGACGAACGCCAGCCCCAGCACCATGTTCAGCGACGAGGCGACGTTCCCCCCGACCACCATGCCGGCCAGCAGCAGCAGGCCGACGACGATCGACAGCCAGCCGAGCGCGCCGTCGGTGTTCAGCCCCAGCACGGTGTTCTGCCGCGTGGAGAAGAGCCCGATGTTGTCCGTCACGCTGAGGACGCCGAAGACGCAGAGGAACAGGCCCGCGAGGCCCGCGCCGACGCGGTAGACGAGGCTCAGCCTGCGGTCGAGGGGCAGGTGCTCGTTGAGCCGGGCCCGCGCCAGCAGCGCCCGCGGCCCGCTGCGCGGCACCCGCGGTTCGCTCTCCCCGTACCCGTGCCACGGCATGCGTTGGGAGAGGGACATCTCCTACCTCCCTGGGACGACGAACGGAAGACGTACCCCCCGGTACCCGGAGAAGAGGTCTTCACGCCTCCAGCGTCCCGCCGCGGCCCGCGGGCATCAACCGCAGCAGCCGCCCCCGCAGCAGCCACCGCCGCCACCGCCGGCGGGCGCGGGCGCCGGCCCCGAGGCGGCTCCCGCCCGGCCCCCCACGGCCACCGTCGACAGCAGCTTCACGGTGTCGTCGTGGCCGGCCGGGCAGCGCGCCGGCGCGTCGGACTCGGCCATCGGCCGGCTCATCTCGAACTGGCTCCCGCACGCGCGGCAGCGAAACTCATAACGCGGCATGCCCCAAGATTAGAGTGCGCCGGCCCTTGCCGACAGCGCTCAGCGCGGCCCGCCCCGCATCTCCTCCACCACGGCGGCCACCATCCCCCGCACCGCCTCCGTCTCGGTGAGGAAGAGCCAGTAGTCGGGGTGGCGTCCACCGTGTTCGAGGTCGCTCACCGCCCGCTCCAGCCGCGCCACCGCCGCGTCCAACGGCCGCGCGTGCCGCGGGTCGGGAACGTTGCGCCCCGCCATCGCCAGCCGCTGCGCGTCCCGTATGACGAACCGCGTCCGCTCGATCTCCCGGCTCGGGTCGAAGGACACCTCGTTCAGCCGCCGCAGCCGCTCGTCGGCCGCCGACACGGCCTCGTCGGTGCGGCCGAGCACCTCCCGCACCCGCGACAGCTCGGCCTCCGCGTCCGCGAAGCGCTGCTCCGCCAGGGCCGTGCGGGCCTCCCGCAGCCGCGCCTCGGCGTCCCGGACCGCCACCGCGGCCTGCTCGGGCACGCCCTGGAGGTCCTGCCAGCAGGCCGCGCTGAAACGCCGCCGCAGCTCGCTGAGGACCGGATCGACCTTCCCCGCCCGCGTCGTGATCGCCTCGGCCCGCGTCCGCAGACTCGCCAGCCGCCGGGAGATCTCCTCCGCCCGCTTCGGCAGCCGCTCGGCCTCCGCCGTGATCGCCTCCGCGCGCCGCCGCACGTCCTCGGCGCGCCGGATCGTCGGCTTGATGCCGTGCTGCCCCGCGCCCTCGTTCAGCAGCCGCAGCTCGGGGCCGAGCGCCGCCAGCGCCGCCGCGAGATCCTCCGCCCGCAGCCCCGCCGACCGCGCCGCGTCGAGCGCCGCCGTCGCCGAGCGCAGCGCCTGCCGCGCCCGCTCCACGGCCGGCGTCACCTGCGCCAGCTGCGACTCGGCGCGCTCCAGCAGCGGCCCGAGCCCCTGGCCGAACCGCTCCAGCTCCGCCCGCGTCCGCTCCAGCGTCTCCCGCACCCGCGCCAGCTCCTGCCGCGCCCGGCCCGCGACGCCCGCGTTCAGGTCGACGGCGTCCAGGTCGTGGGCGTCGACCGCGGTGATGTACTCGTGGCTCGCCTGGTCCACCCGCTCGCTCAGCGCCTGGAAGGCGACGGCCGCGCCCCTGGCCTGCGCCGAGTCGTCGGCGGCGGTGATCGTCTCGATCGTGATCCGCAGCTCCCGCTGCGCCGTGTCCAGCTCGTAGAAGGCCGCGGCCGCCGCGTCCTTCGCCTCCTGCGCCGCGGCCCGCAGGTCCTCCCCCCGGCCCCGCCCCCACCGCCGTGTGCCCCCCGGCGTGAACGCCCCCGGCGCCAGCGCCACGACGACGGCCAGCAGGGACAACGGCAGCACCACGAGCCCGGCACGGTCCTTCACGGTGCTCACCCCTGTCACCAGTCCCCTCTCGCCCGTCGCGCCCCGTTGCCCCCGGGGCGGTCCGTCACCGTGTTCGCCATTGTCCCATCAGCCCTCTGCGCAGGGCACGAGCCCTGTAGGCTGTGGGCTCGATCCCGGCTCGATCCCAGGGTGCATAGCTCAGCGGTAGAGCGCCGCCCTTACAAGGCGAAGGTCGGTGGTTCGATCCCACCTGTACCCACCGTCCGGGCAGGGGAGATGTGAAGCGGCCCCCCGTCCCGACGGACCGGGGGGCCGCTGTCGTGCACGCCGGAAGCGTCCGGGGAACGGGCACGGAGCCGTCGTGTCGGCGTTGAGCCCCGACGGTGGGGCCGACCGGGCAGGGCCTAGCGGGCGGGCGGCGGGGCGGTCGACTGGCGGACGACCAGGCGGGTCGCGAGCTGGACGTGGTGGGAGTCGGGGGTCTCGCCACGCGCGAGTTGCAGGACGGTACGGGTGGCGACCCGGCCCATGTCCAGCAGCGGTTGGTTGACGGTGGTCAGGGGCGGGTCGGTCCACGGCGCACCGTAGGTGTCGTCGAAGCCGATCACGCTGAGGTCGGTGGGCACGGCCAACCCCTGGGCGCGGGCGCCCTGGAAGACGCCCATGGCGATGAGGTCGCTCCCCGCGAAGACGGCGGTCGGCGGGTCGTCGCGGTCGAGCAGGATCTCGACCATGCGCCGCCCGGCGTCGGCGGTGAAGTCGTCGTGCAGCGTCAGCGCCGGATCGACCGCGACGCCCGCGGTCTCCAACGCCTCGCGGTAGCCGTGCCGTCGCTCGCGGGCCGGGACGGAGCGGTCGGGCCCGCCGGCGTAGGCGATGCGGCGGTGGCCGAGCGCCAGCAGGTGCTCGGTGGCCTGGACACCGCCGGCCCAGTTCGTCGCGCCGACGCTGACGACGTTCTCGTCGAGCGGGTTGCGCGGATCGACGACGACGAGGCCGAGCCCCAGGCGGTCGCAGGCGGCGATCTCCTCCGGGGCGAGTTCGGAGGTCACGACGATCAGCCCGGCCCGCCCGCGGGCGCTGAGCTCCTCGATCCACGCGACGCCGGGCGGGGCCGGGGCCGCGTCCTGGGCCCCGGCGCCCTGCCGCAGCACGCTGGTGACCACCTCGACGCCGAGGTCCCGGGCGCCCGCCAGGACGCCGTCCAGGATGTGGATCGAGTAGGGGTTGAAGAGCTTGTTGAAGACGGCCTGCACCGCCCCGACCCGCGGCGCGGCGTCGCGCGGCCCGGTGGTCGGGGTGTAGCCGACGCCGCGCAGCACCCGCCGCACGTGGGCGCGCGTCTCGGCCGAGACGCCGGGCCGCCCGTTGAGGACCTTGGACACGGTGGCCTTCGACACGCCGGCCGCGCGCGCGACCGCCTCCAGGGTCGCGCGCCCGCTGATCGTTCCCGCCATGGCAGGTCACTGTACAGGCGTGGTCCAGCGAAACTGTTTCGCGCTCTCGGGCTTGATTCCCTTATTGACAGGGGCATCGAGCGCCCCTAGGTTCCCAGCCGTTTAGTAACGACAGAGAAACTTTTTCGTTGGAGCGCTGTCGGCCTCTCCCGTCGGGCGAGAAGGGACTCATGCGATGAAGCTGAGGAAGACCGGAAGAACGCTCGTGGCGCTGGCCGCCGCCCTCTCGGCGGCGGTGCTGAGCGCCTGCGGCTCCGAGCCCGGAGGGGAGCGCGAGGGCGGCGCCACCGCCTGGGCGTTGACCGGCGGCTCGGAGGCGCCGTTCCGCGCCTCGTTCGAGGCCTGGAACGAGGCCCACCCCGACCGGCCGTTCACCGTCGAGTGGTACGCCAACGACGCCTACAAGGAGAAGATCCGCACCGCCGTCGGCTCCGGCAACGCGCCCACCCTCGTCTTCTCCTGGGCCGGCGGCACGCTCACCGACTACGTGGACGGCGGCCACGTCGCCGACATCACCGCCGAGACCCGCGACGTCATGGACCGCGTGCTGCCGTCCGTCGCCGCGAGCGGCGTGATCGACGGCCGGACGTACGCCGTCCCGAACAACCAGAGCCAGCCCGTCATCCTCTACTACAACCAGCAGCTGCTGGACGACGCCGGGGTGGAGCCGCCCACCACCTGGCAGGAGCTGCTCGACGCCGTCGAGGCGCTCAGGGAGACCGGCGTCACCCCCATCGGGCTGGCCGGGCAGAGCGTGTGGCCGGAGCTGATGTACATCCAGTACCTGACCGACCGCATCGGCGGGCCCGAGGTGTTCCAGCGCGTACTGGACGGCGAGCCCGGCGCCTGGTCGGACCCCGCGATCCTGGAGGCCACCACGCGCATCAGGGAACTGGTCGACGCCGGGGCGTTCGGCGACGGCTTCGCGTCCGTCGTCGCCGACGGCGGCGCCGACGTCGCCCTCGTCCACACCGGCAGGGCGGCGATGCTCCTCCAGGGCAGCTGGGTCTACCCGACCTTCGCCCAGGACGCGCCCGACTTCGTCGCGAGCGGCGACCTCGGCTACACCACCTTCCCGCTGGTCGAGGGCGGGGAGGGCGACCCGTCGAACATCGTCGGCAACCCCTCCAACTACTGGTCGGTCTCCGCCAGCGCGCCCGCGGAGTCCCAGGAGACCGCCACCCAGTACCTGGACGGGCAGCTCTTCAACGACGAGCACATCGACGCGCTGCTCGAGAACGGCACCGTGCCGCCCGTCGCGGGCCTGGAGGACCGCATCGCCCAGCAGGACGACGCCGACTACCTGGACTTCGTCTACGGCATGGTGCGCGACGCGGACCACTTCCAGCTCTCCTGGGACCAGGCCCTGCCGCCCGCGCAGGCGCAGGAGCTGCTGACCAACCTCAGCAAGCTGTTCCTCGGCGAGATCACCCCCGAGGACTTCTCCTCGGCCATGGACGCGACGCTGTGACGGAAGGGCTCACCAGGAGCGCGAGCAGCGCGAGCAGCGCGAGCAGCGCGAGGCGAGCGAAGGGCGCGAGGCGCGCGAAGGGCGCCGCCGGTCCCACGCCGTGGATGGCGGCGCCCGCCCTGCTCCTCTTCGGCCTCTTCGCCGTGCTGCCGCTGCTGGGCGTCGTCGTGCTGTCGTTCATGAACTGGGACGGCCTGGGCGACCCCACCTGGACCGGTCTGGACAACTGGCGCGAGGCCATCGACGACCCCGTCACCCGCGAGGCGGTCTGGCTCACCGTCCAGCTCACCGCGCTCTCCTTCGTCTTCCAGGCCCCGCTCGCCCTCCTGCTCGGCGTCTTCACCGCCGGCCGGCAGCGCTACCGGGCGCTGCTGTCCGTGCTGTACTTCCTGCCGCTGCTGTTCAGCTCCGCCGGCGTGGCCATCGCCTTCCAGGCCCTGGCCGACCCGAACTTCGGCGTCGGCACGGCGCTGGGCATCGACGCCCTGGCGAGGAACTGGCTGGGCGACCCCGACCTCGCCCTCTACGTCGTGGCCTTCGTGATCGGCTGGTCGTTCATCCCGTTCCACGCGCTGATCTACCAGGCGGGCGTCCGCCAGATCCCGGCCGAGCTGTACGAGGCGGCCCGGATCGACGGCGCGGGCACGTGGACACAGTTCTGGCGGATCACGCTGCCGCAGCTGAAGTACACGATGGTGACCTCCTCCACGATCATGATCGTCGGTTCGCTGACCTACTTCGACCTGATCTTCGTGTTGACGGGCGGCGGGCCGGGCGACGCCACCCGCGTGCTGCCGCTGGACATGTACCTGACGGGCTTCCGTTCGTACGAGATGGGGCGGGCCAGCGTGATCGCCCTCGTCCTGGCCGTCGTCGGCCTCGCCGTGGCCCTCGGCCTCAACCGCATCACCGGCGCCAGCCGCATGGACAGCCAACGGGAGGGCCTGTGAACGCGACCAGCCACGCCAGCCGGCCGGCCAAGGTCGGTCAGCCGAGCCGGGGCGACCGGCCGAGCAGGGGCGGCCGGCCACGCGGGACGGGCCGGCGCCCCAACGTCCTCGGCGCGCTCGGCGGCTGGCTGTGGCTGGCGGTCATCGTCATCCCCGTCTACTACATCGTCGTCACCAGCCTCCGCCCCCGCGAGGACTACTTCAGCGAGAACCCGCTCTCCCTCCCCTCCAACCCCACCCTCGACGCCTACGAGCGGGTCCTGGAGGCCGACTTCGCCCACTACTTCGTCAACAGCGTCCTGGTCACCGCCGGCGCGGTCGTCGTCACCCTCACCGTCTCGCTGATGGCGGCGTACGTCATCGTCCGCAGCCGCACCCGGTTCGCCGTCAACCTCTTCCGCGCGGTCCTGCTCGGCATCGCCATCCCTCTCCAGGCGGCGATCATCCCCGTCTACTACCTCATCGTCGAGCTCCAGCTCTACGACACCCTGATGGCGATCGCCCTGCCGTCGATCGCCTTCGCCATCCCCCTGACCGTGCTCATCCTGGTGAACTTCCTGCGTGACGTGCCGCGCGAGCTGTTCGAGTCGATGCGGATGGACGGCGCCGGGGAGTGGCGGACGCTGTGGAGCCTGGCGCTGCCGCTGAGCCGCCCCGCCCTGATGACGGTCGGCGTGTACGACGCGCTCCAGGTGTGGAACGGCTTCCTCTTCCCCCTCGTCCTGACCCAGTCGCAGGAGAACCGCGTGCTGCCGCTGTCCCTGTGGGCCTTCGAGGGGGAGTTCTCCGCCGACGTGCCCGCCCTGCTGGCCGCGGTCGTGCTGTCGGTGTTGCCGATGCTCGCCGCGTACGCCGTCGCCCGCCGCCAGCTCGTCTCCGGCCTCACCGCCGGCTTCAGCAAGTAACACGCCGCGGGTCATCCAGCCCGTAGCACCCAGCCCGTAGCGCCCCGCCCGTACCGCCCGGCACCCGCCACCCCCGCACGCACGAAGGAGCACCCCGCCCATGCCCGAGTCCGCTCCGTGGCGCGACCTCTCCCTCCCCACCCACGAACGGGTCGAGGCCCTCCTCGCCGCCATGACCCGGGAGGAGAAGCTCGCCCAGCTCGGCAGCCACTGGCGGTCCTCCTCCGAGTCCACCACCGGGCCCCAGCGGGGCGAGGTCGCGCCGATGGAGCACGCCTTCGCCGCCGGCCGCCGCACCTTCGAGGAGGCCGCCGCCCAGGGCCTCGGCCACCTCACGCGCGTCTTCGGCAGCGAGCCGGTCACCCCGGCCGCCGGCGCCGCCCGGCTGCGCGCCCGCCAGCGGCACCTCACCACGGCCACCCGCCTCGGCATCCCGGCCATCGTCCACGAGGAGTGCCTGACCGGCTTCACCGCCCTCGGCGCGACGGTCTACCCGGCCGCCATCGCCTGGGCAGCCACCTTCTCACCCGACCTCGTCCACGCCATGGCGCGGGCCATCGGCCGCGACATGCGCGCCGTCGGCGTCCACCAGGGCCTGTCGCCCGTGCTGGACGTGGTCCGCGACTACCGCTGGGGCCGGGTGGAGGAGACCCTGGGCGAGGACCCGTACCTCGTCGGCACGCTCGGCACCGCGTACGTGCGCGGCCTGCAGTCCAGCGGGGTCATCGCCACCCTCAAGCACTTCGCCGGCTACTCCGCCGCCCGCGCCGGCCGCAACCACGCGCCGGTGCCGATCGGGCCGCGCGAGTTCGCCGACGCCATCCTGCCGCCGTTCGAGATGGCGGTCCGCGAGGGCGGCGCGGGCTCCGTGATGAACTCCTACTCCGACATCGACGGCCGCCCCGCCGCCGCCCACACCCAGCTGCTGACGACCGTCCTGCGCGAGGAGTGGGGCTTCACCGGCACGGTCGTCTCGGACTACTGGGCCATCGCCTTCCTCGACCTGACGCACCGCGTCAGCCCCGACCGCGCGAGCTCGGGTGCCCTCGCCCTCCGGGCGGGCGTCGACGTCGAACTCCCCGCCACCGACGCCTACGCCCGCCTGCGGGAGGCCGCCGACGTCCCCGACGCGTTGATCGACCGCGCCGCCCGCCGCGTCCTCACCCAGAAGGTCGAACTGGGTCTCCTCGACCCCGGCTGGCGGCCGGTGCCCGGACCCGCCCCCGGCCCCGACGGCCCCGACCGCCCGGAGCCCGACCAGGGCCCCGACCTCGACCCCGACCTGGACCTCGACTCCCCGGCCAACCGCGCGCTCGCCCGCCAGATCGCCGAGAAGTCCGTGATCCTCCTCGCCAACCCCCACGGCACGCTCCCTCTCACCACCGCCCCGTCCCACATCGCCCTGCTCGGCCCCTGCGCCGACGACCCCCGCACGTTCCTCGGCTGCTACTCCTTCCCCAACCACGTGCTGTCCCGCTACGAGGACCGCGGCACCGGCGTCCGCGTGGACTCCCTGCGCACCGCGCTCCTGGCCGAACTCCCCGGCTCCCGGATCGAGTACGCCCAGGGCGTCCCCGTCCGCGATCCCGACGCCTCCGGCATCCCGGCCGCGGTGGAGGCCGCCCGCCGCGCCGAGCTGTGCGTCCTCGCCGTCGGCGACCTGGCGAGCCTCTTCGGCCGCGGCACCTCGGGCGAGGGCTGCGACGCGCCGGACCTGACGCTCCCCGGCGCCCAGCCGCGGCTCGTCGAGGCCGTCCTCGCGACCGGCACCCCGACCGTCCTCGTCGCCGTCTCCGGCCGCCCCTACGCCCTCGGGCCCTACGCCGACCGCTGCGCCGCCGTCGTGCAGGCGTTCCTCCCCGGCGAGGAGGGCGGCCCGGCCATCGCCGGCGTGCTCTCGGGCCGCGTCAACCCCAGCGGCCACCTGCCGGTCGGCATCCCCCGCGACCCCGGCGGCCAGCCCGGCACCTACCTCGCCCCGCCCCTGGGCCGGTTCAGCGAGGGCATCTCCAACCTCGACCCCACACCCCTCTACCCCTTCGGCCACGGCGGCTCGTACACCACCTTCGCCTACGAGGACCTGGCCCTGTCCGCCACCGCCATCCCCACCGACGGGACCCTCGCCGCCACCCTCCTCGTCCGCAACACCGGTCCACGCGAGGGCGAGGACGTCGTCCAGCTCTACCTCTCCGACGAGGTCGCCGAGGTCACCCGGCCCCTCCGCGAACTCGTCGGCTACGCCCGCGTCCACCTCGACCCCGGCGAGAGCTGCCAGGTCACCTTCCACCTCCACGCCGACCGCACCTCGTTCACCGGCGTCGACCACCGCCGCCTCGTCGAGCCCGGCGCCTTCACCCTCGCCGTCGGCCACTCCTCCGAGGACCTGCCCCTCACCGCCCGCTTCCGCATCACCGGCACCGGCCCACGCGTCATCCAGGGCGCCCGCGTGATGACCACCCCCGTGGAGGTCCGCCACACGTAGGCACGGCCACGGCCACGGTCCGCCCGCCTCTCCCTCACCCGCGGTGGTGGCCGGGGTGACGGAGAGGCGGGCGGACCGAGCAGCTCCGTGACGGACCTCCGTTACCCTTTCCCCTGCGGGTGCATAGCTCAGTGGTAGAGCGCCGCCCTTACAAGGCGGATGTCGGCGGTTCGAACCCGTCTGCACCCACCTCCGACCAGGGTGGATGGCGAACGGCCCACCCATCCGACGGCTCGGTGGGCCGTGCGCGCGTGGAGCGGCGACGTGCTGGGACCCTCAGACCGGGTGCCCGCCACGGATGGCGGTGCTGAGGTAGAGCTCGTCCCGTCCCGCGCGCCCTGTGCGGGGCGGTTCACCGTACAGGGCGCGCTTCGCGAGGCGACCGACCCGAGGCGCGCCTGGTCGCGCCCGAGGACCCACCCCGCGTCCCGGCAGTGCGGAACCTCCCGTGCCCGGCCCGGTGATGCCGGGAGCCTCCCTCCAACTCCGCGGCGTGAGCGAGACTTCGGTGAGCAGTGCGGTGCGGGCAGCAGTGCGCCCGAGGCGACCGTTCGTCCGGGCGCCGGTGGTTTCCGAAGACGCCTCAGCGGCCCCCTGTCACAGCTGCGTCGGCACCAGAGCGTTGCTCGGATCGGACATCTGACTGGTCCCCGCGCACTCCGGCAGGAACGGGTCACAGTCCCAGGAGTACCCGACGCTGACGGCGAACTCCTCGTCGCCTCTGAGTTCCTCGATCTGGTACGGGTAGGAGCACCCCGAGAGCCCGAGATCCTCCGTCGCGCAGATCCGGAACGTGTACACCCAGGGGTCGCCGGTGCTGTTCGACATGGAGTGGTGGACGCCCACGCCGTCGGCCGTCACCCGGATGTGGACGAACGCCGGAGGAATGTCGTCCGGCCGGACCGGGCGTTCGAACGTGATGGTGACCTCGCCGCGCTCATCCGTCGCGCAGGGCGCCTGGCACCCTTCCACGGTCGCGCTGAGCAGGTTGACCGGCGGCGGTTTCGGGCGGGTGTCGGTGGCGTCGGCCGCCGGCGCGCCGGCCACCAGGAGCCCCGCCGCCGCCAGTCCCGCGCCGCAGACCCTCGCCGGGCGTACGTTCCCGTGCATCGAAGTTCCTCCCTCGTCGTCGAGCGAGGAGCATGGGTCTCATGCCCCTGACCATCCCCACGTTCTCCCCGCACGCGAGGTTCACCTGTTCATGACAGTCGGGGCGACCGGTGGCGACGGGGGAGCGTGAGGGGGTCCCCGGGAGCGCGGCCGCTTCTCATCCCCGACGGGCCACCCGACCCGCGTGCACCGCGGCGAGTGACCTGGGTCGGACCGGGGCGGGCGGTTCCGTGACGGACCTCGGTTACCCTTTCCCCAGCGGGCACACCGCTCAGCGGTGGAGTGCCGCCCTCACACGGAGGGTGTCGGCGGTTCGAAACGCCTGCACCCACACCCGACCTCTCCACCGCCTCGTTTCGCCACCAGGGAGCAACACACATGGCACGCCCCGCCGTCGTCCTGCTGAGCGGCGGCCTGGACTCGACGACGGTGCTGGCCATCGCCCGGGAGCAGGGCTTCGTCCCCCACGCCCTCAGCTTCCGCTACGGCCAGCGCCACAGCGTGGAACTCGACGCCGCCCGGCGCGTCGCCGAGGCCCACGGCGTCGCCCGGCACGTCGTCGCCGACATCGACCTGCGGGTCTTCGGCGGCTCCGCGCTCACCTCCGAGCTGGCCGTGCCCAAGCACGACTCCCTCGACGAGACCGACCCGGACGAGGTGCCCGTCACCTACGTCCCGGCCCGCAACACGATCTTCCTCTCCTTCGCCCTGGCGTTCGCCGAGACGATCGAGGCCAGCGACATCTTCATCGGCGTCACCGCCGTCGACTACAGCGGGTACCCCGACTGTCGCCCGGAGTACATCGACGCGTTCACGCGGATGGCCCGACTGGCGACCAGAGCCGGCGTCGAGAGCGCCGAGGGCGAGCCGCGGCTCACCATCCACACGCCGCTGATCGCCCTCAGCAAGGCCGACATCATCCGCGAGGGCCTGCGCCTGGGCGTCGACTACGGCCTCACCTCCAGCTGCTACGACCCGGACGCCGACGGCCGGGCCTGCGGCCGCTGCGACACCTGCCTGCTGCGCCTGAAGGGCTTCGCCGAGGCGGGCGTGGCCGACCCCGTCGCGTACCGGTCCGGGCGCGACGCCTGACCGGTCCGGCGCGGCAACGCGGCACGATTCACGAGAGACACCACAGAGACACCATGGAGATCTTCCGCGAGTTCACGTTCGAGGCGGCGCACCGCCTGCCCCACGTTCCCGAGGGGCACAAGTGCGCACGGCTCCACGGGCACTCCTACCGGGTCGCCGTCCACGTGGGCGGCGACGTCGACCCCGAGGCGGGGTGGGTCATGGACTTCGCCCAGCTCAAGGCGGCCTTCGCGCCCGTCGAGGCCCGCCTCGACCACTACTACCTCAACGACGTCCCCGGCCTCTCGAACCCCACCAGCGAGAACCTCGCCCGCTGGATCTGGGACCGGCTGCTGCCCGCGCTGCCCGGCCTCGCCGCCGTGACGGTGCGCGAGACCTGCACCTCGGGCTGCACCTACCGCGGCGAGCCGGCGGGTGGGTGAGGCCGCGTGGCGTACCTGATCAAGGAGATCTTCTACACCCTCCAGGGCGAGGGCTCCCACGCCGGCCGCCCCGCGGTCTTCTGCCGCTTCTCCCGCTGCAACCTGTGGACGGGGCGCGAGCGGGACCGCCACCGCGCCGTCTGCCAGTTCTGCGACACCGACTTCGTCGGCACCGACGGCGAGGGTGGCGGCCGTTTCGCGACCGCCGAGGAGCTCGCCGACGCCGTCGAGCGCGCCTGGCCCGCCGAGGCGGCGACGGCCACCGGGGCCGCGCGGCGCTTCGTCGTGTGCACCGGCGGCGAGCCGCTGCTCCAGCTCGACGACGCGGCCGTCGAGGCGTTCCACCGGCGGGGCTTCGAGGTCGCCGTCGAGACGAACGGCACCCGGCTGCCGCCCGCCGGCGTCGACTGGCTGTGCGTCAGCCCGAAGATCGGCGCCGAGCTCGTCGCGACCCGCGGCGACGAGCTGAAGCTCGTCTACCCGCAGGCCGGCGGCGACCCCGCGGCGTTCGAGCACCTCGACTTCCGCCACTTCCGGCTCCAGCCGATGGACGGCCCGGACCGCGAGGCCAACACCCTCGCCGCGGTGAGGTACTGCCTGAGCCATCCGCGGTGGTCGCTCTCGTTGCAGACCCACAAGTACCTGGGCATCCCGTGACCCCGGCGGCGCCGGGCGGGTTCGGGGGAGCGGGTTACGATGGCCGCATGTCAGACGCGTCAGGAGCGCAGGTCCCGGAGCTCACCGTTCTCGGGTCGGAGATCCGTTCCCCGATCGAGCACGTCGAGTCGTTTCCGGCGCCGCCGGAGTGCACCAGGGTCCGCTTCTCGACCGACGAGGTGAGCTCCCTGTGCCCGGTGACGGGTCAGCCCGACATCTCCAGCGTCGTCATCGACTACGAGCCGCACGAGCACTGCGTGGAGTCGAAGTCCCTCAAGCTCTACCTCTGGTCCTTCCGGGACCGCGCCATCTTCGCCGAGGCCCTCGCCGGCGAGATCGCCACGGAGATACGGCGTTCCGCGCGCCCGCGTTCGGTCCGCGTCGTCGTGACGCAGCACGCGCGGGGCGGCATCGTGACCGAGGCCACCGCCGAGCTGCCGGGCCCCGCGTGACCACTCCCTCCCCGTCCGTGGCCTCCGGCTCCGTGGCGTCCGCGACGGCGACGGCGACGTCCCCGCCCGCGACACCCGAGCCCGCGACACCCGCCAGCGGGCCGGCCGTGGCCGCGCCCGCCGCCCCACGGACCGCCGCGGCCCCGGGCACGGTGTGGACGCGCCGTGGCTCCCTCCCCGCCCCCGTCTTCGTGCCCGACGCCACGCGCGGCGTGGTGCGCGGCGTCCCCACCCCCCTCTTCGCCCGGCAGGGGGTGCAGGCGGCCCTCGTCAGCACGGCCCACCTCGCGGCGCAGCCCGGCGCCTCCGTCGTCTCCCGCCTGGGCGGCGTCCACGCCTTCATGGGCTGGCAGGGGCCGGTGATCTCCGACTCCGGTGGCTTCCAGGTCTTCTCCCTCCTCGGGAGCAACCGCTCGCTGGCCAAGGTCACCGACGCCGGCCTGTCGTACCGCTTCTCCCCCAAGCAGAAGTACCGGATGCTCTCCCCCCGCAGCTGCGTCGAGACGCAGCTGCGGCTCGGCGCCGACATCATCTACTGCCTGGACTACTGCACCCACCCCTCCGCCCCGGACGCCGAGCAGGACCGCGGCGTGGAGCTGACGCTGCGGTGGGCGGCGGAGTGCCGCGCCACCTTCGACCGCCTCGTCGCCGAGCTGCCGCCGGAGCGGCGCCCGCTGCTCTTCGCCGTGGTGCAGGGCGGGACGTCCGAGGCGCGGCGGCGGCACTGCGCCGAGGCGCTGGCCGAGATGGGCTTCGACGGGTACGGCTTCGGCGGGTACCCGATCGTCGACGGCCGGCTGGTGGACGAGGTCGCCCTCGTCGCCGAGCTGGTGCCGGAGGGCAGCGTGCTGCACGGCCTCGGCATCGGCACGCCGGAGAACGTCGCCAGCGCCTGGCGCGCCGGGTACGACATCTTCGACTGCACCCTCCCCACCCGCAACGCGCGCCGGGGCGTCCTGTACACCCACCTCGACACCGAGGCCCTCGCCGCCGCGCGGGACGACGGCGCCCGCTTCTACCGCCACGCGCGGCTGGACTCCGAGCGCTGGGTGCGCAGCACCGACCCGGTCGACCCGGACTGCGACTGCGAGATGTGCACCACGCTGCCGGCCGGGTACGTCGCGCACCTGCTGCGCATCGAGGACCCCCTCGCCGGCGTCCTCGGCTCGCTGCACAACCTCCGCTTCTACGTCCGCCTCACGGAGGCGCTGCGCGCCGGACCGCCGCGCTGAGCGGAGCGCGCGGGCACGCGGTGGCACGCGCGGGGACGACGACGGGACGACGCGGGTGACGGAAGGGAGCGAGCGGCGATGCCACGGGCGAGCGCGACGGGTGACGACCGTCCGGCGGCCGTCGAGGAACTGGCACGCCGGATCCTCGCGGCGGGGAAGTACCGCCACCTCGACGAGGGCTTCGTGCACCGCCTGGCGGGCGAGGCCCTGGACCGCTGCCGTGACCGCACCCAGGCCCTGAAGTACGCCAAGCGCAAGCTGCACCAGGCCTTCGGTGCCTTCCTCACGGGCCAGCCGGCCGAGGCCGTCGCCGCGGTCGGCGCGGCCGTGACCGAGGACCGGCTGTCGCTGCGGGACGCGTGCCGGACCGCGATGCGCGCCCACGCCTCCTCGGCGGAGCGGCTGGCGGACCTCGAAGCCTTCTACGAGCAGGTCGCCGCGTGGTGCGGCACCCCCCGCTCGGTGGTGGACCTGGCCTGCGGCCTCAACCCGCTCGCGATGCCGTGGATGCGCCTGGCGCCCGACTGCTCGTACTGGTTCTGCGACGTCGACGCCTCGCTCGTCGCCGCGCTGCGGGGGCTGGAGACGGTGCTGCCCGCCGCACGCCTGACCGGCGAGCCCCGCGACCTCGTCGCCGCGCCGCCGCGGGTGAGCGCCGACGTCGCCCTCGTGCTGAAGACGCTCACCACGGTGGAGCAGCAGAGCGGCGGCGCCGCGGGGCGGATCCTGGCGGCCCTCGACTGCGAGCACGTCGTCGTCTCGCTGCCGCGCCGCAGCCTCTCCGGTCGCCGCGAGTACACCGACGACGCCCGCGCCATGCTCCAGCGGGCGGCCGAGGGCTCGCCCTACCACCTCGCCGACGAGGCCCACGTCGGCGACGAACTCCTCTGCCACCTCACCCGCGAGCCCGCCGGCGCACACGACGCCGGACCCGTGCGTGCGGACGCCGGAGACGACGCGCCCGCCGAGCCCCCGGGCGGCGACGGCGCGGGCGCGGACCCGCCCGGCGACGAGGCCCGCGCGGGCGGGGTCCTGACCCTCGTGGGCACCCCGCTCGGGAACCTCTCCGACCTCGGTGGCGCCTCGCTGCGCGCCCTGCGCGAGGCCGACGTCGTCTGCGCCGAGGACACCCGCCGCACCCGCAAGCTGCTGTCCGCCTTCGACATCCACCCCGCGCGGCTGGTGTCCGTCCGCGCGCACAACGAGCGCGCCCAGTCCGCCCGCGTGCTGCGGTGGCTCGACGAGGGCCTGCGCGTCGCGTTCGCCACGGACGCCGGCATGCCGACGGTCTCCGACCCCGGGTACGAGCTGGCCCGGCACGTCCTCGACGCGGGCCGCGAGATCTCCGTCGCCGCCGGCCCCGACGCCGCCACCACGGCCCTGGCGCTCGCCGGCATGCCCGCCGACCGCTGGTGCTTCGAGGGCTTCCTGCCGGTCAGGGGCGGCGCCCGCACCCGCCGCCTGGCCGACCTGGCGGCGGAACCCCGCACGATGGTCCTCTACGAGGCCCCCCACCGCCTCCTGGGCACCCTCGCCGACCTCGCCGCCGCGCTGGGACCCGACCGCGAGGCCGCCGTCCTCAACGACATGACCAAACGCTACGAACGCGTCTGGCGCGGCCCTCTCGCCACCCTCACCGACCACCTGGCCACCCCGCCACCCCGCGGCGAGTTCGCCCTCGTCGTCGCGGGCCGCCCGACGCCGCGTCAGGGTTCGGGCGACGCCAGTTCCTGAAGCGCCGTCTCACGCTGTTCGACCAGCCACTGCGGCCCTTCGGTCGCCAGCGCCGCCAGGACGCGGAAGCCGGACAGCACCCCGGTGTTCTCAAGGGTCATCGCGCGCAGCCGTTCGGGGTCGTCCACGCCGGGGAGCCGGAGCTGGTCGAAGTTCTCGATCAACATGTCGACGTGTTCCCCGGTGTTCAGCACCAGCCGCAGCGCCTCGTGGATGACGGGCTCGTCGTAGTCCGCGACGTCCGGGGGCGTGCCGTCGCCGACCGCGGTCGGAACGATCTCCCTCCGGTTCCTGCCGAAACGCACGCCGATCGTCTCCAGGACCACCGAGTTGACCGAGTCGAAGCGGAACACCATGTCCCTGCGCCCACTGTGCTGACCGGTCGCGAAGGTCATCTCCCAGGTGCTGATCCACACCCCGCCCGTGGTGAGGACGAACAGTTTCAGCGCGAAGCGCGAGTACCGCGTCGGGCCGTTCACCTCCTTCGCGCGAACGCAGTTGCGCGCACCCTCCAGGACGAAGAAGCTGAACAGGACCTCGCGACGCTGCGCCCGGTGTTCGCGCAGCATCTCCCGCAGCAGGACGCGCTGGTCGAGGTCGAGCCAGCGCGCCATCTCGACGTCGCTGGGCCGCTCCCGCAGGCGCTGTCGCTCGCGGACGAGCGCGAGCCGGTCCTCCGCGTGCCGGGCCAGGTCCTCCTTGTACAGCCGCTCGCGTGCGAGCCCGACGGCCCCCCATCGGACGAGTCGCGCCGTGACGAGCCACAGCACGCCGATCAGGAGAGCGCCCTGGTACGCGTCGGCGGGGATCTCGAACACCGAGGTCCCCGCGTCCAGACCGATCGGTGAGAGCTGTGCGGCGATCCTGCGCTGTTCGGCGATCTCGTCGACGAGGTACGCGACGACGCTGGCGAGGGCGCCCCAGCTCATCAACCTCGCGCCCCAGAGCTGTGACCGGTTCGGCTGGCGCCCGGCCGACGCCTGGTGCCTCGGCGGAGCGCCTCGCCGCCACTGGTCGGCGGCCGACCGGGCCCGATGCCTGACCAGCCAGTCGACCTCCCCGGGCGGGGTGTCGTGCCCGTAGGCGTGGGTCAGCTCCGAGACCAGGAGGAGCTGCGCCTCCTCGGTGGCCTCACGCCATCGCCCGACCGCCTGCCGGTCACCTGGGACCTGAGCCCGAAAGTGTCTGTCCACGAGGGCGCTGACGGTACGCAGGAAGAACCTCCGCTGCCTGGCACCCTCCCCGTCTGGCAGACGACTCGAGGCGGGACGCGGGGACGACCGGTCACCCGGGCGGTCCGCGACGCGGGTGACGCGCCGGGCGAGGAACCCGGAGGAGACGACCTCGTCAGCCCCGCGGCTGTCGACGTCGCCCGCGTCGGCGAGCCACTGTCGCGCTCGTGCCGCGCGTTCCTGCTCGATGCGGGCACGCAGCGGCGCGAGCAGGACGAACGCGCCCAGGAGCACGATCATGCCGCACAGGAGGGCGTAGCCGCCCTTCCTGGCGACCACGACGAGGCCGACGCCGGACAGGACGCCAGCCGCGGTGAGGCACGTGGCGGACAGACCCTGGAAGAGCGATGCGGGAGGCTCCGGCACCCGGGGCTCGGCCGGGTCGGGGGTGAAGTAGAGAGGGACCCGTTCGGCCCTCCGGTTCGCCGTGCGGTGAGGGGTCTCGGGATCCTCGTCGGCGTCCACCGCGTCGCGTCGCACCGCCGCGAGGAGGCGCAGCAGGTGGCCGCGCAACTCCGCGGCCCGCTCCGCGGGCAGTGTCCCCAACTCCGTGAGCAGCGCGGCCGCCACCGTCGTGTCGGGGTCGGTCGCCAGGGCCACGGGCAGGATGCGGGCTATCAGGCGGCCGGCGGCGTGGTACTCCACCTCGTTCCGCGTGGGCGTCGCGGAGGTGAGCCACGCGAGGGCGTGGCTCACCTGCGCACGCTCCCGGCTGGTGAGTTCCTCGGCGGACCGTCCACTGAGCACGGCCAGCGCCAGGTGGTAGTAGGCCGTCGCGGTCCGGAGGCCTCCGTCGATCGCCTCACCGATCAGCCGTAGCGCCTGTTCCCTGTCGTGACGCCGCAGAGAGCTGATGCCCTGCTGGAGCTTCTCCGCCCCACCGACCGGGGCTGACGTCTGGTAGACGTCGCCGTGGACCACGCCGATGCCGCCGTGGAGGTCGCCCATCGCTCCGATGCCGGAGACCGCGGTGGGCGGCAGGGACGGGAACTCCGGCGTGGTCTGCTGGTTCGGGGGAGAGGGGTGAGGGGTCCGTGTGGCGGTCATGACGCCACCTGGAGAGCGAGCAGGATGCGCGAGATGGCGTCTCCGACACCGGCGACATGGTCCAGCAGCCCTCTGAGCCTGCGCAGCGCACGGGAGAGGCGTCCGCGCTCCTCCTCGTCCTCGGACTCGGCGTGCTGGATGGCCTCGTCGAGCTCGCGCAGCGCGTCCCTGCCGTCCTCGTCGTCGATCTCCCTCCGCCGCAGAGCGTCCGTGATCAGCTGGCGCAACGCGTGGAGCTCCCGGCGCAGATCGACGGAGGCCACCGTGACGGGCGCGGCGGGCGGCGCCGTCTGCCGGACGTCGCCGTGGACGACCCCGATGCCGCCGCGGAGGTCTCGCATGACCCCGATGCCGGAGGTGACGACGTGCGGCCTGGCGGCCTCCTGGGGGGTGGCCGTGGGCCGGGAGTCCTCGCCGGGCTCGCGGCCACCGTCCGGCGCGCCGGAGCCCGGCGGTTCGACGTACCCCGGGACGCGGATCCAGGCGTACTGGTCGACCGCCTCCTTCGCCGTGTAGCGGATCCTGCGGTAGGCCTCGGGCTCGCTCTCGGGGTAGTCGTGTCGGACGACGCCCTGGTACAGCACGTCGGAGACGGCGAGCGCCAGGACGGCGCGCGGCGCACAGGCCAGAGCCGTGCGGAGCCGTGGGAGATCGGCGAGGCGGAACGCGGTGTTGAGGTCGGCCCCACCCCAGCCGTACGGGTCGCGTGCGACCTCGCCGGCGTGGAGGGAGAGCCGTAGCCGCATGGGGTCGGTCCCCGAGCGCCCGCGCAGCTGGTCGACGAGGGCGGAGACGAACGGGCCGACGAGGCGGTGCTTGGGCGTGGAGGCGGGGAACAGCTGGAAGCAGCCGTCGCCACGGTCCTCGCCCGCCACCGGCTCGACGCCGGCGTGCCGCAGCGCGCGTCGGTTGATGTCGTAGAGGCGCTCGCGGTTGCGGATCTGCTCCGGGGTCGTGCGCTCCGCCGACCTCTCGACGTCGATCACGACCATCGCGTAGTGGAGGGTGGGGGCCGGTGTGGCCATGGTCATGCCCTTCTCTGTGGGGGACTGCCCGTTGTGCCCAGGACCTGCCGAGGATCGTCCGGCGGCGTTCGGCACTCGCTACCGATGTCATGGGTAGTCCACAGAGCGGGCTGACTCCGCCGCATTTGCGGAACTTGCGGAATCAGGTGCTTGACCGCAGCCACGACTCCAGCCGTCGGGGATCGACGACGACGACCTGGCCATACTGGGGCGCGATCAGTTGGGCGTCGCTCAGAACGCGAAAAGCACGCCCAACGGAATCCGTCGACACGTTCGCAGCCTTGGCCAATACTTCCTGGCTGACGCGGACTCCGATGCCCGTGGGAAAACCCGCGGGCGCGCGCGTTCCGATACCGCGGCACAGTTCCAGCAGTACGCAGGCGATCCACGCGGCGCCCCGATGGGCGCCCTGACCGGCCCGCAGCCGGTCGGACTGCCGCCAGCGGTCGATCACGATCCGTTGGACCGTGGCCTCGAACGAGGAACTCTCCGCCAGCAGTGCACGGAACGCCGCTTCGGCCACCAGAACTCCGCGCACGGGAGTCAGCGCGGACACGGTGGCGGCGCGTCGCCCGCCGTCGAGCAGCGACACCTCGCCCAGCAACTCGCCCGCCCCACGCAGCGCCAGCAGGCTCTCGTGGCCGTCAACGGAGACCACGCCCACCTTGACGAGCCCGGACTCGACGAGCACCACACCGCCGCACGCCTGCCCCTCGCGCATCAGCACCTCGCCGCGGGTCCAGCGCCGCGCGCCTCCGCGTCGCCGAACCAGGGTGATCTCCTCCCAGGACAGTCGCGCCCGGTCCAGAGGATCCACGCTGACACCTCCCGCGCCGCTGAAAGGTGAGGTCATCCTATGCCGGGACGCCGTCGCGCGGCCCTTGTTCCGAACGTCCTCGGTCCGTCATTTCCCGAACTCCCGGCTCCGCGATTTCCGCGTCCCTCCCATTCCCCGGTCGGTGAGCGAATCTCCGTCCTCCGCGCCCCGCTCGCAGAAGTGAGGTGAGGGACATGGTGTGTGGCGAACGCGTAACAGTGGGGGGCCGGACGCAGCCCGGAAGGCACGGTGCTCGTCCTTCCTCGTGAAGGGCCGTTCATGGGGATCAAAGGGGGATGCCATGGATGCGGTGCTGTTGATGCTGGGACTCCTCGGGATGGGGGCCGTCGTCGCGGTCATCGTGGCGGCGGTGATGTACGCCCTGGACGCGGGGGGCAGTCGGGCCCTGAGCTTGTCCGACAGGCACGGTCGCGACGGCTGGAGCGGCGGTTCCTTCTGGGGTGGCGGCGACGGTGGTGGCTGGGGCGGAGGGGACTCCGGCGGCTGTGGTGGCGGTGGTGGCGACGGGGGAGGGGGTGGAGGCGGCTGCTGACCGTCGCCAACACGGGGAAATGGCTTGGGTTCTGATCGACCGTGGGGTGGTACGGGACTAGCATGTCCCGGAATTGATCATGATCTGTGAGCCGAAGGAGCGACGGGTGTCCGAAGCGACGAGCGACCGGGCCGGCGGCGAGGTGGACCTGCGGACGGACCGCCCGCACTCAGCCCGGATGTACGACTACCTGTTGGGCGGCAAGGACCACTACGTCGTCGACGCCGAGGCCGCCGAGAAGGCGCTCGGCGCCTTTCCGATGCTGCGCGTCGCGGCCCGGGAGAACCGGAAGTTCCTCGGCCGCGCCGTGCGGTACCTCGCCCAGGAGGCGGGGATAAGGCAGTTCCTCGACCTGGGCTCCGGGCTCCCCACGGCGGAGAACGTCCACCAGGTCGCCCAGCGGGTCGACCCCGGCGCCCGCGTGGTCTACGTGGACAACGACCCGATCGTGCTCGTCTACGGCAGCGCGCTGCTGGGGAAGAACGACCAGACCGTGGTCATACAGGGCGACATGCGGGATCCGGAGGCGATCCTCGACCACCCCAGGACGCGGAGCCTGATCGACTTCGACGAGCCCGTCGCGCTGCTGGCCGTCGCCATCCTGCACTTCGTCGGTGACGACGAGGACCCGCTGGGCATCCTGCGCCGGCTGCGGCAGGCGCTGCCGGCCGGCAGCCACGTGATCCTCTCGCACGCCACCGCGGACATCGCGCCCGAGGCCGCGATGGGGGTGCAGGACGCCTACCGCGCGCAGGGCGTGCCGTTGACCCTGCGCGGCCGCGAGGAGTTCACGCGCTTCTTCGAGGGCACCGAGCTCGTCGAGCCCGGCGTCCAGGTGGTCTCCGACTGGCGGTCCACCGTGCCGGTGGAGGCGCGGCCGGACCACGCCGACGTGTCCTGGTACGGCGGAGTGGGCCGCATCCCGAGCTGACCCGGCACGGGCCTCGACGCGGGCCTCGACGCGGGCCGGGGCGAACGGTGAACACGGCCAGAAGACGAAGAGGGTGACGACGGTGACGGGGGCCGCGGGCGCCACGTCGGCACGGCCGACGGGCCACGCGGCCCACCCGTGCCGGGCGTGAGGGGCCGGGCGTGGGGGAGAGCGGCTACGCCACCGGCGCGTTCGCGGGCTCCGTCGTCGGCGCCGTCGGCTCGCCGCCCGAGCCGGGCTCCGCGTCCGCACCGGGGCGCAGCAGACGGGCGGCGACGCCGCCGGCGGCGATCAGCGCCAGCAGCGACAGGGCCGTGGCGAACCAGCTGGCGCCCAGCAGCTGGCCGCCGAGGTACCCGAGGCCCACGCTGTACCCGGTCCACACCACGGCGGCCACCGCCGACCAGGGCAGGAACTCGCGGGCGCGGCGCCGCGTCGCGCCCGCGCCCAGGCTGACCAGCGCCCGGCCGGCCGGCGCGAAGCGCGCGAGCACCACCAGCGACCCGCCCCCACGGGCGAGGGCCGCGCCGATCCGCTCCTGCGCGACGGTCATCCGGCGGGAGCGCGCGATCGCGCCCGCGAAGCGGCGTCCGCCGCGCCGGGCGAGGTGGTAGGCCAGGAGGTCGCCGAGGAAGGAGGCGCTGGCCGCGCAGAGTATGAGGAGAAACAGCTCGGGCAGGTGCGCCTCGGCGGAGGACGGTGAGGGCAGGCCCCCCGCGACGTCGGCGGCGGTGCCGGCGGCGACCGTGGCCGCGGTGACGACGAGGGCTCCGCTCGGCAGCAGCGGCACGAAGACGTCCAGGAGGATCGAGAGAGCGACGATCACATAGATCCACGGGGCGTACAGCAGTACCCCCAAGGTCTCCTGCACGATGCTCCCCGTTCCCCTGATGACATGCCACCCGTTCCGGTAACGCCCCGAACGGGCGCGCCGTTCCGCCGTACAGCGTACGCCGACAAAGGTCGGCGGGTGTATCCGGGTTGCGTGTGGCGGGTGTCTCAGCGTGGCCGTGTCGTGGCCGGGGCGCGACACGTTGTCATGTCGCGACGGTCTCGGTGACGGACGACGGGAGAGGTGCGATGCGCGAGCAGACGCGGCGGTGGGCCACGGCGGGCGTGAGCGGAGTGGTGACGGTGGCGGCGTTGTGCGTGGGCGGCGTCGGCGCGACGGCGACGGCGACCGCGGCGGAGGCCGCGGCGACGACCCCGGGCGAGGCGCCCGGGGAGGGGCAGGCGGCGGCCGGGACGGTGCAGGACCCCTGGGAGTACACGCTGCGCGCCCACGGCACGTACACCGTCGACGGCGAGGAGGCGGTGACGTACGACACGGAGCTCGTCCCCGAGGGGACGACGGTCACCGTCGAGCAGTTCGTCGACACCGACACGGACACGATGCGGATCGACCTGACGGTGAGCGGACTGCGCCCCGGGCACACCCTCGGCGCCCACGTGCACACCGAGCCGTGCGGCCCCGACCCCGCCGCGGCCGGCGGCCACTACCAGCACCACCCGGGGGAGGAGCCCTGGCGGGCCAACCCGTACAACGAGGTCTGGCTCGACGTCACGCCCGACCCGGCGGGCGTGGGCGTCGCCGTCGCGTGGCAGCGGTGGCTCTTCCGGGAGGGCGGCGCGGGCTCGCTGGTGCTGCACGAGCACGCCACCGACGAGACGGGCGACGCGGGCGGCCGCGTGGCGTGTCTGACGGTCCCGTTCGTCGGGCTCGCCGGCTCCGGGGAGGCGTGAGGGGCCGGCTGGTACCGTGGGGCGAGATCGAAGGGGAGTAGCTCTTCGCCGGACCATCGACATACTGGCCCGCCGCATGGCGTGACGGGCCCGGTGCCCGGAGCGGGTGGCCTCGCGCGCGAGCGCGCGCGGCGTGCCGCCCGCCAGCGAGACCTTCGGCCGCAGTGTCAGCTTTCGTCACGACGCTGCCGTGCCGAAGTTCGCGCTGCCGCGGGTCCTCGGCGCGGTGGCCCGAGGAGTCATCGAGGAAGCCATGTTCTCCCTAACCACGGCCGCCGTCGTCTTCGGCGTCATCTTCCTGGCCGAGCTGCCCGACAAGACGGCCCTGGCCGGTCTCCTGCTCGGCACCCGTTACCGCGCCTCCTACGTCTTCGCCGGGGTGGCGGCGGCCTTCGTCGTCCACGTGGCGGTGGCCGTCGCGGCCGGCAGCGTGCTGGCGCTGCTGCCGCAACGTCCGGTGCAGGCGGTGGTGGGCGTGCTGTTCCTGGGCGGGGCGGTGCTGGTGCTGCGCGAGGCCCGCAAGGGCGGTGAGGAGGAGGAGTCGGGCGGCGGCTCCTCGCCGCGCGACGCGTCGTTCTGGCGGGTCGCGGGGGCCGGCTTCATGCTGATCCTGGCCGCGGAGCTCGGGGACATCACGCAGATCATGACCGCCAACCTCGCCGCCCGCTACGAGGACCCGCTCTCCGTGGCGGTGGGCGCGACCCTCGCGCTGTGGGCGGTGGCGGCCCTCGGCATCCTCGGCGGCCGCGCGCTGCTGCGATGGGTGCCGCTGCGCCTGATCGGCACGGTCGCGGCGGTGGCGATGGTGGCGCTCGGCTGCTTCAGCCTCTACGAGGCGATCGCCGGCTGACCCGGAGCGGGCCGGGACGTGGGGACGGCGGCGGCCCGCCCGGGCCACGCCGCCGTCCTCCCGTTCGTCCCTCCGGCCCGTCCCTCCGGGCCGTCCCTCCATCCGGTCCGTCCCCCGGGTCAGTCGGCGTGGACGCGGACGCGGAGCGCGCCGCCGGCCTCGCCCTGGGGCTCGACGTGGACGCGTTCCAGGGTGGGCGCCCAGACCGTCGGGCCGTGGGCCGCGGCGCGGGGGCCGACGCCGACCACGCGCATGCCGGCGGCGTGGCCCGCGGCGATGCCGGCGCCGGAGTCCTCGAACACCAGGCAGTCCTCCGGGTCGACGCCGAGCTCGGCGGCGGCCTTCAGGAAGCCCTCCGGGTCGGGCTTGCTGGCGCTGACGGACTCGGCGGTGATCCGCACCTCGGGCAGCGGAAGCCCGGCGGCCCCCATGCGGGCGGCGGCCAGGGCGGTGTCGGCAGAGGTGACCAGGGCGTGGGGGAGGGCGGCGACGGCGGCCAGCAGGGCGGGCGCCCCGGGGATGGGGACGACGCCCGCGACGTCGGCGGTCTCCTCGGCGTTCAGGCGGGCGGCGTCGGCCCGGTGGGTGGCCAGGGGGCGCTCGGGCAGCAGCTGTGCCATCGAGGCGTGGGCCTGCCGGCCGTGGATCACGGGGAGGACGAGCGCCGGGTCGAGGCCGTTGCGCAGCGCCCAGCGGCTCCAGACCCGTTCCACCACGGCGTCGGAGTTGACCAGGGTGCCGTCCATGTCGAACAGGAGGGCCCGGACGGTGAGGTCGGCTGCGGCTGCGGTCGCGGTCATGCGGGGCTCCCGGGACGGCGGTGGAGGGCAGGGGCCGGCTCGCCGGGGGCGAGGGACCGGGGGGCGATATGCCAGTGGCTCCGCCCGGGTTCTGTGGTCGGGGAAAACGGGCGGAACCACTTTGTTTGCTTACGATACAAAACCTACTCGTCTCCCGCCACCCCCACCCCCCACCCCCTCTCCCTGAGGCGGTCCGGCTCTCCCGGCCCGGCCGCCCTCAGCCCCGGCGGGGGCACTCCTGGTCGGAGCCGGCCAGCTCGCCACTGAGCTCCCGTACCAGCTCGATCAGGTCCCGCGGCCGGTCGGGACCCCACCAGTCACCCAACAGCGCCGCCAACGCCTCCTCCCTCGCCCGCCCCAGGCGCTCCGCCACGGACCGGCCCGCGGCCGTCGGCGTGAGCATCGTCCCGTCGCGCACCGCGAGCCTGCGCTCCTCCAGCACCCGCGCCGCCGGCAGCACCACCGGCAGCGGCAGCGAGACCCGCGCGGCCAGCATCGCGGGGTCGGCGGCCCCGTGCAGGTGGACGCGGAGCAGCAGCCAGGACGCGGCCGGCGGCAGGTCCACGCCGGCCGCCGCCCCGATCCGCACGTACACCTCCCGCCGGCCCTCCCGCGTCGCCAGCAGCGACAGCGCCCGTTCGCACTCCTCCCGCGAGGAGCGGGCCACGGGGTTGGGCGCCACCGTCTCGCTCGCCTCGGGCGCCCGCACGCTGCCGCGCAGCCGCTCCTCCCGCAGCGCCCAGGTCAGCAGGTGCGCGACGACCACCACCGGCACCGCGTAGAGGAAGACGTCGGTGATGGCGTCGGAGTACGCCACCAGCACCGACCGGTGGACGCCGCCCGTGAGCCCGGCCACGCCCCGCGGGTCGTGCAGCAGGGTGTCGGCGCTCACCCCGGGCGGCAGGTCGGCGCCCCGCAGCGCCACGGCGAGGTTGTCCTCCAGCCGTGCGGTGAAGACGGTGCCGAAGACCGCCACCCCGAAGGCGGCGCCGATGGAGCGGAAGAACGTGACGCCGGAGGTGGCCACCCCGAGGTCCTCGTAGCGGACGGCGTTCTGCACGGCGAGGATCAGCACCTGGAGGACCAGCCCGAGACCCAGGCCGAAGACGAGGAAGGACAGGGACATGGTCGTGTCGCTGCTGCGCTCGTCGAGGAGGTGGAGCAGCAGCAGGCCCACGGCCGTCACGGCGGTGCCGAGGACGGGATAGACCTTCCAGCGGCCGGTGTGGCTGATCAGCTGGCCCGAGAGGGTGGAGGCGGCCAGCGTGCCGAGCACCATCGGCAGCATGTGCACGCCGGACATGGTCGGCGAGATGCCGTGCACCACCTGGAGGAACGTCGGCAGGAACGTGAGCGCCCCGAACATCGCGAAGCCGATGACGAAGCCGATGGCGCAGCACAGGGAGAAGGTGCGCACGGCGAACAGGCCGAGCGGCAGCACCGGCTCGGCCGCCCGCCGCTCCACGGCGGTGAACGCGACGGCGCCTCCGACGGCGAGCGCCGCCACCCCGATCAGCCACGGCGAGTCCCAGTCCCAGGTGGTGCCGCCGAGCGAGGCGACGAGCACCAGGCAGGACGCGACGCCCGCGATCAGCGCCGTGCCCGCGTAGTCGATCACGTGCCGCCGCTCGCGGGGCGTGATGTGCAGCGCGGCGGCGACGACGGCGAGGGCCGCGACGCCGACCGGCAGGTTCACGTAGAAGACCCAGCGCCAGCTCAGGTGGTCCACGAAGAGGCCGCCGAGCAGCGGGCCGAGCACGCTGGTGGCGCCGAAGACGCCGCCGAACAGGCCCTGGTAGCGGCCTCGCTCCCGGGGCGGCACGAGGTCGCCGACGATCGCCATCGACAGCACCATCAGCCCGCCGCCGCCCAGGCCCTGGAGGGCGCGGAAGCCGATGAGCTGCGCCATGCCCTGGGCCGTGCCGCAGAGCGCGGAGCCGACGAGGAAGAGGACGATCGCCCCCTGGAAGAGCCGCTTGCGCCCGTACTGGTCGCCGAGCTTGCCCCACAGGGGGGTGCCGGCGGTGGCGGCGAGGAGGTAGGCCGTCACGACCCAGGAGAGATGGTCCATGCCGCCGAGGTCGCTGACGATGGTGGGCAGGGCGGTGGCGACGATCGTCTGGTCGAGCGCGGCCAGGAACATGCCCAGCAGCAGCGCGCCCATGGACAGCCAGAGCGAGCCGCGGCCGTGCGTCGGCGGCGAGGGGCTGCTCGGCTCGGCCGTCATGCCAACATTCTGGCTGAAACAGGGCGAATCGGCCCGTCGGTCGACTCCCGACGGGCTCGCCCACGCCTGCCGCGTGGCGCGTGAGGCGCGACCACCGCTTCACGGCCCGAGGACGACCCTCCGCCATGAGGTGTCCCCGGTCCCCGGAGGGGGCTCGGGGGAGCACGGCGCCAGGCGACGCGGCCGGGCCGGGCCGCGTCAGGCCCGGCCCGGCACGATCCGCCGGACAGGGCCTAGCCGACGACGTCGCCCGGCGCGGCGGCGGGTCCGGGCGCGAGCAGGTGCACCACGCCGTCGGCGGCGTACGAGCCGAGCAGCAGGAACTCGCTGGTGAAGCCCGCGACGCGCTTGGTGCCGAGGTTGATCGCGCCCACGACCCCCCGGCCCACCAGCTCCTCGGGCGCGTAGTTCGTGACCTGCGCGCTGGTGCGCAGTACGCCGACCTCCGGCCCGAAGTCCACCGTGATCCGGTACGCGGGCTTGCGGGCCTCGGGGAAGGGCACCACGTCGAGGATCCTGCCGACCCGCAGGTCGGTGGAGAAGAAGGCGGCGGGGTCGATGTCGGGCCTGCGCGGCCGGCCGGCGTCGTTCACGACCGGCGACCCTACCCGAGTCGGTCAGGCGGGCGTGAAACGGGCGGGCGCGTCGAACGCCGCCCGGCGCGTGGCGCGGCGCAGCGCCCGCAGCACGCTGCCGCCGAAGACGAGGACGAGCACCGCCGTCAGGGCGCCGCGCGGCACGTCCCAGCCGAGCGAGGTGGCCAGCGCGTACGCCACGTAACGCCGGAGGTTGTCGGCCAGGGGGTCGCCGGGGACGAACGACAGCTCCGAGCTGACGCCCGCCAGGTACGGCCAGCCCTGGAGGTTCATCACCAGCCCGTAGCCGAGGCCCGCCACGGCCCCGTAGCCGGCCAGCAGCGCCAGCTCGGCCCGGCCGCGCAGCCGCGTGGCCCCCGGCAGCAGCCCGGCGCCCATCGTGACCCAGCCCATCGCGAGCATCTGGAACGGCAGCCACGGGCCGACCCCGCCGGTCAGCAGCGCCGAGACGAAGAGCGACACGTTGCCCAGCACGAAGCCGAATCCGGGGCCCAACACCCGCCCGGCCAGCACCATCAGGAAGAAGATGGGCTCCAGGCCGGCCGTGCCGGCCCCCACGGGGCGCAGCGCGGCGCCCGCCGCCGCCAGCACGCCGAGCAGCGCGACGGCCTTGGCGTCCAGGCCGGTGTCCGCGATCGTGGCGGCCACCACGGCCAGCAGCAGCGGCATCAGCAGCGCGAAGATCCACGGCGCGTCGGCGGAGTGGCCCACCAGCTCGGAGGAGGGCGAGGCCAGCAGCGGCCAGCCGAAGGCGAGGACGCCGACGGCCGAGACGAGTGCGAGCGCCGTCGCCGACCGCCAGCCGAGCCGCACCGCCGCGACGCGCCGGCCCGCTGGGGTCCGGCCCGTCGTGCTCCGGCCCGCCAGGGCCGGGCCCGTCGTGGTGGGCCACCGTGTGGCGGCCCGCCGGGCGTCCTTCTCCGTCCTCTCCGTCACGGTCCGGCCTCCGCCCGGACGCCGTCCCCGGGAACGTCCTCGCCCGGTGTGTCGGCCGCCGTCGGGCCGCCGCCGAGGGCGGAGCGGACCTGGCCCGGGGTCAGCCAGGGGGCGCCCAGCACCTTCGTCACCTGCGGGGCGAACGACGGTGAGGCCACCACCACCTCCGCCGTCGGCCCGTCGGCCACGACCTCGCCCTCCGCCAGCACCACGACGCGGTCGGCGATCTCCGCGGCCAGCTCCACGTCGTGGGTGGCCAGCACGACGCCGTGCCCGTCGTCCGCCAGGTCCCGCAGGACGCGGGCCAGCCGCGCCTTGGCGGCGTAGTCCAGGCCACGGGTGGGCTCGTCGAGCAGCAGCAGCGGCGGGGCGGCCGTGAGGACCACGGCCAGCGCCAGCGTGAGGCGCTGCCCCTCGGACAGGTCACGCGGGTGGGCCCCGCCCGGCACGCCGGCGAGCAGCCGCGACACCAGCGCCCGGCAGGTCCCGGGCTGCGCGTCGGCGTCGGCGTCGGCCGCCGCGCACTCGGCGGCCACGGTCTCGGCGAACAGCAGGTCACGCGGGTCCTGCGGGACGAGCCCCACGTGGCGCAGCAGCCGTGCCGGGCGGGTGCGGTGCGGCGGCCCGTCGAGGCCCGTGAGCGTCACCGACCCGGCCGCCGGGGTGTGCATGCCGAGCACGGCGCGCAGCAGCGTCGACTTGCCCGCCCCGTTGCGGCCCATCAGCGCCACGGCCTCGCCCCGCCGCAGCCGCAGGTCGACGCCGTGCAGCACCTCGGCGCGGCCTCGCCGCACCGACAGCTTCCGCACCGTGGCCAGCTCCGGCACCGCCGCCTCGGGCGCGCCGCGCTGCCCGGCCGGCTCCCGGAGTGCCGGCGCCGCGCCCGCGAGCCGCCGCGTCAGCGGCGCGGCCCGGCGGCGGGCCTCCCGCACGGTCAACGGCGGCGGCTCCCAGCCCGCGAGGCGCCCGAGGGCGACGACCGGCGGGTGGACGGGGGAGCGCCCCATCACCTCGGCCGGCTCGCCGAGCACCGGCGGCTCGCCGGGGGCGGGCAGCAGCAGCACCTGGTCGGCGAACTGCACCACGCGTTCCAGCCGGTGCTCGGCCAGCAGCACCGTGGTGCCCAGGTCGTGCACGAGGCGCTGGAGCACCGCGAGCACCTCCTCGGCGGCGGCGGGGTCGAGCGCCGAGGTCGGCTCGTCGAGCACCAGGACCCTCGGGTGGGTCGTCAGCACCGAGCCGATGGCCACCCGCTGCTGCTGACCCCCGGAGAGCGCGTCGATCGAGCGGGCCCGCAGCTCGGCCAGGCCCAGCAGGTCGAGGGTCTCCTCGACGCGGCGCCGCATGGTGGCCGGCGGCAGGCCGAGGGACTCCATGCCGTAGGCGAGTTCGTCCTCGACGGTGCCCGTGACGAAGTGGGCCAGCGGGTCCTGGCCGACGGTTCCCACGACGTCGGCGAGTTCGCGGGGCCGGTGGGTGCGGGTGTCCCGCCCCGCCACGGTGACGCGGCCCCGCAGCGTGCCGCCGGTGAAGTGCGGCACCAGTCCGGAGACCGTGCCCAGCAGTGTCGACTTGCCGACACCCGAGGGGCCGACCAGCAGGCACAGCTCCCCCTCGGGAACGGTCAGGTCCACGCCGGCCAGCGTGGGCGCGGGCGCGCCGTCGTAGGTGACGGAGACCTCGGAGAAGGTGATCACGGTGCCGCTCCAGCGTCGCGTCGTGCGTCGGGTCGCACCGGGCGAGCCGCGTCGGGTCCGGCGCCACGTCCGGCGCTGGGGTCGGTGCCGGGCTCGGCGTCTGGTCCGACGTCTGGCCCGGTGGCCGTTCCGGCGTCCGGTCCGGCGTCCGGTCCGACGGCTGGCCCGGTGGCCGGTCCGGCGTCGGTTCCGGTGTCCTCGGCCGCGTGAGGGGCCGGGCGCGCGGCGCCCGGCGGCCGGGGCGCGACGAACGCGGGCAGCAGGCCCAGCAGCATCGCGGCGGCGGGCCACACGGGGAACTCCGGCGCCGTGAGGGGCACGACGGCCGGCTCCAGGGCCCCGGGGACGGCGGCGGAGGCCACGGCGAGCGCGGAGGCGACCGCCGCGCCCGAGCCGGCCACCAGCCAGGCCCGCGCCCCGAAACGGTCCGGACGGTACCGGGTGCGCGGGCTGCGCCGGCCCCCCAGCCACAGCCCGCCCACCGCCGCCAGCAGGCCGATCCCCAGCAGCGGTGCCCCGAAGCCGCCGCCCGAGGCCGCCATCAGCCCGTACGCGCCGACGCAGACGCCGACCAGGCCACCGAGGACCAGCGTGTTCGTGGCGTGACGCACGGCCGGCGCCACGTCGGCGGTGCGCCCGTAGCCCCGCGCGTCCATCGAGGCGGCCAGCGCCACCGACCGCTCCAACGCCCCCTCCAGCACCGGGCGGGCGACCCGCAGGGCCGGGAGGACCCCCCGGTCCTCCCGGCCCCGCAGCCGGCGGGCCGACCGCATCCGCAGCAGGTCGGCCACGAGGCGCGGCGCGAACGTCATGGCGACGACGACCGCCACGCCCATCTCGTACAGCGCGCCCGGCAGCGACTTCAGCAGCCGGGCGGGATCGGCCAGGGAGTTGGCCGCCCCCAGACAGATCAGCAGGGTCGCCAGCCGCATCCCGTCGTAGGCGGCGAACACCACGCCCTCGGCCATCACCCGGCCGCCGAGCCGTACCCCCGCCAGCCAGTCGGGCAACGGCACCTCGGGCAGTGCGAACAGCAGCCGCGTGCCGCCGACGGGCGAGCCGAGCACGACGGCGAACAGCACGCGCAGCAGCACGACGAACGCGCCCAGCACCAGGAAGACGCCGAAGGCCCGCGCCCACGGCGCGTCGGTGCGGCGGGCGGCGACGACGTAGCCCGCGACGACGACGAGCAGCGCGAGGAGCAGGGGGTTGGTGGTGCGGCTGGCGGCGGCGGCGAGACCGAGCGCCCACAGCCACCACGCCCCCGCGTGCAGCGCGTTGGACCGGCTGGCCTCGGGCGCGCGCAGCGCCAGCAACAGCCGTGCGGGCCGCGAGCGGAGGGCGGCGCCCGGCGTCCCCGCCACGCCCGGCGTCCCCGACACCCCCGGCGCTCCCGACACCCCCGGCGCTCCCGACATCGTCGTGCTTCCCGTCCGCGCCGCGCTCAGCCGCGCCGCTGGCGGGAGCGGCGCACGGCCGCCACCGCCAGGAACGCCACGACGCCGACGCCCACGGCGGCGGCCACGGCGCTGCCGCCGGAGCCACCGTCCCCGCCGCTCTCGCCGCTCTCGTCGTTCTCACCGGCCGCCGCGCCCTGCTCGGCCCCGTCACCCTCCCCGTCCCCGCCCTCGGCGAGGGAGACCGTCTCGCCACAGCCCCGCTCCGGGTAGCCCTCGATCGCGCACAGCAGGCCGCCGGAGCCGTAGCGCAGCGGCTGCGCGACCGCGGCCAGCACCTCGGCGGCCGTCGCGCCGTCGGCGACGCCGGTGGCGCACACCGCCCTGGCCGGCGGCGGTCGTTCGCCGTCCGGCGCGTGTGAGGCCAGCCCGTGGTCGAGGACCAACGCGACGCGGGCGCCGCCCTCGCCGGTTCCCTCCGCCACCCCGCCGCAGACGGCGGCGAAGTCGGCCGCGTCGCGCGGCTGGTGCGCGTCGGAGGAGTCCACGCTGACGGCGAAGCGGAAGCCGACGACGTCGCCGTCCCCGACCCGCGCCGTCGCCGGCCCCTGGGTGGCGTAGGTCCAGGTGCCGGCCGTCTCGTCACCCTCCCAGAACGACCAGTACCGGTAGCCGGTGTCGTCCGCGCGGGCCGGCGTCGTCGACAGGACGCCACCGGCCACGGCGGCGAGCAGGGCGAGCGGCGCCACGGCGAGGCCGCGCCGCGCCCGGGCCCCCGCGCGGCGCGGTCTCACGCCGCCTCCCCGCCCCGGCCGTCCGCGCCGTCCCGGTCACCGCCGTCGACGCGGTCACCGCCGTCGTCGCCCGCCGTCCGCCGCCGCACCAGCACCACCGCGGCGACCACGGCCGCGGCGACCACCACGCCGCCGACGATCCACGGGAGCGCGCCGGCGCCGCCGTCGGAGGCGTCCGCGCCCTCGCCGTCCCCGGGCACCGCGTCGTCCGCGGTGGGGCCGAGTGCCCCGAGCGCGGTCACCAGGTCGGCGCCGCCGAAGTCCTCAGGCGCGGCCCCGGCCGCCCGCACCGCCAGGATCAGCGTGCCGAGAGCCGCCGGGCTCTCGCCGTAGCCCTGCCACGAGCCGAGGTTCTCCTGAAGCCACGCCAACGGGCCCGCCGCCGCGTCGCTCCGCCCGCCGGCCGCCAGCGCGATGACGGCCCGCGCGGTCGCGCCGTGGTCGGGCACCTCCGCGCCCTCGCCGGTCAGCGTCACCAGGTGCTCCTCGTTGTCGCCGAGCACGGCGCCCAGGTACGCGGCGCCCGCCGCCGCGACGGCGGCCGGGTCCACGGCGTCGCCGCCGGAGGCGTCCCCGTCCTCCCCGCTCCCGGCGCTCCCGCCGCTCTCGCCGCCCTCGGCCGGCTCGTCCCCGTCGCAGGGCGGCGGCGTCGCCGCCGAGGAGCCCGCCTCCGCGGCTCGCTCGGCATCCACCAGCAGCCCGCTGCCGTACGCGGCGAGCAGGGCGTCGACGGTGGCGGCGTCGTTGGCGAACAGCTCGCCGGTCTCCGGGTCCGGCTGCCAGGCGAAGGCGCCCCGCAGCTCCTCGCCCGCCTCGCAGCCCAACTGGAGCCCGCTGAGGGCGTCGTAGGGCGTCGCCCCGTCCCGCACCACCTCGGCCGGGTTCTGCCCGGCCGCGACGAGGGCGCCCACGACGATCGCGGTGGAGTTGGCGTCGCTCGCGCCGCCGGGGTTGTAGGCCCAGCCGCCGTCCTCGTTCTGCACGCCCCGCAGCCAGGTGAGCGCCGCGTCGACGGCCTGCTCGTGCCCGCCGAGCGCGACCAGCGCCTGCACGGCCAGCCCCGTCGCGTTGGTGTCGGCGGCGGTGACGTCCCCGCACGGCTTGGTCACGTCGGCGCGGTAGGCGAGGAACGAGCCGTCGTCACACTGCTGGCCCAACAGCCACTCGACGGCGCGGTCCGCCGGCGCGTAGCCCACCGCGTCCTGGGCCAGCAGCGCCACCGACTGCCGCCACACCCCGTCGTAGGTGGGGTCGCTGTCGCCGAACAGACCCCGGTCGGCGTCCGACGGTGCGGGCGGCGTGCTCTGCGCCACCGCGGCCGGCGGCGCCGACAGGCCCGCCAGCGCGAGAGCGGCGGTGCTGACGCCCGCGACGGCGACGCGGCGCAGCAGCCCGCGGGTGAACGGGAGGGCGGTCATGGACACGTGAAAGCCTTTCGCTGTGCGGTCGGCCGCCGGGCACGGCAGGCCGCACGGCGTGGCACACCCACGCTGCGGGGCACCGGGCTCAGCTCCGTACTCCTCGACGGGCCGGCCACCCCCGGCGGGCGGGGACGGCCGATGGCCAGCGCGGCCCACGCTCGGGTGTTCCGGCTCACGAGCCACGCCGCCACGCGCGAGCGACGAGGCGTCGGGACGCGGCCCGCGGCGGATGGCTCGCTCACGGTTGCGGGTCAGCGCCGGAGTTCCACCGGACTTCCCCCGAACGCGGGCGAACTGTTCGGCTCACTCTAACGGCCCCGGTCGGGTCCTTCCCTCCGCCCCGCGTGGCCGGAATCACCTCGCCGCGCCCACCCGCCCGCCTGACCGGCCGCACGCCGGCGGGATATCGTGCACTCGCGCATTCTTTACTTGCGAGTAGCAGTGAACGGCAGTGGAGGGGGGCGAGCGTGAGCGCCAGCGCGGCACACGACGCCGAGCGCCCGTTGCGCATCGCGCTCCTCAGCTACAAGGGCAACCCGTTCTGCGGCGGCCAGGGCGTCTACGTCCGCCACCTCTCCCGCGAGCTGGCGGCCCTCGGGCACCGCGTCGAGGTCATCGGCGGCCAGCCCTACCCCGTGCTCGACGAGGTCCCGGGCGTCACCCTCACCGAGCTGCCGAGCCTGGACCTCTACCGCCAGCCCGACCCCTTCCGCACCCCCGCGCCGCGCGAGTTCCGGGACGCCGTCGACGTGCTGGAGGTCGCCACCATGTGGACCGGCGGCTTCCCCGAGCCGCTGACGTTCTCGCTGCGCGCCCGCCGCCACCTCGCCGCCCGCCGCGGCGCGTTCGACGTGATCCACGACAACCAGACCCTCGGCTACGGCCTGCTCGCCGCCCGCCGCCTCGGCGCGCCCCTGGTCACCACCATCCACCACCCCATCACCGTCGACCGCCGCCTCGAACTGGCCGCCGCCACCAGCCGCCGGCGCCGCGCCTCGCTGCGCCGCTGGTACGCCTTCACCCGCATGCAGCGCCGCGTCGCCCGCCGCCTGCCGTCCGTCCTGACGGTCTCGGAGTCCTCCCGCCGCGAGATCATCGAGGACTTCGCCGTCGCCCCCGAGCGGCTCCACGTCGTGCCCATCGGCGCCGACACCCGCGTCTTCCACCCCGACCCGGCGACGCCGCGCGTCCCCGGCCGGATCGTGACCACGGCCAGCGCCGACGCGCCCCTGAAGGGCCTGCCGCAGCTGCTGGAGGCGCTCGCGAAGGTCCGCACCGAGCACCCCGGCGCCCACCTCGTCGTCGTCGGCACCCGCCCCACGAACGGGCCGGTCGCCGCCGCCCTCGACGCGTTCGGGCTGGGTGGGGCCAGCGGCGCGGTGGAGTTCGTGAAGGGCATCGACGACGCGGAGCTCGCCGAGCTGGTCCGCGGCGCCGAGGTCGCCTGCGTGCCCTCCCTCTACGAGGGGTTCTGCCTGCCCGCCGCCGAGGCCATGGCCGCCGGCACCCCGCTCGTGGCCACCACCGGCGGCGCCATCCCCGAAGTGGCGGGGCCCGACGGCGAGACGTGCCTGGCGGTGCCGCCCGGCGACGCCGGCGCCCTGGCCACCGCGCTGAGCCGGCTGCTCGGCGACGGCACCCTGCGCGACCGCCTGTCGGCCGCCGGCCGGGAACGGGTGCTGCGCCGCTTCACCTGGGAGCAGGCGGCCCGCGGCACCGCCGAGCACTACCGGGCGGCGATCGCCGCCCGGCGTGCCCCCCGAGGAGTCCAAGGAGCCAAGAGCGCGTGCTGACCGTCGACTTCGCCCGTTTCCCCCTCGCGCACGGCGACCGGGTCCTCGACCTCGGCTGCGGCGCCGGCCGGCACGCCTTCGAGTGCTACCGGCGCGGCGCCGACGTCGTCGCCCTCGACCGCGACCGCGACGAGCTGCGCCAGGTCGCCGGCTGGTTCGCCGCCCTGCGCGAGGCCGGCGAGGCCCCGCCGGACGCCCACGCCACCACCGTCGAGGGCGACGCCCTGGCGCTGCCGTTCCCCGACGACAGCTTCGACGCCGTCATCGCCGCCGAGATCCTCGAACACATCCCCGACGACGCCCGCGCGCTCGCCGAGGCGGTGCGGGTGCTGCGCCCCGGCGGCCGCATCGCCGTCACCGTCCCCCGCCACGGCCCCGAACGCGTCTGCTGGGCCCTGTCCGACGCCTACCACGAGGTCGAGGGCGGCCACGTCCGCATCTACCGGGGCGACGAGCTCGTGCGACGGCTGCGCGCCGCCGGCCTCGTCCCGTACGGCACGCACCACGCCCACGCGCTGCACTCCCCGTACTGGTGGCTCAAGTGCGCCGTCGGCGTCGACAACGACACCTCGCTGCCCGTGCGCGCCTACCACCGGATGCTCGTGTGGGACATCACCCGGCGCCCCCTGGCCACCCGCCTCGCCGAGGACCTGCTCAACCCGCTGCTGGGCAAGAGCCTCGTCGTCTACGCCACCAAGCCGCGTCACGCCGCCGGCCGGCCGGAGGAGCCCGAACGGCCCGACGCGTCCGGTGAACCGGGGCGGGACGCGGCGTGACGTCCACCGGGCGCACGGGCCGGCCCGAGCCGACCCCGGCCAGCCCCCACGTCCTCCCGGGCGTCCTGACGCACCGTCAGGTCGCCGACACCGCCGACACGATCGCCGCCACCCAGCGCCCCGACGGCGCCATCCCGTGGTTCGAGGGCCACCACCTCGACCCGTGGGACCACGTCGAGGCCGCCATGGCCCTCGACACCGCCGGCCGCCACGAGCAGGCGGGGGCCGCCTACGACTGGCTCGCGCGACACCAGAACCCCGACGGCTCCTGGTACGCCGCCTACGTCGACGGCGACCCCGAACGCCCCACCGACCGGGCCAGCGAGAGCAACTTCAGCGCCTACCCTGCCGTCGGCGTGCTCCACCACTACCTCGCCACCGGCGACGAGACCTTCCGTCGCCGCATGTGGCCCCACGTCCGCGCCGCCGTCGAGTTCGTGCTGCGACTCCAGCGGCCCGGCGGAGAGATCGCCTGGCGCCGCGACCCCGACGGCAGCCCCGCCCAAGGCGCCCTCCTCACCGGGTGCTCCTCGATCCACCAGGCGCTGCGCTGCGCCCTCGCCCTCGCCGAGGCCCAGGGCGAGCCGCAGCCCGGCTGGGAGCTGGCCGCCGGTCGCCTCGCCCACGCGCTCCGCCGGCACCCGGACCGCTTCCTCGACAAGTCCCACTACTCGATGGACTGGTACTACCCCGTCCTCGCCGGTGTGGTGCGCGGCCCCGCCGCCCTGGCCAGGCTCGCCGACCGCTGGGACGACTTCGTCGTGCCGGGCTTCGGCGTCCGCTGCGTGCTGCCCAACACCTGGGTCACGGGCGGCGAGAGCGCCGAGCTGGCCCTGGCGCTGTGGGTCGCGGGACAGCCGGAACGCGCCGCCGAGGTGCTGCGGTCGATCGGGCACCTGCGCACCCCGGAGGGCCGGTACTGGACCGGCTTCGACTACGCGGCCGGGCGGGTGTGGCCCAGGGAGCTCACCACCTGGACGGCGGGCGCCGTCCTGCTGGCGCGCGCCGTCCTCGCCGGCCACACGCCCACCCGCGTCGTCTTCGACGGCGCCACCCTGCCGCGTGGCCTGGACACCGACTGCTGCGCCTGACGCCGACCCGTCCTCCCGCGCCGGCCGCCGGCCCTCCCGCGCCGGACACGCGAAACGGCGGTGGTCCCGTGGACCACCGCCGTCCCGTGTGCGGCGAAGGGCGTCAGCGCCGTCTGCTCAGCCCGTACGATCAGCCGCGCTGAATGCCCGAGGTGTCCTGCAGGACGCCCCGACGGCCGTCCTGCGTCTGGGCGACCAGCGACTGACCGCGCTGCTCGACCGCCAGGTACCAGGTGCCGGGCGCCAGCTCCGCCACCGGGGTGGACGAGCCGTCCTCGCTGTACAGCGGCCGGGCGGCGGGCACCGCGAACCAGAACGGCTGGAAGTTCGGGTCGGCGCCGGCCTGCTGCTGCGGCTGCCCAGCGGCACCACCGACGGCGGGAGCCATCGCGGTGGGCTGGTACGCGGCGGCCTGCTGCTGCGGCGTGGGCTGCCCACCGCCGTACGACGGCTGCGGCTGGCCCGGCTGCGGCTGGCCACCCGGACCCGGGTACCCGTAGCCCGGCTGACCGCCGTAGGGCTGACCCACACCCGGCTGACCGGGGGTGCCCGAGGACAGCGGCTGCTGGAGCGCGGGAACCATCGGCGTGGCGATCGCGGTGCCGGCCAGCGCCAGGGTGGCGAGGAGGCCGATGATGAGGCCGATGCCGAGGTCCGCCTCGCCCTTGTCACTGATCATCGTCCACAGGGCGGCCCAGGCGGAGGTCACCGACAGGGCGATGCCCCACTGGTCCAGCCTCAGCCCGAGGAACAACCGCTCCGGCTGCGGCAGGAAACGCGAGCCGATGATGGCTCCGCCGCCGAGGATGCCGGCCAGGAACAGCGAGGGCAGGACCGGGAAGAGCGAGCTGTCCCAGCCGTTGACGCTGTCGGAGAAGCCCTCGAAGTCATAGGAGTACGTGTCGAGGAACGAGGCGATGAAGAGCAGAAGCGCTGCTCCGCCCACTACTAGATCGCCTCGACGGAGCGAGCGGTTGTTCACGTCAAATCCTTCGTCGGTCTTGTCGTCATGGTCTGGTCAGACGGGACGGGCCGCGCCCCATCGTACGGATGAAGCACGTGCCCGGCCCGACGGGTCGGCTTATCTGTTTCTCAGGCGACACGCTTGTGATGTCGCCGTGACCTCGCGGGGCACCCCACGCCGCCGCTGGTCAGATCCCCTGGCCGATGCGCCTGAGCACCCGCAGTGAATCGCACGCCGCGTCCTCGGTAAAGGCACCGGAGGCCAGGGCGCGTCGCCAGACGCGGTAGGGCGCCTGACCCCCCGCCGCGGGGTCGGGGAAGACGTCGTGGATCGCGAGCAGCCCGCCCTCGGCGAGCTGCGGAGCCCAGCTCTCGTAGTCGGCGGTGGCGTGCGTGTCGGTGTGCCCGCCGTCGACGAAGACCAGGCCGAACCGGCCGCCGCCGCCCCCGCCGAGCGCCGCCGCGACCCGCGGCGAGGCGCCGACCACGGCGACGACGTGCTCCTCCAGCCCGGCCGCGGCCACCGTGCGGCGGAGGACGGGGAGGGTGTCCATCCGGCGCGGGTCCGTCGCGTCGAGCAGCCGGGGGTCGTGGTACTCCTGACCGGGCTGCTGCTCCTCGCTGCCCCGGTGGTGGTCCACGGTGACGACCACGGTGCCGGCCCGCCGGGCCGCCGCCGCGAGCAGCAGCGTGGAACGGCCGCAGTAGCTGCCGATCTCCAGCAGGGGCAGACCGAGCCGCGCGGCCCTGGCCGCCGCCGCGTACAGCGCGCGGCCCTCGTGGGCGGGCATGAAGCCCCAGGCGGCCTCGAAGGCGGCGAGGATCGCCGCGTCCGGTGCCTCGGGGGCGTCACCCGCCCCGAGCGCCGCGTCTGCGTCGCCACACTTCCCCCTGCGGTCCCCGTTGTTGGCCACCATGCTGCCTCATCCGTCGGACACCCGACGCGGCGGGTGTGTTCCCTCACGTGTCACGCGCCGGCTCGTCGCCGGCTGGCCGCCGCCTAGCCGCCGGTCCTGCCGAGCGGCGCCTGCTGGAGCGGCACCGGCTTGGTCACGGCGGTGGACGCGGGGTCGGGCACGGCGGGCGCCGGGGCGGCGGCCGGGGCGGCCTGGTCCGGTGTCGAAGGCGGCACCGCGTCGAGGGGGAACGCGTCGTGGGGGACCGTCTCGGGGGCGGCAGCCAGGTCCGGCAGCCCGGCGAGGAGCCCGTCCTCACGCGGCGGCTGCTGGCCGTGCGGCTCCCGCGGGAACGGCTCCTGCTCGCCGGCCGGCGGCGGCGCCTGTCCCGTGTCCGGTGCCTCGCCGGGATCCCGCGCCGGCGGGACGTCCCGCGCCGCGGACACGCCCTGGGGCTGCCCGAGGTCGTGTGGTTGCCCCAGGTCCTGTGGCAGCCCGAGGTCCGGCGCCTGCCCGACGTCCTGTGCCTGACCGGCGTCCGGCGTCAGCGCGTCGCCCCGCCCGTCCGGTGCTGTCGTCGGTGTCGTCGCCGGTGCCGCGCTCTGGCCCTGCGCCTGTTCGGGGAGCTGCCCCGGCTCGGGGTCCGGCACCGGCACCGGCACGCGCAGCAGCCCGCACGGCACGTGCGGGGAGGCGTAGGGCAGCAGCAACTCGCCCTCCACCGTCCAGCGGCCCGTCCCCGTCAGCCACCCCTCCGGCGCCGCGAGGTGCTGCAACTCCCGCTGCTGTGGCCGCCACACGGCCACCCACTCCGCGTCCGCGGTGGTCATCCGCAGCGCCACCGCGCACGCCTCGGGCAGCAGCACCTGCTCGGGCTGCACCGCGAACGGCTCGATCGCCACCCCGGTGACGTGCAACGCCTCGGGGAACCGCACCGGCCGGTGGCTGCCCATCACGCCCCAGCCGATCCGCTCCTCGCCCGGCGCGTCCGAGCGGACCAGCAGCAGGCCGCTGTCCGGATCGGCCAGCAGCAGCCGGTCGTTGCTCTCCTCGGCGATCCGCAGCAGCTCCGTCGGCGGGCCACCGAGCGGCGCGTCCACGGTCACGGTGACGGCGCGGGTGTGGCCGTCGGCGTCCGTGCGGTTCAGCGCCAGCAGCCGTCCCTCCCGGTCCAACCAGGCGCCGCCCTCGCAGCGGCCCGCCAGCAGCGTCACCCGCTCGGGACCGAACGCGCCGCCGCACACCAGCCACAGCGCCGTCGCGTTCTCGCCCTCGGGGACCAGCGCGTAGACCCGGTCGCCCGTCGGAGCGGGCGGCAGCAGCGCGATCCGCTCGCACTCCACCGGGCCGAGCAGCACCTCGCCGGTGTCGGGCCCCGAGGGGTACAGCAGGGAGAAGTGGTAACTGCCGCCGGCCCTGCGGCCGATCAGCACCCGCCCGTCGGTCAGCGGCACGACCGGGCTGTCCGGCTCCTCCGGCTGGCCGCCGGGCAGCCGCACCGCGTAGGGCTCGGGCCCGTCGAGGGTCCAGCGCTCGGGACACCACCCGCCGTCGCCGCTGTTCGTGGTGGCCACGTTCCTGAGCCGGGCCGCGTAGGAGCCGTCGGCGGCGATCACCAGGGGCACCGCCGGCACGGCGGGCACCTCCTGAGCCGAATGGGACGCCGGAACGGATGGCGTCGCGGACGGGGCTGTCATCTGGGCCTCACCTCCAGCGAGGACGCTAGGTTCGTACTCCCAGCCGGACAACTCGGCATCGGCCGCTTCACGCGTACGGGTGACGGGATCCGTATTCGGCTGAACAGTACCGGTCGTTCGTGCATCCTCCCGCACCTCGCCGGGCCCCCGGGCGGGCGGGCCGATCGGGGCGGCCTCGGGCGTGCCGGGGCCAGGTAGCCTGGGCCCGTGCCCGTACTCTCCGAAGTGATCATCGCGCTCGACACCCTATGGCCTCCCGAGCGGGCCGAGGGATGGGACGCCGTCGGCACGGTCTGCGGAGACCCGGACGCCGAGGTCAACGGCGTGCTGTTCGCCGTCGATCCGGTCCGCGAGGTGGCGCTGGAGGCGCGGGAGCTCGGCGCGCAGCTGCTGATCACCCATCACCCGCTGTATCTTCGCGGCACCACCACCGTCGCGGCCGACACCTTCAAGGGCCGCGTCGTGCACACCCTCGTCAGGAACGACATCGCGTTGTACGTGGCACACACCAACGCCGACCGGGCCGACCCGGGCGTCTCCGACGCGCTCGCCGCCGCGTTGGGCCTGAAGGTCACCGGACCGCTCGTGCCCGACCCCACCGACCCGGCGGGCCGCCGCGGCCTCGGCAGGATCTGCGAGCTCGTCCAGCCGCTGAGCCTGGCCGAGTTCGCGGCCCTGGCCGCCGCCCGGCTCCCCGCCACCGCGCAGGGCGTCCGCGCCGCGGGCCCGCCCGACCGGCCCATCCGCACCGTCGCCGTCTGCGGCGGCGCGGGCGACAGCCTCTTCGCCGAGGTCCGCGCCGCGGCCGTCGACGCGTACCTCACCGCCGACCTGCGCCACCACCCCGCCTCCGAGGCGCGCGCCCACACCGACACCGGCCCCGCGCCCGGCCCCGGGCCCGGTGTGGCGCTCGTCGACGCCGCGCACTGGGCCACCGAGTGGCCCTGGCTCACGCAGGCGGCCGCCCAGCTCGCGGCCGTCTCCGACCAGCACGGCTGGGAGCTGCGCATCGACGTCTCCCGCCTGGTCACCGACCCCTGGACGTTCAGCACGCCATCCGAAGGAGCCCCCAACTGAAAGCCGCGCCCGCCGACCAGATCCGTCTGCTCGACGTCCAGGGCCTGGACGTCCGGCTCACCCAGCTCGCCCACCGGCGCGAGAACCTCCCCGAGCACGCCGAGATCCGCTCGCTGGAGGCGGAGCTCACCCAGCAGCGCGACCTGCTCGTGGCCGCGCGGACCGAGGAGAGCGACACCGCCCGCGAGCTGGCCAAGGCCGAGCAGGACGTCGACCAGGTGCGTCAACGCGCCGCCCGCAACCAACAGCGCCTCGACTCCGGCGCGGTCAGCAGCCCCAGGGACCTGGAGAGCCTGCAGAGCGAGATCGCCTCGCTCGCCCGACGCCAGGACGACCTGGAGACGATCGTCCTGGAGATCATGGAGCGCCAGGACGCCGCCCAGGCCCGCGCGAAGGAGCTCGGCGCCCGGCTGGCGGAGCTGGAGGCCGGCGCCGCCGAGGCGGCCGAGCGCCGCGACGCCGCCACCCACGAGATCGACGCCGAGACCACGACCGTGCGCGAGCAGCGCGCCGCGCTCGTCGCCGACGTGCCCGCCGACCTCCTCGCGCTCTACGACAAGCTCCGCCAGCAGCACGGCGGCGTCGGCGCCGCCCGGCTCTACCAGCGGCGCTGCGAGGGCTGCCGCCTGGAGCTGAACATCACGGAGCTCGGCGAGGTCCGCGGCGCCGCGCCCGACGCGGTGGTGCGCTGCGAGAACTGCCGCCGCATCCTGGTGCGCACGCCCGAGTCGGGGTTGTGACCCGCCGATGAGCAGGAGCTTCATCATCGAGGCCGACGGCGGCTCCCGGGGCAACCCGGGCCCCGCCGGGTACGGGGCCGTCGTGCGCGACGCGGCCACCGGGGAGCCGCTCGCCGAGACCGCCGCCTCCCTCGGCATGGCCACCAACAACGTGGCCGAGTACCAGGGCCTGGTCGCCGGCCTGAAGGCGGCGCGCGCGCTCGACCCGGACGCGCGGGTGCGCGTGCGGATGGACTCCAAGCTCGTCGTGGAACAGATGTCGGGCCGTTGGCGCATCAAGCACCCCGACCTCCGGCCGCTCGCGCAGGAGGCCGCGCGCGTCTTCCCCGCGGGCGCCGTCTCCTACGAGTGGGTGCCGCGGGAACGGAACCGGCACGCCGACCGCCTCGCCAACGAGGCCATGGACGCGGCCCGCAGGGGCGAGACGTGGCGGCCGTCGCGCTCCACGACGACGGCCGGCGGCGCGTCGGCGGGGGACACGGCGGCGAGGGACGCGGCAGGCGGCGGCGCGGACGGTGCGGACGGCGCGCCGGAGGCCGGCGCGGGCGCCGGCGTCGGCCCCGGCCGCCGGGCCGCCGACGCCCGCCAGGCCGAGGAGCGGCCGGCCGTCGGCTGGCGCCCCCCGTCCGGTGCCCCCACCACCTTCCTCCTGCTGCGGCACGGCGAGACCGCGCTCACCCCGTTCAAGCGCTTCTCCGGAAGCGGCGGCTCGGACCCGGAGCTCTCTCCCACCGGCCGCGAGCAGGCCGACGCCGTCGCCCGCCGCCTCGCGGGCCCCGGCGGCCCCCGCATCGACGCGATCGTCTCCTCGCCGCTGCTGCGCTGCCGCCAGACCGCCGAGGCGAGCGCCGCCCGCCTCGGGCTGGAGATCCGCTACGACGAGGGCTGGCGCGAGGTCGACTTCGGCGCCTGGGAGGGCCTCAGCTTCGCCGAGGTCCGCGACCGGCACCCGCGCGACCTCGACGCGTGGCTCGCCTCGCCCGACGCGCAGCCCAGCGGCGGCGGGGAGAGCTTCACGGAGCTGACCCGCCGCGTCGCCGTGGCCCGCGACAAGGCCATCGCCCGCCACCCGGGACGCACGCTGCTGGTCGTCACCCACGTCAGCCCGGTCAAGACGCTGCTGCGCCTGGCCCTCGACGCCCCGGCCGTCTCGATGTTCCGGATGGAGCTCTCGCCCGCGTCCCTGTGCGAGGTGGCGTACTACCCGGACGGCAACGCGATGGTCCACCGCGTCAACGACACGGGCAGCTAGGAGCTGCCCGGCGGGGCCGTCCGGACGCCGGCCGCGTCACCAGCCGGCCCGGACAGCACCCCCTAGCCGGTCACGACCTGCGTGTTCTGCGCCGCCGCGATCCGCCAGGTGCCGGCGTCCTTCGCCAGGACGTAGAACGGCCGCCCCTCGGGGGCGTCCGCCAGCGGCGTCCCGTCCCAACGGACCGGCCGCTGACGGACGTTGACCACCGCGACGTCGGGGCGGACGAACAGCACCCGCTCGATGTCGTACACCGCCGTCGACTCCCGCATGGCGCCCGGCAGGACCTTGTGGGTGAACGCGTTGATCTCCTCCCAGCCGGCCAGCCGCCTGCCGTGGGCCGTGGTCCACACGGGGTCCTCGGTGCGGAAGTGGCTCATGAACGCGTCGGGCAGCTCGCTCTGCTGGGCGTGCTCGACGCCGGCGACCAGCGCGGCGACGGCCCGGACGTCGTCCTCTCCGGCGTCGGGGGAGCCCAGCACCTCGTACGTCCGGTAGGAGCCGGTGGCCAGGTCGGCGACCGCGCCGGCACGGGCCGGTCGCCAGCCCAGCCGCTGGCGCGCGGCGTCCCCGGCGACCCGCTGGTCGAGGGCGAGCGCGTCGGCGAACGCGGCGCCCAGCGCGGCGCGCGCCTCCTCGACCGGCCAGGCGCGCGGCGCCGCCAGCACGTCGGCGGCGCGCCCGGCGGCGCGTGCCACGTCCCGCACCGGGACGGCCGGTTCGGCCACACCGTGCCACAGGGTGCCGGCCTCCGCCCGTTCCACCGCCGCGACGTACAGCTCGGCGAGGTCGTCGACGTGCACCATCGGCCAGTGCACGGGCGCGCCGCCCGCCTCCCCGTCGGGGGCGACGAAGAGCGGCGCCCGGTGGTCCCGCGCCAGGTTCACCAGGAGGGCGGGGATGCCGCCGCCGCGCCCGTGCACGATGCCGGGTCGTATCACGGTGGCCCGCACCTCGTCGGCGGCGGCGGCCAGGACCTGACGCTCGATCAGCGGCCGGTAGCCGACGATCGGGAGCGGGTCGGTGGGGGCGTCCTCGCCTGCCGGATCCGGCCCGGTCGCCCCCAGCACCCACACGCCGCTGGTGTAGACGAACGCGCGCCCGGTGCCGCGCAGCGGCGCCAGCAGGGCGTCGACGGCGGCGGCGTCGGTCGCGGCGTCCCCGGTGGGGGTGGCCGCGTGGACGACGGCGTCGATGTCGGGCGTCACCGCCCGGGTGAGGGACCCGGGGTCCGTGAGGTCGCCGACGCGCCGTTCCCGTCCACGGCCGGGCCGGTCGGCGGCGCCGCGGCCCAGCTCGACGACCTCGTGGCCGAAGCGGGTGAGGTGGTCGGCGACGGCCGATCCGACGTAGCCGGTGGCGCCGAGCAGCAGAACCTTCATCATGACCTCCATCAAAGATTTCGACGTCGAAACTTTAGACCGGAGTCATGCATGGCGTCAAACTCTTCGACGTCGAAGTGTTAGCTGCTAACCTCGCCCCATGACGAACCCCGAACCCCGCGACGGAGTGGACGCGATCATCGACCAGTGGCGGGCCGCCCGCCCCGACCTCGACTGCTCCCCCATGGAGATCGTCGGCCGCCTCTCCCGCGCCTCCCGCCTCCTCGAACGAGCCGTGAAGGAAGAGCTCACCGCGCACGGCGTCGAACCCTGGGAGTTCGACGTGCTGGCCACCCTGCTGCGCTCCGGACCGCCGCACGTGCTCACCGCGGGAGCACTCAGCGCGGCGGCGATGGTCAGCTCTGCCGCGCTGACCAACCGCATCGACCGGCTCCTCGACCGAGGCCTCGTCGACCGGACCGTCGACCCCGACCACCGACGCCGCGTCCTGATCTCCCTCACCGACGAGGGACTCACCCTCGTCAACGAGCTGGTCGAACACCACCTGGCCAACGAACGCCGCCTCCTACAGGGACTCGACACCACCGACCACCAGCGGCTGGCCAGACTCCTGCGCCACCTGCTCGTCTCGCTCGGCGACTCGGCCGACGCCTAGACCGGCCGACACCTGGAAGGACCGTGGGCGCCCGCCCGCCCCCTACAGCTCCGTCACGACAACGTCCAACCGCACCGGCGACCCGCCGCCGCCCCCCTCCGCCCCCTCCACCACGTACCCCAAGTCCCGCAACGCCTCCACCAGCCGCCCCGGCGAACGCGGCAACGCGCCCGCCGTCAGCAGGTCACGCACCACGCGGCCCTTCGTCGCCTTGTTGAAGTGGCTGACGACCGACCGCCGCTCCACCCCGTCCACCACCCGCGACTGCACCACCCGCAACGTCACCGTCCGCCGCGCCAGCTCGCCCGCCGGCCGCCACATGCCCGCGTAGGGCGCCGACCGCAGGTCGAGCACGAGCCCGCCGCCCGCCGCCGCCGGCAGCGCCGTCGCCAACGGCCCGCGCCAGTACGCCGCGAGCGGCCCGACGCCCGGCAGCCGCACCCCGCCCGAGCAGCGGTAGGCCGGGATGCGGTCGGTGATCCGCACCGCGCCCCACAGCCCCGAGAAGACCAGCAGCGCCGCGCGCGCCCGCCGCCTGGCCGCCGCGTCCAGCGACGCCAGGTCGAGCGCCTCGTACAGCACCCCCGTGTACACCGAGCCCGCCGGCCGGGCCGGGGCCGTGGCCAACGCCGCGTTGCGCGCCACCTCCTCGCGCTGGCCCTCGCTCAGGCCCAGCACCTCCCGCGCCTTCTCCGCGTCGCCCTGGCAGAGCGCCACCAGCTCGCCCAGCACGGCCTCACGGGCCGGCGTCAGCTCGGGCAGGGACAGCGTGGACAGCGCGACGGGCGCGCCGGAGGCGGGGGCCGTCTTCCCCTCCGACGGCGGCAGCAGCATCAGCATGCCCGCAGCATACGATCACCCCATGCACGCGCGTGACCAGCAGCGGGGACGGGTGGGCCGCCGGGAGCTCGCGGTCTGGTCCCGCGTCACCCTCACGCCCGGCGCACGCCCCCTGGACCTGCTCACCGCGCGCTTCGACCGGCACCAGTACGCGCCGCACGCCCACGAGGAGTTCGCCGTCGGCGTGACCTCCGGCGGGCTGGAGACCATCGCCTACCGCGGCGGCCACCTCGTCTCCGGCCCCGGCAGCATCGTCGTGCTGGAGCCCGGCGAGATCCACACCGGCGGCCCGGCCCTCAGCGACGCCGGCTACGCCTACCGCGCCCTCTACCCGCCGCCCGCCCTGCTGGCCGAGGCGTGCCACGGAGACGGCGACCGCCCGCACTTCCGCTCCGCCGTCATCCACGACCCGCAGCTCGCCGACGCCCTCGCCCGCGCCCACCGCGCCGCGAGCCGGCCGCCCGGCCACCGCGACCCGCTGCACGCCGAGTCGGAGCTGCCGTGGCTGCTGGCCACCCTCGCCCGCCGCCACGCCGTGCCCGGCAGCGCCCGCCCCAGCCGGCCGTTGCCGCGGGGCGACGGGGAACGCGTCGCCCGCGTCGTACGGCAGCGGCTCGCCGACCAGCCCCTCGCGCCGCCGAGCCTCGCAGAGATCGCCGCCGACCTCGGCCTCTCCCGCTACCAGGTGCTCCGCGCCTTCCGGAGCCACGTCGGCATGCCGCCCTACGCCTGGCTCGCCCAGCACCGCGTCGCGCGCGCCCGCGCGCTGCTGGACGCCGGACAGCCGCCGGCCGCCGTCGCCACGGCCGTCGGCTTCGCCGACCAGGCGCACCTGACGCGCTGGTTCCGCCGCGTCCTCGGCGTCACCCCCGGCGTCTACCGCGACGCCTCGCGCAACAGCGTTCAAGACACCCCGCGCTGAGCCGCCGCACCATGCCGCCATGTCCGCACGCGGCTGGTTCCTCTTCTCCCTGATGTCCCTCCTGTGGGGCATCCCGTACCTCCTCATCAAGGTCTCCGTCGAGGAGGTCTCCGTCCCCGTCGTCGTCTTCGCCCGCACCGCGCTCGGCGCCGCCCTGCTCCTGCCGTTCGCGGTGCGCGTCGCCCGCCGCGACCCGGGGCAGCTGGGGCGGCTGCGCCGCCACGCCCTGCCCATCGCCGCCTTCGCCGCGTTCGAGATCATCGGGCCCTGGTGGCTGCTGTCCGACGCCGAGCGGCGCCTGGACAGCTCCACGACGGGCCTGCTCATCGCCGCCGTGCCGATCCTCGCCGTCGTGCTGGCGCGGCTGACCGGCGACGACGAGCGGCTCGGCGCCCGCCGCTGGGCCGGCCTCGCGGTCGGCCTCGTCGGCGTCGTGGCGCTGGCCGTGCCGCAGGCGCGCGGCGGCAGCACCTGGGCGGTCGCGGAGGTGATGCTCGTCGCGCTCGGCTACGCCCTCGCCCCGCTGATCGCCGCCCGCCACCTGCGCGAGGTGCCGACGCTCCCGCTCACCGCCACCTGTCTGACACTCGCCGCCCTGCTCTACGCCCCGGCCGCCGCGGCCACGTGGCCGCAGCAGCGGCCCAGCGGCGAGGCGCTGGCCGCGCTGGCCGCCCTCGGGGCGGTCTGCACCGCCGTCGCGTTCGTCGTCTTCTTCGAGCTGATCCGCGAGGTCGGCACCTCCCGCGCCATGGTCTTCACCTACGTCAACCCCGCCGTCGCCGTCGCCGCGGGCGTCGCCTTCCTCGACGAGCCCCTGACCGGCGCGCTGCTCGCCGCGTTCCCCCTGATCATCGCCGGCTGCGCGCTCGCCACCACCCGCGACCCGGCCGGGCGCGCGGCGCGGCCCGCGTCGGCGACTACCATGGTCGTCACGGCGGACGAGCCGGCCGGGCGGCCGCGTCGGGACCCCTCACGGGATCCCGCCGAGGAACGTCCGGGCTCCACAGGGCAGGGTGGTAGGTAACGCCTACCTGGGGCGACCCACGGGACAGTGCCACAGAAAGCAGACCGCCGGCACCGCGGCATCCGCCGCGGGGGCCGGTAAGGGTGAAACGGTGGTGTAAGAGACCACCAGCGCCCAGGGTGACCTGGGCGGCTCGGTAAACCCCACCTGGAGCAAGGTCAAGAGGGAGCGGCGGAAGCCTCCGCGGCTCCTGCGCGGACGACCGAGGGCGGCCCGCCCGAGTCCGCGGGTAGACCGCTTGAGGCCGGTGGCGACGCCGGCCCCAGATGGATGGTCGCCACCTCCGGGGCCGCGAGGCCCCGGGGGCACAGAACCCGGCGTACAGGCCGACTCGTCCGCCGCTGCCTGCGGCTCTGGCCGCGAGGACCGCCTCTGACCAGGGGCGGAGGAAACGGTGTTCCCGATCCGCCCGCCCGGCAGCCAGGGCGTCCGCGCCGCCGGGCGCGGCCGCGGTGCCCAGCCGCCCGGTCGGGCGGGTGGGCACCGCGGTCCGGTCTCAGTTCGCCTGCTGGAACTCGATGCGGTGGAGGCCACCGGGCAGGTCGTTGACGTAGTAGAGGTGGTTGCCGTCGGCGGTCGCGGCGATCGCGGTGGGCTGGGTCTGGAACTCGCCGATCTCCGCCGTCTCGTAGGCGCCGTCCGCGGTCGGGCGGATGGCGATGGCCGTGGCGCCGCAGTAGTCGGAGGCCAGGTAGGTGCCCTCGGCCAGGTCGGCGTACTGCTCGCCGCGGTAGACGACGCCGCCGATCACGGCGCAGTTGCCGCCCGTGAGCGGGTAGCTGTGGACCGGCTCGGTGAAGTCCGGGTTCTGCGGGCACTGTTCGGGGTCGTACTCCGTCGAGCCCTCGCGGCAGGACCAGCCGAGGTTCGCGCCGCCCCGGTTCGGGGCCAGGTGGTTGATCTCCTCCTGCTGGCCCTGCCCGACGTCCCCGATCCACAGGGAGTTGTCGGCGGGGTCGAAGGAGAAGCGCCACGGGTTGCGCAGCCCGTAGGCCCAGATCTCCTCGCGGGCGCCCTCGACCCCGACGAACGGGTTGTCCTCGGGCACGCAGTAGGGCAGCTCGCCGCAGGTGGTGCTGACGTCGAGGCGCAGGATCTTGCCGAGCAGGGTGTCCACCCGCTGACCGGTGTCGAACGGGTCGCCCGAGCCGCCGCCGTCGCCGATGCCCCAGTAGAGGAGGCCGTCGGCGTCGAAGGCCAGCTGGCCGCCGTTGTGGTTGCCGTACTCGGCGTGTTCCTGGCTGAGCAGCGGTTCGAGGCTGCCGTCGGCCAGCGAGTAGCGCGCCAGCGTGACCGCGCCGTCCGGCAGCGCCGTGTACGCCAGGTACAGCTCCTGGCTGTCGGCGAAGTCGGCGGGGGTGGCGATGCCGAGCAGGCCGCGTTCGTTCTGCGAGTTGTCGACGACGTCGGCGATGGTGAACAGCGGCTCCTCGGCCAGGCCGTCGTCGGGGTGGTAGACGCGGACGGTGCCGCGCTTCTCGGTGATGAACAGCCGCTGGGTGCCGTCGTCGGGGGCCGCGATCGCGGTGGGGCGCGACAGGCCCGAGCCGACCTGGGTGGAGGTGGCGGCCAGTTGGTCCAGCGGTACGGCCGCCGTGCTCGGCGGCTCGGTGGCCTCGTCGGCCGCCTCGCCGTGGGCGGAGGCCAGCGGTATGAGGACGGCGAGGGCGGCGGCGAGTGCGAGCCCGCCGGTCCAGTGTCGTGGTGACATGTGCGACTCCGTAAGAAACGTGGGGGATCTCTCTGCGGACGTGCGCGATGAGTTGGTGCCCATGGGGCGTCCGGGACGCTACCCGTCGCCGCCGCCGTGCGCCAGAGCGCTGCACCGGGGCCGCCCCCCGCGTGCCCTCGCCGACGGTGGGGAGCTTCGCGCCGCCGTGGTGGGGTCGTCAGCTGTCGGGGAGGGTGTCCGTCCAGGCGGGGAGGGGTTCGCGGCGGGCGTGCCAGGAGTGGGGGAGAGCGGCGGCGCCGGTGCGGGCGGCGACGACGCCGCCGGTGATTGCACAGGTGGTGTCGATGTCTCCCAGGCCCTCGGCCGTCGTCCACAGGGCGGTGGCCAGGTCGTCGAGGTGGTGGGCGGCCGACCACAGGGCGAAGGGGACGGTGTCGTCGGCGCGGACGCGGGAGCCGTTGCCCAACACGGCGGCGGCCTGGCCCGGGGTGGTGTCCGGGGGCAGCGCGGCGGCGCGGCGGAGGCCGTCGCGGGTGTCGCTGGCGGGCGTGCGGTCGGCCACCTGGTGGAGGAGGTCGGCGGCCGGTGGTGGGGGTGTGGCGTGGAGGCGGGCGGCCAGGGCGGCGGCCAGCGTCACGGCGACGGCGCCGGCGACGCCCTCGGGGTGCCGGTGGGTGACGGCGGCGGCCAGCCGTGCCTGGGCGACGGCCTGGTCGAGGTCGGCGTGGAACCAGGCGCCCAGTGGCGCGGTCCGCATGGCGGCGCCGTTGCCGAGGCTGCCCTGGCCGCCGAAGAGGTGAGCGGCGTGGGTGCGCCAGGCGGTGGGGTCGTCGGCCAGAACGGGGAGAAGCTCGTGCATGCCGGGGCCGTAGCCGCGGTACGGGTCGGCGGCGTAGGAGTCGGCGAGGGCGCGGGCGAGGCGGTCCGGGGCGATCGTCCCGTCCTCGTGGAGGAGACGGAGGACGGCCAGCGCCATGGCGGTGTCGTCGGTCCAGGGCCAGCGGGCGTCGGAGGGCGTGTGACGGTCGCGGATCCGGGCGACGACCTGCTCGGAGCCGAGGGAGCGGAGCAGGGGGAACCAGCGCTCGCCGAAGGCGTCGCCCATGGCCAGGCCGTCGATGCTGTCACGGGCCGCGGCCTGGGGGCTCCTGCCGCTGTGAGGGTGGGTCACGCGGGGATGCTGGCAGCCCACTCGCCCCGTTGGCAACCTCGTTTGACGCGGTCAGAGGGGTGCCGGCCGCGGCGTGCAGCCGGGTGGGGGCCCTACGTCGGGTGCTTGCCGGTGGTCACGTCCAGCGCGAACAGGTGGGCCGGCGTGGCCACGTACACCAGGCGGTCGTGGACGACCGGGTGGTTGCCGTCCCCGGTGAGGCCCACCCGCTCACCGGGGGTGAAGGTCCACACCTCGGAGCCGTCCTCGGCGTCCAGCGCCAGGACGGTCGGGAAGTGTTCGCTGCGGTCGGCGACGTAGACCCGCCCGTCGGCGACGGCCGGGATGGTCCCCGCCCGGTCGCCGGCGGCCCACCTCCCCTCGCCGTCGGCCGCGTTCATCGCGTACACCAGCCGGTCGCCCCCGCCGACGTAGAGCGTGTCGCCGGCCACCACGGCCGGTGACGGGCTCTCCAGCCCGTCGTCCCTGATCGGGGAGGTCCACCTCTCGCCGCCGTCGTCCGGGCCGAGGGCGACGACGGCGCCCGCGTCGACGAGGTAGAGGAGCCCCGTGGAGGTGTCCAGGGTGGGCGGTCCCGGCAGGAAGCCGTCCGAGGGACGCGTCCATCGCCGTTCGCCGTCGTCCAGGCGGAGCGCGACGAACTGGTCGTCCCAGTCGCTGAGGTAGACGGTGTCGCCGGTCACCGCCAGCGTGTAGTCCCGCCAGTCCCTCGCGGACTCCCACCGCGTGGCGCCGGTGGCGGCGTCGAGGCAGTACAGGATCCCGTCGGTGACGAGGCACACCGTCCCGCCGTGCGCCCGGACCGTCGTGCCGCGGTCCGTCCCCGACCGGAAGTCCCACCTTGGCCGCGCGTCGCCGTCGAAGGCGTACACCGAGCCGTCGTCGCACCCCACGAACACCTGGGAGCCGGACGCCGTGAGGGAACCGGCCTGTTCCAGGGGGCCGGTCCACAACCTCTCGCCGCTGGACGGCCGAAGGGCGTGGACGCCGTCGAGGTCGATGACGTGGAGCACCCCTCCGGCCACCACGGGGGCGGTGGGGATGACGGAGCTGAGCGCGATCGTCCAGCCGCGGTCGGCGGCCGGGGAACGGGATCCGGTGGTCGACGCGCCGGGCCCGGCTCGGCCGCCTCCCGCCTCGTCCCCGGAGCTCATCAGCGCGGCGACGCCGATGCTCGTGGCGGCCACCGCCGCCGCGCCGAGCCCGAGCGACAGGGCCCGTCGGCGGGAGGGCACGGGGGGCGGCAGCTGCTCGGGGCCGCCCGGCCGCCGGGCGACGAGGGGAGGGGCCGCCGTCCGGGTGGGCAGGGCGTGGGGGTCGGGGCCCACGGGCCGCCCGGCGGGCTCCGCGGCGGGCGAGGGCCGGGGCCGGTCCGCGACCGTGGGCGCGGCGTCGGCCGGGACCACCTCGGTGGGGGTGGGAAGCGCGCTCTCCAGGAGCGAGCGGAGGGTGGCGTGGACGTCGGCGGCGGTGGCGGGCCGGTCGGCGGGGTCCTTGGCGAGGAGGCGGAGGACGAGGGCGTCGAGGGCGGCGGGGACCTCGGCGCGGTGGTGACTGGGCGGCGTCGGCGGCGTGGTGAGGTGGGCGGTCATCAGGGCGACGGGCCCGGTGGCCGGGAAGGGCGGGTGGCCGGTGAGGAGTTCGTGGAGGACGCAGCCCAGCGCGTAGAGGTCGGAGCGGGCGTCACCGGGGTGTTGGTCGAAACGCTCCGGCGGCATGTAGGCGAGGGTGCCCATGACCTGGCTGGACTGGGTGGTGGCGGCCATGAAGCGGGCGATGCCGAAGTCGAGGACCCGGATCTCGTCGTCGGTGGTGAGCATGAGGTTGGCGGGTTTGAGGTCGCGGTGGACGACGTCGGCGGTGTGGGCGGCGGCCAGGGCGGCGGCCGTCTGGGCGGCCCAGTCCACGGCCTGACGGACGGGCGGCGGCCCGTCCTGCCGCAGGAGCGCGGCGAGGTCGCGTCCGGTGACGAACTCCATGACGAGGAAGAGCGTTCCGTCGTCGGGGTCCTCGCCCATGTCGAAGACGGTGACCACGCCGCGGTGGTTGAGGCGGCCGGCGGTGCGTGCCTCGCGGAAGAAGAGCTCGGCGCCGCCGTCGCCCCGGTGGTGGGCGAGGAGCTTGACCGCGACGCGGCGTCCGATGACGCGGTCGCGGGCCTCCCAGACCTCGCCCATGCCGCCCCGCCCCACGAGCGACGCCAGTTCGTACCGGCCCGCGAGTACCCGATCAGCCACGCTTCCCCCGTCCCTCGTCCGTTCGTCCGTCGCACACCAGGACCCTGGGCGCACCATTGAACCGCACATCGCTTCGCCCTCTCCCCGCGTGGCCGAACGCTCCGCGCCGGCACCCCTTGACGGGGTGGGCGGGAGTTTCGACACTCGGATCGGGAGGCCGTGGGGGCACGTTGACCGGTCCGCGTCCCAGCAGCCAGGAGGACATGCCGCCATGCCGCCGCCCACCCGCACCCACACCCGCTCCCGGACTCGTTCCCGGCCCCGCAGACGCACGGCCCTGACGGCCCTCCTGGCCGCGGTCTGCGCCGCCGCCACGGTCCTGACCGGCGGCGCCAGCGGAACCGCCGCCGCGAGCGGACCGATCGACCGGGCCGCCGCCCAGCGCGTGGGCAACCCCTACGCCGGCGCCCGGGTCTACGTGAACCCCGAGTGGTCCGCCAACGCCGCCTCCGTTCCCGGCGGCGACGCCGTCGCCGACCAGCCCACCGCCGTGTGGCTCGACCGGATCGCCGCCATCGACGGCGCCGACGGCGGGATGGGCCTGCGCGAGCACCTCGACGCGGCGCTGGCCCAGGGCGCGGACCTCGTGCAGCTCGTGCTCTACGACCTTCCCTACCGCAACTGCGACCGCCCCTCCCCGCAGGGCGAGCTCGGCCCCGACGACCTGCCGCGCTACCGCGAGAGCTTCGTCGAACCGATCGCCGACATCCTGGCCGAGCCCGCCTACGCCGGCCTGCGGATCGTCACCATCGTCGAGCCGCACTCCCTCTCCCGGCTCGTCACCCACACCCCGCCCCGGCACACCAGCACGCCGGACTGCACGGCGGCCCTGGAGAGCGGTGCCTACGTCGACGGCGTCGGCTACGCCCTGGCCCGGCTCGGCGCGCTCCCCAACGTCTATCCGTACCTGGACGTCAGCCACCACGGCTGGCTCGGCTGGGACGAGGAGTTCCACGCCACGGCGCGGGTCCTCCTCGACGCCGCGACCACCGCCGGCAGCACCACCGCCGCCGTCCACGGCTTCGTCTCCAACGTCGCCGACTACTCCGTGCTGGACGAGCCCTACCTCGACGTCGACGACGTGGTCGCGGGGATCCCCGTCCACCAGTCGTCCTGGATCGACTGGAACCCGTACATCGACGAGCTGCCGTTCGTCGAGGCCTTCCGGGAGGAGCTCGTCGGCCTCGGCTTCGACGAGCACGTCGGCATGCTGGTCGACACCTCCCGCAACGGCTGGGGCGGCCCAGGGCGGCCCACCGGGCCCGGTTCCGCGCACCACGTCGAGGAGTACGTCGACCAGAGCCGCACCGACCGGCGGATCGTCGCCCAGAACTGGTGCAACCAGGCCGGCTCCGGCCTGGGCGAGCGGCCCACCGCCGACCCGGTCCCGGGCGTCGACGCCTACGTGTGGGCCAAACCGCCGGGCGAGTCCGACGGCAGCCCGCTGGATCAGCCGACCGGCCCGCGCCGTGAGCCGATGTGCGACCCGACCTACCTCGGCGCCGGCGCCAACCCCCCACCGACCGGCGCCCTGCCGGACGGGCCGCCGGCCGGGGAGTGGTTCCCCGAGCACTTCGCCGAGCTGCTGCGCAACGCCTGGCCGCCGCTGGACTGACCCACCCCGGGAGGTCCCGACGGGGACCGAACGGGCCCGGCCCACCCGGACGCCCCGAGGGCGGGGCGTGTCGGGTGGGCCGGTTCGCGATCCTCGACCTCGACGGACGGAACCTGCCGCGGCTCTTCCCTCCTGCGGCTGCCCGCGGATCACCCCCCGCGGTCCCCGACGCCCTGTCGCGCCCGCGCGCGATCCTGCACCTCGGCGGCACGGTGAAGGCGCTGCTGCCGCGGGGGTCTGGCTGCGCGGCGTCGCCGTCTCCACGGCGGGGCCAACGCCCTGCCGGCCGCCGAGTACACGCTCGGCATGATCCCGCTGCTGGGCAAGGACGCCCCCGCCGTGCGCGAGGAGTACCGCGCCAGCCGGTCCCGATCCCGGGGCCCCCGGCCCGTCACGTCACGCTGGGCGAGCACCGCGCGGTGGCGGCCAACGCCTTCGGCCGGCACAGCGCGACGCCGGTCTACGAGGCGACCGGCGCCCTGCACGCGACGGCGGTCCTCCTCGGCGACACCCCCGAGGGCGCCGTGCCGCCCCTCCCCGCCGTCACCCGCCTCACCCCGACCGGCGCGACCGTGTCCTGGCCGGACGGCACCACGGACACCGTCACCTGGCCGCGCGGCGCGCCCGAGGAGACGTCGCGAGGGCTGGCGCGGGCCGCCCGACTGCCTGAGACCGCTGCTCAGTCGCCCTCGACGACGAAGGCCCTGATCGCCTCCACGGCGCCGCCGCGCGCCCACTCGGTGAAGGAGGAGGAGAGCATCGGCGTGTCGATGGAGTGGGGGTCGAGGAAGCGCCGCTGGCTCAGGCCCTCCCTGAGGTGCCGCTCCCCGCCGCGGACCACGTCGACGGTCTCGCCGGCGACCACCACGGTCTTCACGCCGGTGAGGTTGGAGACGGTCGCGACGAGCATGCCGAGCGCCCTGCCCGCCTGGCGGACGATGTCCTGGCACACCGCGTCGCCCGCCTCCGCGAGGGGCGCGATCTCGTCCAGGGCCACCGGCCGCCGCAGCCCGTGGGTGGCCGCCGAAAGGATCGCCCCCGACGACAGGTACGACGAGACGCAGCCCCGGTGCCCCACCGGGCACATGGGGCCGCCCGGGTCGAGGATGTGGTGCCCGAACTCCACGACGCCCCGCTCCGGGATCGCGAGGACGCGGCCGTTCAGACAGAGGGCGTACCCGATGCCGGGACCGACGGCCACCACGGCGAAGTCGGAGAGGCCGCGGGCCAGGCCGAACCAGTTCTGGCCGTAGGCGAGGGCGAAGACGTCGTTGCGGACCACGCAGGGAATTCCCATGGCGTCGTTCAGCACGGATTCCAGGGGAACCCGCCACCAGTCCAGCCAGGGAACGTCGAACAGCGCGCTTCCGGCCGTGTCGTCGCCGACCGAGGAGTTCCCGCCGACGGTGAATCCCGCCGCGACGGGCCGGGTGTTTTCCCGTGCCATCCGGTCCATCAGGACGCGCGCCTGCGCGGCGACTCCTTCGGGGGTGCGGTCCTGGAGCGGCTCGGCGTGCTCGGCGACCACCTCGGCCCGCAGATCGGTGATGACCGCGTACATCCAGTCCGACGTCAGCTTCACCCCGAGAAAGTGGAAGTCGTTCGTGACGATGTCCAGGGGAAAGGTGGGGCGGCCGTTGATCGGGTCGTGGCGGGTCTCCCGTTCCACCAGCAGCCCGGACCGCACCAGGGGCTTCGTCAGGCGGGTGAGGCTGCCGGTCGACAGCCCGAGGAGGCGGGCGAGTTCGGTCCGCGACCGTGGTCCGGTGACCAGCAGCTCCCTGATCACGGGGCGGGCGGCCCGGGAGACGGCGTTCCACGCCTCGATGGTCGGCCTGCCGCCGCCCTGCTCGGATGCTACGTGCACAGCCGCAGCGTACAAGCACCCGATTGGCCCCGGTGAGCCCTCCTGGAAGAGGAGAACAGGTGCGGAGCGGAACGAATGGCCCCGAAGAACTCCGTCCTCCGCGTCCTTCTCCGTCGTGCGGTGGACGGTGCGCCGCCCCCGGATAAGGAACGCCGGGCGGGTGCGGATTTCCGGATCGCCACCGTCTTCCCCCGGGTTTTCCCGGGGTCTGTGGCTGATTTCTCGGCGGCCCCCGTCCGCTTCGCGGAGGCGTTGACGGAAGGGACGGGGAACGGGGGCGAAAGGGGAGCGCGGCGTCCCGACCCACCACTTCCGGCCAGCCGGGGAACGTGCCGCCCCGCGTCCACGCCGCCCGTCCGCCCCCCCGGAAGAGGAGTGTCAAGAACGGGGTCCCGCGCGTACGGGCTGCGTCAAGGCGGCGAACGCGGGGCGCGCGCGCTGGTGTGCTGGCTGCGGTCACGCGCCGTGTCGCGAAGCGCCAGCGCCGCCGCCCCGACACAGGCGACAGCACGTGACGTTCTGTATCTCAGAGTGAGCGAGGAGGTGAAGGTCGGCGATGGCTGATCTTCTCCTTGTGCTGGTCGTCCTGACGTTCTTCGGGCTGTGCGTGCTGTACGCGCACGGCATCGAACGCGTCATCGGACGGGACGAGCACGCCCAGGCCCTGGCGGAGAACCCGAGCGGATCCCGCGCGGGCCCCGCGACCGACGCCGCCCACGTCGACACCCCGCACGACGCCGGACGAGGGGCGGGTGGGCCCGCATGAGCATGGACACCGTCGACAACCTCGTCGGCCTGGTGATCGCCGTCGCACTGGCCGCGCTCCTGGTCGTGGCGCTGCTGTTCCCCGAGAGGTTCTGATGCCGCCCACCGCCTGGCTCCAGTTCGCCATGCTGGCCACCGTCCTGCTGGCCACGGCGCCGCCCCTGGGCCGCTACATGGCCGCCGTCTACGGCAGCGACGACCAGGCCCCGGGAGACCGGGTCTTCCTGCCCGTCGAGCGGGCCGTCTACCGGATGTGCCGGGTGGCGCCCGACGGCGAGCAGCGCTGGACCGGATACACGCTGTCCGTGCTGGCCTTCAGCGCCGTCTCCTTCGTCGCGCTCTACGGCATGCAGCGCATCCAGGGCTCGCTGCCGCTCAACCCGACGTCGATGCCGGGCGTCACCGACCACGTCGCGTTCAACGCCTCGATCAGCTTCGTCACGAACACCAACTGGCAGTCCTACAGCGGTGAGGCGACCATGAGTCACCTCACGCAGATGCTGGGCCTCACGGTGCAGAACCTCGTGTCGGCGGCGGTCGGCATGGCGGTGATGGCCGCGTTCATCCGGGGGCTCCACCGCCGCCGGGCCAGCACCCTCGGGAACTTCTGGGTGGACCTGACCCGCACCGTCGTGCGGATCCTGCTGCCGCTGTCGTTCGTGGTCGCCGTCGTGCTCGTCACGCAGGGCGTGATCCAGAACCTCGACGGCCACACCGTCGTCACCACCCTCCAGGGCGCCGCCCAGTCGATCCCCGGCGGGCCGGTCGCCAGCCAGGTCGCGATCAAGCAGCTGGGCACCAACGGCGGCGGCTTCTTCAACGTGAACTCCGCCCACCCGTTCGAGAACCCGACGCCGTTCTCCAACCTCGTCGAGACCTGGGCGATCCTGATCATCCCGTCCGCCCTGGCCTTCACGTTCGGCCACATGGTCCGCGACCGGCGGCAGGGCCGCGCGGTCTTCGCGATCATGTCGGTCATCCTCGTCGGCATGTCGCTGGCGGCGATGCTCCTCGAACAGGCCGGCAACCCCCGGCTCGACCCGCTCGGCGTCACCCAGGCCGCCACGGGCGAGCAGTCCGGCGGCTGGACGGAGGGCAAGGAGGTCCGCTTCGGACCCGCCGCCTCGGGCCTGTGGGCCGCGGTCACGACCGGCACCTCCAACGGGTCGGTCAACGCGATGCACGACAGCTTCACCCCGCTGGGAGGCATGGTCCCCCTCGTCCACATGCTCTTCGGCGAGATCAGTCCGGGCGGTGCCGGCGTGGGCCTCAACGGCATGCTCGTCATGGTGATCCTGGCGGTCTTCGTCGCCGGCCTGATGGTGGGGCGCACCCCGGAGTACCTGGGCAAGAAGATCCAGGCCACCGAGATGAAGCTGGTCATGCTCTACCTGCTGGCCATGCCCGTGACGGTGCTCGGCCTCACCGCCGCGTCGGTGCTGCTCGACAGCGCGGTCGCCTCCCAGGCCAACAGCGGCCCCCACGGCCTGACCGAGATCATGTACGCCTACGCCTCGGGCGCCAACAACAACGGCTCGGCGTTCGCGGGCCTGACGTCCGCGACCTGGTGGTACGACGTCACGATCGGCCTGGCCATGCTCGTCGGCCGGTTCCTCCTGATCATTCCCGTGCTCGCCCTCGCCGGCTCGCTCGTCCGCAAGGGGGCCGCCCCCGAGACGGCCGCGACCTTCCCCACCCACAGGCCGCTCTTCGGCGGGCTGGTCATCGGGGTCGTGGTGATCGTCGCCGGCCTCACGTTCGTGCCGGCGCTCGCCCTCGGGCCCGTCGTCGAGCAACTGTCGCTGTAGGAGACCCAGGATCATGGAAACACGCACACACACCGCGACACCGGCCGGCGGCGAGCGGCCGCCGGGCGGGACGGGTGGGACGGCCGAGGCGGCCGAGGTGTCCAGGAGGGCCGGCCGGTCCCTGTTCGACCGCTCCCTGCTGCGGCAGGCGATGGTCGAGAGTCTCCGCAAGCTCGACCCGCGGGTCCAGGCCCGCAACCCCGTCATGCTCGTCGTCCTGGTCGGCAGCGTGCTGACGACCGTCCTGTTCCTGCGGGACCTGCCAAACGCCCCGGGCGAGGAGAACGTCTTCAACGCCCTGGTCACGCTCTTCCTCTGGTTCACCGTGCTCTTCGCCAACCTCGCCGAGGCCATGGCGGAGGGACGCGGCAAGGCCCAGGCCGCCAGCCTGCGGAAGGCGCAGGCGGAGACGGTGGCCACCCGGCGCACCGCCGGGGGCGGCACCGAGCGGGTGCCGTCCTCGAAGCTGTCGCGCGGCGACGTGGTGGTCGTCTCGGCCGGGGAGACCATCCCCTCCGACGGCGAGGTCGTCGAGGGCATCGCCTCGGTGGACGAGTCCGCCATCACCGGCGAGTCGGCCCCCGTCATCCGCGAGTCGGGCGGTGACCGCTCGGCGGTCACGGGCGGCACGCGGGTGCTGTCGGACGAGATCGTCGTGCGGATCACCGCCGACCCGGGACAGACGTTCCTGGACCGGATGATCTCGCTGGTCGAGGGAGCCTCCCGGCGGAAGACGCCCAACGAGATCGCGCTCAGCATCCTGCTGGCCGGCCTGACCGTCATCTTCCTGCTGGTGGTCGTGACCCTCCAGCCGCTGGCGATCTACTCCGGCACCGAGCAGAAGGTCATCGTGCTGGTAGCGCTGCTGGTCTGTCTGATCCCCACCACCATCGGGGCGTTGCTGTCGGCCATCGGGATCGCCGGCATGGACCGGCTGGTGCGGCACAACGTCCTGGCCACCTCGGGGCGCGCGGTGGAGGCGTCGGGCGACGTCGACACCCTGCTGCTGGACAAGACCGGCACCATCACCCTGGGCAACCGGCAGGCCAGCGAGTTCGTCCCCGCGCAGGGCGTGAGCGCCGAGGAGGTGGCGGACGCCGCGCAGCTGTCCAGCCTCGCCGACGAGACGCCCGAGGGCCGGTCCATCGTCGTGCTCGCGAAGAACGCCCACGGGCTGCGGGCGCGGGAGATGGGCGTGATGCCGCAGGCGCGGTTCGTGCCGTTCACCGCGCAGACCCAGATGTCCGGCGTCGACGTCGTCGAGGGCGGGGACGGGGACGGGGAGGACCGGGTCGTCCGCCGGATTCGCAAGGGTTCGGCCGCCGCGATGACGAAGTGGATCCGCGACAACGGCGGCCACCCCACCGCCGACCTCGGCCCCGTCGTGGACGGCATCAGCTCCGCCGGCGGCACCCCGCTGGTGGTGGCCGAGCACGTCGCCGGCCGGCCGGCCCGCGCGCTCGGCGTCATCCACCTCAAGGACGTCGTCAAGCAGGGCATGCGGGAACGGTTCGAGACGATGCGCCTGATGAGCATCCGCACCGTGATGATCACGGGCGACAACCCGCAGACCGCCAGGGCCATCGCGGAGGAGGCCGGCGTCGACGACTTCCTCGCCGAGGCCAGGCCGGAGGACAAGCTCGCCCTCATCCGCCGCGAGCAGGCCGGCGGCCGGCTGGTGGCGATGACCGGCGACGGCACCAACGACGCCCCGGCCCTGGCCCAGGCCGACGTCGGCGTCGCCATGAACACCGGCACCCAGGCCGCGCGCGAGGCCGGCAACATGGTCGACCTCGACTCCGACCCGACCAAGCTCATCGAGATCGTCGAGATCGGCAAGCAACTGCTCGTCACGCGCGGCGCGCTGACGACGTTCTCCCTGGCCAACGACCTCGCCAAGTACTTCGCGATCATCCCCGCGATGTTCTCGGGCGTCTTCCCGGCCCTGAACGACCTCAACGTGATGGCGCTCCAGTCGCCGCGCTCGGCGATCCTCGCGGCCGTCATCTTCAACGCCCTCGTCATCGTCGCCCTGATCCCCCTCGCGCTGCGCGGCGTGAGGTTCCGGGCCGGGAGCGCCGCGGCGATGCTCCGCCGCAACCTCCTGGTCTACGGGCTCGGCGGCCTGGTCGTGCCGTTCCTCGGCATCAAGCTCATCGACGTCGTCATCACCGCCCTGGGAGTCTCCTGATGCGCCGCCAACTCCTGCCCGCCCTCACGATGCTCCTGGTCTTCACGGTCATCGGCGGGCTGGTCTACCCCCTGCTGGTCACCGGCGTCGCGCAGCTCGCCCTCCGCGACCAGGCCAACGGCTCCCTCGTCGAGCGCGACGGCGAACCCGTCGGATCGAGCCTGATCGGCCAGTCCTTCACCCGCCCGGAGTACTTCCACCCCCGCCCGTCCTCGGCCGGCGACGGCTACGACGGCGCCGCCAGCTCCGGGTCCAACCTCGGCCCCACCAACGCCACCCTGCTCCACGGCCAGGAGGACGACCCGGCCACCCCCGACGTGGACGAGTCGGCCGACGGCATCCAGCAGCGCGTCGCCGCCTACCTGGCGGCCAACCACCTGCCCGAGGCCACCCCCGTGCCCGTCGACGCGGTCACCGGCTCGGGCTCCGGCCTCGACCCGCACATCTCCGTCGCCAACGCCCGTCTCCAGGCCGCCCGGGTGGCGCGGACCCGCGAGCTGCCCATCGAGGAGGTCCGCCGCCTCGTCGACGAGCACACGCGGGGACGCGACCTCGGCTTCCTCGGGGAGCCGGGCGTCAACGTCCTCGAACTCAACCTGGCGCTGGACGCGTTGCGTCCGTGAGCGCGGTGGGCGTCCCTCGGCGCGGGACGCCCACCCCGTGGTTCACGCGCGCACGACGCCTCAGGCGCCGCGCAGCGGCGGGGCCAGCGGCGCGGGGACGCGCAGCTGGGACTCCTGCTCGTAGTCGTAGGCGTAGCCGAGCAGTTCGCCGTCGCTGTAGGGGCGGCCCATGAGGGAGATCGTCATCGGCAGGCCCTGCGAGCCGAGGCCCATGGGCACGACGATGCCGGGGAAGCCCACCGAGCTGTAGCCGGCGAACGTCGCCGGCTGGGGGCGGTTGGAGGAGACGTAGGTGGGGTCCTCGACGCTGAAGGCCGGGTTGCTGATCGGCGAGGCGAAGCTGGTCTGGTAGGGGAAGACCATCGCGTCGAGGTCGTTGTCCTCGAAGACGGCCATCTTCAGCCGCGTCGCCTCCGGCAGGACGTTCTCGATCAGGTCGACGAACGCCGGCATGTCGGCGGAGGTGGTGAGCGAGCGGGTCAGCAGGTCGAGGACGGACGCCTCGACCGGCAGGGGTGAGGCGTTGACCTCGGTCTCGTAGATCTCGATGAACTCCTCGACGGTCCGGGGGACGTCGGGGCCGAGGGTGGTCAGGTACTGCTCCCACTCGGCCCTGAAGCGGTAGTCGGCGATGTGCCGGATGTTCCTGCCGCCGTTGACGATGTAGTAGTCGACGAACGCGGGGTCGAGGGTGATGTCGACGAGTTCGGCGCCGAGGGAGCGCATGGTCTCCAGGGCGGTCTCGGCCAGGGCGTCGATCTCCGGGTCCCCGCCGAAGAAGTCGCGCATCACGCCGAGCCGCCTGCCCCGCAGCGCGCCGCGCCGGAGGTAGCGGGTGTAGTCGAGCGTGCCGGCGGCGGCCTGCCGACGGAACGGGCCGGGGTGGTTCCTGAAGGTCTCCACGCTCAACGGGTCGGCCCGGTCCTCGCCCGCCACGGCGCTGAGCAGGATCGCGGTGTCGGTGACGGTGCGGGCCATCGGCCCGGCCGTGTCGAAGGTGAGGTTCTTCGGCGCGATGCCGTCCCGGCTGATGAGGCCGGTGGTGGGCCGCAGCCCCACGATGCCGCAGTAGGCGGCGGGTCCGCGCACGGAGGTGGAGGTGTCGGTGCCGATCGCGAGGACCGTGAGGTTCGAGGCGGTGGCGGCGCCGGAGCCGGCGCTCGACCCGCCGGTGCCGCGCTTGCGGTGGTAGGGGTTGGTGACCTGGCTGTCGATGGTGTTGTAGGAGCCGCCGGCGAACTCGCCCATGGACGCCTTGCCGAGGATCAGCGCGCCGCGGCGGCGCAGCGCCCGGGTGATGAAGGCGTCGTCGTCGGGGAACGCGTTCCGCAGGATGACCGAGCCGTTGCTGGTCGGCATGTCGACGGTGTCGACGTTGTCCTTGAGCACGACGGGGATGCCGTGCAGCGGGTTGCGGGCGGCTGCGCCGCGGGCGCGCTCGCGGTCCAGCCGCGCGGCCAGCCGCAGCGCGTCGGGGTTGACCGTCGTCATGGAGTTGAGCCGGACGCCGCCGTCCTCGTAGGCGGCGATCCTGGCCAGGTACATCTCGGTGAGCTCCACGCAGCTGAGCGCGCCCGAGGCGTAGGCCCGCCGGATGTCGGCGACGGTGGCCTCCTCGAGGACGAACCGCTCCGGCCGCGGCCGTGACGGACGGCGGCCGCCGTCCGGGCCGCCACCACGGCCGTGTGCGGAGGCGCCCGTGGCGGCTCCCGTTCCCGCCGCGACGCCCATCGCGGCCACGCCCGTGACGAAGCCACGTCTACCCATTCGACTCACGGTGTCTCGTCCTCTCGATCGCTCGACGAAGAAGTGCGGGGCGGCGCCGCGCCGGGGAGGGCGGGCCGTCCCGGGCCGTGTCAACGGCCCGCGTCGTCCGGTTCGTGCGGTGGAAGAGGCCGGGGCCAGAGCGCGCGAGACCGGATCCTTACACAAGGATGCCTAAGTTAAGTCAGTAATATTTCGCCGAGTTTCCTTGCGTGTTACGCCTGTTCGCGGGGCGGTGGCGGCGAAGAGGGGAAGAAAGTACCTATCTTAAGTAAGGGACTTTCGTGATAGGTTTGGCGCTCGTCGGCGGTGTCGCCGCGATCTCCACGGAGGTGCGATGGGTAGGACGGGTGCGGCCGCCACGGAACGCGAGGCGGAGCGGGGACTCACACGGCGCTGGTGCGCGGGGCTCCTGGCGGCCCGGCGGACCGGACTCCCACCCCAGGTGCTGGCCAGGGCACGCCAGGACGCCGCCGGCGTGGCCGGCCGCGCCGTCGCCGGCAGCGGCACGGCGGCGGTCGAGGCGATCCTCGCCACCGCCGCGCGGCTCGGCCCCCACGGCGACGTTCCGGTGCCCGGCCGACGTGAGCGGCTGGCGGCCTCCTGGGCCTGCCTGGCCGTTGGTTCGGCCGCGCGGGTCGGCGGGGACGACCCGCACACGGCCCCCTTCGCCGCCCTGCTGCCCCTCGCCGTCCCGCACGCGCGGCGCGCCGACGACGTCACGCTCACCGCCGCGTTCGCCCTCGGCGTCGAGGCGCAGCTGCGCGTCGCCCGCGCCATGAGTCCCTGGCACCACGAGGAGGGCTGGGACGTCGCCTCGACGGCCGGCGTGCTCGGCGCGGCCGTCGCCGCGGGCGTCGCGATCGGCCTCGACGAGGCCGGCCTGGAGGAGGCCGTGGGCATCGCGGCCAGCACCACCCTCGGCACCCGCGAGGGCGCGGGCACCATGGTCGAGCCGTTCCACGCGGGCAAGGCGGCGGCCAACGGCTGGCTCGCGGCCCAGCTCGCGGCGCACGGCTTCACCGGCTCCCGCGACGTCCTGGCCGCCCCGCGCGGCTACCTCGCGGTCCTGAGCCCCCACGGCAGCGCGCCGGAGCGGCTGACCGAGGGCCTCGGCGAGGAGTGGGCCCTGCTCGCCGTCGCCCCCGCCCCCAGCCCTGCCCCTGCCGCCGCCGACGTGACGGCGGCGGGGACGGACGACGGGCCGGCCTGGTGGGCCTCCTCCGCCTCACGTCCCGGGGGCGCCACGGAAGGGACGACGGCATGACCACCGAGACCGCCACACCCGGGCGACTGACCGCGACGCTGGCCGAGTTCGTCACCGACACCGACCCCGCCGCCGTGCCCGCGTCCGCCCGGCACGCCGCGCGCCGCACCCTCGCCAACGCCGTCTGCCTCGCCGCCGGCGCCGCGCGCCACCCCGTGGTCGAGCGGGCCACCCGCACCCTGCTGGCTCTCGGCCTGACGGGCGCCCACCGCCTGTTCGCCCGCCCCGAGACGCTCGCCCCCACCGCCGCGTGCCTGGTGGGCGGCATCGCCATCCACGTCGAGGACTTCGACGACACCCACCTGCGCACCGTCATCCACCCCGCCGCGCCCGTGCTCCCCGCCGCGCTCGCCGCCGCCGAACTGACCGGCGCCGACGGCGCGGAGCTCGCGCACGCCGTGCTGCTGGGCGTGGAGGTGGCCTGCCGCGTCGGCAACGCCGTCTGCCCCGAGCACTTCGACCGCGGCTGGCACCTCACCTCCACCATGGGCAGGCTGGGCGCGGCCGTGGCCGCCGGCCGGCTGCTGGGCCTGGACGCCGCGGCGACGCGGGTCGCGCTCGGCCTGGCCGCCACCCAGCTCGGCGGGCTGACCTCCGCCCTGGGCACGATGACCAAGTCGTTCCACCCCGGCAAGGCCGCCGCCGACGGCCTGGAGGCCGCCGTCCTCGCCGCGTCGGGCTTCACCGGGCCGGAGCTGCCGCTGGAGGGCGGGCACGGCCTGACCGCGGTGAGCGGCAGCCGCCGCGACCACGCCGAGGCGCTGCGCGGGCTCGGCACCCGCTGGGAGATCGAGGCGAACGCCTTCAAGCCCTACAGCTGCGGCATCGTCAGCCACCCGGTGATCGACGCGGCGATCGAGGCCCGGCCCCTCCTGGGCGGCGACGCCGACGCGATCGCCGCCGTCACCGTCACCGTTCACCCGGTGGTGCTCGACGTGATGGGCGTGGCCGAGCCCGCCGACGGACTCCAGAGCAAGTTCTCCGTCTACCACTGCTTCGCCGTCGGCTTCCTCGACGGCGGCGCCGGCCCCGCGCAGTACTGGGACCAGCGCGCCACCGACCCGGCCGTCGTCGCGCTGCGGCGCAGGGTCCGGGTCGTGACCGACCCCGGCCTGCGCAAGGACGAGTGCCGGGCCGTCGTCGAACGCGCCGACGGCTCCGCGCTGCACCTCCACGTGCCGCACGCCACCGGCAGCGTCGACCGCCCGATGACCGACGAGCAGCTGCGCGCCAAGGCACGGCTGGTGGCCGCGCCCGTGCTCGGCGAGGACTGGCGGCGGCTGTGGGAGGCGGCCGTCGGCGTCGAGGGACTGCCCGACGTCGCCGCGCTCTTCGACGCCGGGCGCTCCTGGGAGGAACGCGAGGAGCGCCAGGAACGGGACGAGCGGGACGAGCGCGAGGAGCGGGACGAGCGAGAGGCACGGGAGGAGAACGGATGAGCGGCCCACCGACCGAGGTGCTGCGCGGCCTTCCGGCCATCGCGGCGCGCGGCCACACCGCGCTCGTCATCGTCGACATGGTCAACGACTTCATCGACCCGGCCGGCAAGACCGCGACCCTGGCCAGGCGGCCCCTGGACCACGCCCGCCGCGTCATCCCCGCGATGCGGACGCTGCTCGCGGCGGCCCGCGCGGCGGGCGTGACGGTGGCGCACGTCCAGCACACCACGCTGCCCGACGGCCTCAGCGACTCGGGGCCCTGGCTGGAGGCGCGCGGACGGGCCACCTTCTCGGTGCCGGACATCTGCCTGGACGGCACCTGGGGCCAGCGGATCATCGACGAGCTGGCGCCGCTACCCGGGGAGGCGCTGGTCACCAAGCACCGCTACAGCGGCTTCGCCGGCACCAACCTCGACATGATCCTGCGCTCGGCCGGGGTCCGGACGGTCGTGTGCTGCGGGGTCTCCACCAACGCCTGCGTGGAGGCGACCGCCCGCGAGGCGTTCAGCCACGACTACTACGTGGTGCTGCCCGAGGACGCCTGCGGCTCCTGGGACGTCGCGCTCCACGAGGCGACCCTGGCCACCGCCCGACACCGCTACGCGACCGTGTGCCGCGTCGAGGAACTGCTCGGCGTGTGGGCGGCGGACGGCGACGACGACCACTGAGGCAACCGAGGGAAGGACACGCGATGGATCTGGGTCTGACGGGGCGCCGTGTCGTCGTCACGGGGGCCAGCTCGGGGATCGGGCGGGCCACCACGCTCGCGCTCGCCCGGGAGGGCGCCGAGCTGCTGCTGGCGGCGCGGCGCGAGGAGGCGCTGGCCGAGACCGCGGCGCGGGCCGCCGAGGCCGGCGCCGCGGCCACCGGCGTGGCCGCGGTCGACCTCGCCACCGCCGCCGGCTGCCAGGCCCTGGGCCGCGCGGCGCTGGCGCGGTGGTCGGGCCGGGTGGACGGCCTGGTGGTCTGCGTCGGCGCGACGCCGTTGGGCACCTTCGCCGAGCTGTCCGACGAGGCGTGGGAACGCGCCTTCACCACCAAGTTCCTCGCCACGGTGCGGCTGGTGCGGGCCCTGCTGCCGGGCCTGCGCGCCGCGGACGGGGACGGCGGCCGGGTGGTCGTCGTCGCCGGCAACGTGGCGCTCGGCCCCGACCCGCTGCTGACGACCTCCGGCGCCATCAACGCCGCCCTCAACAACCTGGTGGGCTCGCTCGGCCGGGAGCTGGCGCCCGAGGGCGTCGGCGTCACCGCCGTCCACCCCGGGCCGACCAGGACCGACCGCTACGCGGCACTGGTCGCCGCGGCGGCCGGCCGCCACGGCGGCGACGCCACGGCGGGGGAGCGGGCGGTGCTGGCCGCGACCCCGAGGGGCGTGCCGGCCGAGGCGGAGGAGGTCGCCGCCGCCGTGACGTACCTGGTCTCCCCGGCGGCCCGGCACGTCACCGGCACCTCCCTGACCATGGACGGCGGCCGGACCTGGGCGAGCTGAGCCCACCGGCCCGCGAGCCGGGGTGACCAGGGCAGACCAGGGCAGACCAGAGCAGAGCAGACGAGCTGACGACACGAGCACGGGAGGACCCGCGTGAGCAACCCCTTCGTTCCGTACGCGCCGGCGGGGGACTCCCCGCCGCTGCCGCCCTTCGAGGGCCACTCCGTCGTCGTGCACGTCGTCCTCAACGTGGAGACCTGGCCGTTCGACCAGCCGATGCCGCGCAAGCTGATCCCCGCGCCCCACGGCGCCGAGTCGGTGCCCGACGTCCTCAACTTCAGCTGGGTCGAGTACGGCATGCGGGTGGGCCTGCCCCGTCTGCTCGCCGCCCTCACGGAGCGGCGGCTGCCCGTCAGCGTCAGCATGAACGCGGCCGTCGCCGACGTCTACCCCAGGGCGGTGGAGCTGCTGGCGGCCACCGGCTGGGAGTTCGTCGGCCACGGCACCACCCAGCGCTCGCTCCACCGCGTCGAGGACGAGCGGGCGGAGATCGCCGCCACCCTCGACCGGATCGAGCGGGCCACCGGCACCCGACCCCGGGGCTGGCTCGGCCCGGGGCTCCAGGAGACGTGGACGACCCTGGCAAGCCTCGCCGAGCTCGGCGTCGACTACGTCTGCGACTGGAGCGTGGACGACGTCCCCGTCTGGGCGAGGGCCGGCGGCTCCTCGCTGGTGGCCGTCCCCTACAACCTGGAGCTGAACGACAGCGTGCTGTTCGCCGTCGAGCGGGCCAGCGCCGCCGAGTTCGAGGCCCGGGCGCGGGCGACCCTCCCGGTGCTCCTGGCGGAGGCCGAACGCTGGGGCACCCGGGTGCTGGCGCTGCCCCTCCACCCGCACCTGCTGGGCGTCCCCCACCGGATCGGGGCGCTGACCCGGGTGCTGGACCACTTCGCCGCCCACGAGCAGGTGACGTTCCAGACCTCGGGCGCGGTCGCCGACTGGTTCGCCGCCACCGTTCCCGCGCCGGCGAACCCGTCGGACTGACGCCGCCGAACCCGTCGGACCGACGCCGGGGACCGACGCCGGGCCGGCCGGCCGGGACGAGGCCCGGGGCCGGCCCCGAGCCCTTCAGCCGCCGGCCCGCACCGTGACGGGACGCGTCGGCGGCGGCGTGTTCCTGCTCCGGCCGAAGCGCAGCTCGCCCTGCGTGACGGCGCAGGCCACGGCGGGCAGGTCGCCGGCCCGCAGCGCCGCGAAGGCGTCCTCGGCGACGGAGCCCACGGGGGCGTCGACGACCAGCAGGTCGGCCTCCTCGCCCACCGCGAGCCGGCCGCCCGGCACGCCGTAGACGGCCGTCACGTTGCCCGTGGCGGCGGCGACGGCCTGGCGCGGGTCGAGCGGCCCCAGCGAGCAGAGCTCGGCCATGGTGCGCAGCATGCCGAGGGGGATGACGCCCGTGCCGGTCGGCGTGTCGGTCGCGATCAGCAGCCGGTGGAAGTCGCCGATCTCCAGCGCGCGTTCGGCGATGTCGATCGCCGAGCGGAGGTTGCCCGCCTGCACCAGCTGGAGCGCGATGTCGCGCCCCTCGGCGACGATGCGGCGGTTCTCCTCCGGGGTCAACGCGGTGGGGCCGCCGTTGATGTGGCCCGCCACGTTGGGGCCCATGGCCAGCAGCACGTCGACGTCGATCTTGGACTGGCTGCCGGGGATGGAGCCGCCGCCCGAGTGGCACATGACCAGCAGCCCGGCCCGCTGCGCGGCGTGCACCACCGGCACGTAGTCCATGGCGGTGGCGAAGGCGCCGAAGCCGCCCTTCGCCATCCGCACGCCGCTGGCGTGGAGCTCGGCGAAGTCCTCCGGCCCGAGGCAGGGTTCGAGGACGACGGAGCCGGCGTGGACGGTGACGCCGCCGGGACGGTAGTCCGCGAAGCAGTGGGCGGCGGCCACGGCGAGCGCCTTGACGCCGATCCGGTTCTTCGGGCGGCCCGGCACGTGGACCTCGCTGGCGGAGATCGCGCGGGTGGTGCCGCCGTGCAGGTAGCTCTCCAGGAACCCGATGGTCTGCTGGCGGGGGGTGTAGTCGCCGAAGGTGGTGTGGACGTGGGAGTCCACGAAGCCCGGTACGACGCAGGCGCCCGCCACGTCGATCACCGTCGGGTGGTCGGCGGGAGAGACGTCCGCCGTGTCGCCGATCCAGGCGACGCGGCCGTCGACGCAGACCAGGGCGTCGCCCGGCAGCCGGCCCGAGGCCGTGCCGTCGCTGGAGTCGCCGATGTTGACCAGAGCCAGGCTGCCGCCGCTCACCGCAGGCCGTCCTCGCCCGTCGCCTCGGCGACGCTCAGGCCGCCGACCCGCTGGTGGACGCGTCCGCCGCTGGAGACCGCGACGGCGACGAGCAGTTCGTCGGGGCGGGGGACGTCGTCCACGCGCAGCGTCACCGCGTCGTAGTGGGAGCGGACGTAGAGGGCGTCCTTGTAGGCCAGCGGCAGGTCGAGCGGCACGCCGGCCGAGCCGCACTTGGTGGCCGAGGAGATCCAGGCCACCCCGCCGCCGACGGCCTCGCGGAACGCGTCGCCGAAGACGGTGGTGACGCAGGCGACGACGTGCTCCTGCTCGCCGTTCACGCCCGCGACGCCGCCCTTGCCGTACCCCTCGACGGGCCTGCCGCCGAGCAACGCCGCCGCGCGGCGCCCGAGTTCCGTGCCGAGCGCGGCGCTCGGCTCGGTCAGCGGCGAGAGGTCGTCGACGAAGCGGCCGGCGAAGGGGTTTTGGACCACCACCCCGACGGCGGCCTTGACCAGCGGCTGCCCGACCGGGGCGCCGCCGTCGTGGTGGACCTCCTCGACGACGGAGATCCACTTGCGGATGTCGTAGGACATGGAGACTCTCCTCTGGGTCTGCTGGTCAGCGTGGACGCCGGTCGGCGTGTGCCGGTCGGCGTGCGGCGGGCTGGAGGCGCGCCGTCAGGGCGCGTCGGCCGCCGGCTCCGGTCCCGTCAGGCCGTAGCCGGCGAGCGCGCGGTCGACGAGCGCCCCCGCGCGCTCGAAGTCGTAGACCTGGGCCATCCGCGCCCTGACGACGTGGGGCGCGCCCGCGTAGAACAGCTCGTACTGCGTGTGCCGGCCGGCGAACTCCGAGCCGACGAGGTCCCAGGCGAGCTTCAGCAGCCTCACCCGCTCCTGGCTCGGGAAGCCCGGCGACTGCACGAAGCGGGCCAGGTCGGCGGCGGTCTGCGGGTGGGCGAAGTCCCGGGCGGAGGACGGGAGCTGGATGAGGCCGCCGCCGCACAGCTCCCGCAGCAGGTGGACCAGGCGCGGGTAGAAGTCGCTCTGCAACGCGAGGGTGGCGAAGCACTCGGCGCGGCCCGGCCAGGCGACGCCGTGGTCGTCGATCTCGCAGTTCTGCTCCTGGCCGTACACGAGCCCGGCGACCATCGCGGCGTAGGAGGTGATCTCGCCCAGCGCGACCCGCACCGAGGGGACGTCGGCGGTGTTGTTCATCCGGGTCACGCGCTCGGCGACGCCCGCCATCAGGTCGAGCTTGGTGGCCAGCCGGATCTGGGCCTGGTTGTTGCCGAGCAGGTGGGCCGGGGTGTGGTTCCACTGCCGCGAGACGACGTCGAGGTCGCGGTAGACGAAGACGCGTTCCCAGGGGACGAAGACCTCGTCGAGGACGATGAGGGCGTCGGTCTCGTCGAAGCGGCTGGAGAGCGGGTAGTCGAAGACGCTGGACGCGGCGGCCGCGTAGCCGCGGCGGCTGTGGATCCGCACGCCGGGCGCGCCGGGCGGCACCGCGACGGACAGCGCGTGGTCCTCGTCCCCCGGGCCCAGCGGGACGATCGAGGTCAGCACGATGTAGTCGCAGATCGCGGAGGCGGTGCCGAGCATCTGCGCGCCCGACACGACGATCCCGCCGTCGCGTTCGCCGACGACGCCCGCGTACAGGCGCGGGTCGCTCTGGCCCGAGGGCGGGCGGCCGCGGTCGATCTGCGGGGGGACGATCGCGTAGGTGCAGTACAGGTCGTTGTCCCGGACGTGCTCGTAGAAGTCGACGATGTTGCGGGCGTACTCCGCTCCGCCCGCGGCGAAGACGTCGCTGCGGCCGGCCCAGCCGGCGAGGAAGCCCGCCATGTGCTCGGGGCCGCGGCCGATGAGGCCGTAGCTCAGCTCGGCCTGGTGGCGCAGCGCGACGCGGCGGCGCCTGAGGTCGTCCTCGCCGCGGGGGATCAGGTGGGAGAGGTTGACGGGTTGGCCCGTGGTGGGGGAGGGGTAGGTCAGCTCCGCCCGGTGGGCCGGGTCGGCCACGTGGTCGTAGTGCGCTGAGACGGAGGCGACCACGCCGCGGGTCGCCGGGTGGCTGGCGAGGTCGGTGACCACCTCGCCGTCGAGGAAGACCTGGCGGCCGTCGGCCAGGCCCGCGCGGTACTCGGCGCCGGTGCGCGTCATTCGAGGGCTCCCACGATCGGCAGCGGGCTCGCCCGCCGGTAACGGGTGGTCACGTCCATCTGTCGGTACCGGCCGCGGAAGTACAGGAGGGGCTCCGCGACGGGGCTCTCCTCCAGGCCGATGGCCCGCACCCGGCCGATGAGGACCGCGTGGGTGCCGGCGGCGACGTTCTGGTCGATCTCGCAGTCGAGGAAGGCGAGCGCGCCCGCGAGCGCCGGGGAGGCCGCGGGCACGGGGGCGAGCCACTCGGGTTCGAGCAGCTTGTCGGCGCCGGGTCGGGCGCAGCGGTCGGAGATCTCGCGGGCGGTCGAGCCGAGCACGTTGACCCCGAAGTGTCCCGAGTCGGCGATGTGGTGGTAGGTGCGCGTGGAGCGGTTCACGCAGACGAGCACCAGGAGCGGGTCCGTGGAGACCGAGGAGAAGGCGGTCGCCGTCATGCCGACGGGCGTGCCGTCGGCGGTCCACATCGTGATCACGTTGACGCTCGCCGCGACCGCGCCCAGGGCCCCCCGGAAGCTGTCGGCGTTCAGCGGAGCGGGTGCCAGTCCCACACGTACCTCCCAGTGAGGAGAGCCGGTGCTCTCGCGCTCTCACGCGTAACCATATCTGAAGATGCTAACTAAAGTCAGCTAGTTTGGTTCGAGGATTCCCTGGGGTCCGACCGGGTTCGATCCGTTGCGCGCCGCCCGGGGGTCCGTCACGCCGTTGCCCGTCCAACGGGCGGTCAGGCCGGTGTCGAGGCCGAGGAGGTCCAGGGCGCGGCTGACCGTGTGGTCGACGATGTCGTCGAGCGTCGCCGGGCGCTGGTAGAAGGCGGGCACGGGCGGCATGACGACCGCGCCGTTCTCGGTGGCCTGGGCCATCAGCCGCAGGTGCCCGGCGTGCAGCGGCGTCTCGCGGACCAGCAGCACCAGCCGCCGGCGTTCCTTCAGCATCACGTCGGCGGCGCGCACCACGAGGTTCTCGGCGTAGGACGTCGCGATGCCGGAGAGCGCCTTGACGCTGCACGGCGCCACGAGCATGCCGGCGGCGGGGAAGGAGCCGCTGGCGATGGCGGCGCCCAGGTTGCCGTCGGCGTGGACCACGTCGGCCAGTGCCGTGACCTCGCCCAGGGTCAGGTCCAGTTCGTACCCGATGGTCGCGCGGGCGCCCCTGGTCACCACCAGGTGGCTCTCGACCCCCGGCAGACCGCGGAGCATCGTCAGGGCCCGCACACCGTAGACCGCCCCCGAGGCCCCCGTCATCGCGACGACGATCCGTCGTGTCTCCACCGCCGCACCTCCTTCCTCCGCGCTGTTCCGTGCCGTGCCGAGCCGTGCCGAGCCCGTGCCGACGCCGGGCGCGCCACCGTCGCGTGCCGTGTCGCCCGGTCGACGTGTCGTTCTGTCGCCGTGTCGCTGTAGCGGCTCAGTGGTCGCGCAGCAGCGTGCCGAAGTCCGCGTAGGTGTCCGCGAAGCCGTTCCGGCGCAGCGCGTGCCAGAGGGTGACGGCGTTCATCGCGAGCACCGGCTTGCCGACGACGAGTTCGACGGCGGCGGCCGGGCGCACCGCCGAGAGGTTCGTCCCGACCTGGACCAGCGCGTCGACGTCGTCGCCGTCGAGCTCGCGCAGCGCGGAGGCCACCCGCTCCGGCGACACCTCCGCGATCGCGGTCGCCGAGGTGCACCGCAGGCCGTGGATGCGCCGCACCTCGATGCCGACCTCGCCGAAGTACTCCACGACCTTCGTGTCGGACACCGGCTGGTACGGCGTCAGCACCCCGACGCGCGAGCAGCGAAGCTCCCGCAGCGCGGCGGCGCACGCGGTGGGGCCCGTCGTGACGCCGACGCCGAAGCGGTCCTCGAGGTCCCGGACGAACGCCTCCGCGCCGGCCGCGCCGTTCCTGATGATCTCGGCGGACATCGCCACCACGAGGTGGTCGGGCCGGGTCGTCATCACCTGTTCGATGGCCTCGTCGCGGGAGGCGTCCATCTGGTCCAGCACGCTGATGGCGGCCTCGTTGGTGCGCATGTCGGGGCGGTGGATCATGGAGCGGCCGGCGTGGAAGGTGATGCCGGGCGGTCTCATCACGGCGAAGTCGTGCTCGACGGTGGTGCTGGTGGAGGGGATGACGACTCCCCAGATGGCGCGGTATCCGACGGCGTTCGGCACGGTCGTTCCCTTCACTGGTCTCGTGGCTGGTCTGGCGGCTGGTCTCATGGCCGGTCTGGCGGCTGGTCCGCGTGGCGTCGGTCGTGTTCCTCGGCGGCCTCCTCGAAGGCGGCCACCAGCCCGGCGTAGCCGGTGCAGCGGCAGACGTTGGCGGCCACGCACTCGCGCGCCGCCTCCCGGGACGGGCCGCGCCGCAGCCAGCCCGCCCCGAGCATCAGGAATCCGGAGGTGCAGAAGCCGCACTGCAACCCCCGGTGCCGGGCGATCGCCGCCTGCAACGGGTGCGGCTCCCCGTCGGGGCCCCGCAGGCCCTCGACGGTCTCCACCCGGCGGCCGTCCGCCTGGACGGCCAGCACCAGGCAGGAGCGGACCGGCTGGTCCTCCAGCAGCACCGTGCAGGCCCCGCAGACCCCGGCCTCGCACCCCACGTGGGTGCCGGTCAGGCCCGCCTCGTCGCGCAGGGCGTCCGACAGCAGCCGGCGGGCCGGCACGCGCAGCTCCCGTCGCGCGCCGTTGACCAGCAGGCGGACGGTGTGGGTCTCCTCCTCGCCGGCCGCGGCGCTCCCCGGCGCGGTCACGGCCGGTCCGGTCGGCGCCACGCCGCGGTGAGGGCCCGCGCCACCAGGACGGTGGCGAGGTGGCGCCGGTACGCGGCGGAGCCGGCGCGGTCGCCGGACGGGCTCAGGACCGCCGCCGCGGCCTCGGCCGCGTGGGCGAACAGGCGCGGGCCCGGCTCGGCTCCCGCCAGCACGGCCTCGGCCGCGGGCAGCCGTGTCGGCGTCGGGCCGGCCCCGGCCACCACCACGCGCGGTCGCCGCAGCACGCCGTCGACCAGGTCGAACCCGGCGGCGGCGGACACGATCGCCGGGTCGCCGGGGCGGCGGGCGCACTCCGTCAGCTCGGCGTGGGCCAGCGGGGTGCGCAGCCGCGCCTGGAGCAGCATCTCGTCGGGCGCGATCGCCGTGACGCCGCGCCCGGTCAGGACGTCGGCGGCCGGCAGCACCCGCAGGCCGCGGACGCTCGCCAGCACCAGCTCGGCGTCGTGCAGCAAGGCCGTCACCCACCACTCCGCCACCGGGTCGGCGTTCGCGAGGCTGCCGCCGACCGTGCCCCGGACGCGGACGGGCAGGTGGGCGATGAACCGGGTCGCCGCCCGCACGTCCTCGAAGCCGGGCAACGGGCCCGGGTGGCGGGTCACCTGGTCGTGGGTGACCAGGGCGCCGACCCGCAGCTCCACGGGCGCGTCGGCCCGCTCACCGCGCACCAGCGCGACGCGCCGCAGCCCGTCGGACGCGTCGGACGCGGTGAACGGGGCGGACGCGTCGGACGGACCGGGCCCGTCGGGCCAGGCGAGCCCGGCCACGTCCACCAGGAGCGTGGGCCGGGCCTGCCTGAGGTTGAGCCGCGCCACCAGGCTCTGGCCGCCGGCCAGCAGCCGGGCGCCGGGAGCCGCGGCGTGCAGCTCCCGCAGCGCCTCCGGCAGCGCCCGGGGACGCAGGTAGCGCAGCGGGGGCGGCTTCACGCGGTCCTCACCCGTCCGTCATGGCCGTCGCCGCACGGCCCCCGCCGGTCGAGGCCGAGGCCGCGCCCGTGAACGTCCCCGGGTCGAGCTCGGGGAAGAGATGTCCCCAGCGCTCCGCCGTGGCGGCCAACAGCCCGGGGGCGATCTGGGCCACCGGCGGGAAGTCGTCGCGGCGCTCGAACGGCACGCAGGCGTCGATCACCGCGCGACTGTTGTAGGGGACGGAGTGGTCGACCAGCAGCGGGTCGGCCTTGCTTCCCCACGTCCTGCGGATCACGTCGATGTCCGCCGACGGGTCGCTGCGGCTGCACATCGCCCAGATCACGTCGTCCAGCCGGCGTGGGTCGACGTCCTCGTCGACCACCACCACGTAGCGGTTCATGTAGGCCGCGGCCGGGGACTGGGCGGTCAGGTGACCGACCTGCCGGGAGTGGCCGAAGTACCGCTGCTCGACGGAGACGGCGATGAACATCCGCCCGCCGCCGGCCTCGTGGGCCCAGACGCCCCTGACGCCGGGGACGCCGGTCTTGACCAGGGCGTCCTGGATCATGGCCGACTTCAGCACGGTCCGCATGTAGGAGTAGTCGTGCGGCGGCTTGCCGGGGGGAGCGCCGAGCAGGATCGGGTCGTCGCGGTGCAGGACCCGCTCGACGTCGAGGGCGAGCACCGGCCGCTGCGAGCCCGAGTAGTACCCGGTCCACTCGCCGAACGGCCCCTCGGGGCGCCGCTTGTCCGGCCGCAGCCACCCCTCGACGACGATCTCGCTGGAGGCGGGGATCGGCAGGCCGGTCACCTCGCTGCGCAGCACCGACAGCGGCTCCCCGAGGATCGCCCCCGCGTAGTTCAGCTCCGAGGTGCCGGTCGGCACCTCCGTGCCGGCCACCATCAGCAGCAGCGGGTCGTGCCCGAGGGAGACGGTGACCGGCGCCCGGCCCTCGCGGGCGAACCAGCGCTGGATGTGCTGGTCGCCGTGCTTGCCCGGGATGGCGTTGACGGTGACCGAGCGGCCCTCGTCCTGGATCTGCATCCGGTACGCGCCGCCGTTGACCACGCCGGTCTCCGGGTCGCGGGTGAGGACGATGCAGCCGGTGCCGAGGTAACGGCCGCCGTCCAGCTCGTTCCAGCGGGGCGCGGGGAACCGGGTGAGGTCCGCGTCCTTCCCGGCGACGACGTTCCGGAGGACGGGGGCGTCGTCGACCACCACCGGCTCGAACTCCGGCGCGTCCCGCTCCCAGGCGAGCGGGAGGCCCTGGAGGGCCTCCACCAGCCGGCGGTCGTCCATGTCGTCGCCGAGCCCGAGCGTGATGCCGAGCCGGCGGGCGTTGGAGAGGGTGCCGCTGACGACGCGGAAGCCGCCCGGGTATCCCGTGATGTCGTCGAACAGCAGCGCGCTGGGGCGCTCACGGCGGTAGTTGAGCTGGGAGATCGCGCCGATCTCGATGTCCCAGTCGGCGCCGCTGACCCGGGTCAGCTCTCCGATCTCGTCGATCTTCGCGAGCCACGTCCGCAGATCGCGGCCCTGGGAGCGATCGTTCCCCATCGCTGCCCTCCTTGTGTCGGACGTCGGGTGGCTATTCGTTCTCGGCGGAGGGGGAGGCGGAGGACGCCTGCTCCTCGACGAGGTCCAGCGCCTGCTCGCGGAAGGACTCGTCGACCATCGCGTCGATGTCGACGTCGTGGTCGAGCTCGCCCATGTCGCGCAGCAGGCCCTCCAGGAAGTTCATCTCGTCCACGGGGATCCGGACGTCGGGGGCGACGAGCTCCTCCTCGATGATCAGGTCGGTCATGTAGGTGATCATCGGGTCGTCAGCGGTGGTGCCCATGTACTCGGCGCTGATCTCGGCGGCCTCGTCCGGGTGGTCGATGGCGTACTGGATGCCCTCGGCCATGGCGGCCAGGAAACGGACCATGCCCTCGGGGCGGTCCTCCAGCGCCTCGCCGCGCGCCATCACCGTGTAGCGGGGGAAGTCGGGGACGACCTCGATGGACTCGGCGAGCACCCGCACGCCCTCGCTCTCCGACTGCGGCACGAAGTCCGAGGGGGAGGAGGCGGCGTCGGCGGCGCCGGAGACGACGGCGCGGTAACGGTCCGCGTTGCTGCCCGCGTTGACCCACTGGATGGAGTCGGTGTCGACGCCCCGGCTGCGGAGGATCGCCTGGGCCACCTGGGCGGGGAGCGCGTTGGGGGCGGAGATGGCGATGGAGGCGCCCTCCAGGTCCTCCACCGAGGCGATGTCGTCCTTCGCGTAGAGCGCGTACGCCAGTCCCGGCATGCTGGAGCCGACGACCCGGATGTCCTGTCCCTGGGCGGCGGCCGGGTAGAGCGCGCCCGGGCTGCCCTCCAGCGAGTCGATCTCGCCGGCGACCAGCGCGGGGAAGGTCTGGGTCCCGCTGGACATGTCGACGATCTCCAGGTCGAGGCCGTACTTCTCGAACAGCCCGAGGTGGTCGGCCATCATCAGGAAGCCCGCCTCGGCGCCCGGGTGGTGGATGCCGTGCTTCCACGGGATCAGCCCGTCCGCGGACTCCCCGCCGTCGTCGGACGAGCCGCATCCGGAGAGGGCCAGCGCTGTCAACAGGGCGACTCCCGCGACCAGTTGTCTTCCGGGGCGCCACCTGCTCTTCGTTCTCATGACCGTGTCCTCCCTAACTCCCCATGGCGTCCACGCGACACCGTGTTGGGAAAACTACTTTCATCATTAACTTTTATCAACTACTTGGGTATGAAGACTCTGTTTCGTCTGAGGGCGCGTCGGCCCCGCGGCTCCCGGGCCTCCCGCGGGCCGCTCACGCAGCAGCGCCCAGACCCGCTCCGGGGTCAGGGGCAGCGAGGTGAGCCCGTCGCCCGGCGGGCCGACGGCGTCGGCCACGGCGTTGGCGACGGCCGCCGCCACGCCCACCACCCCCGCCTCGCCGACGCCCCTGGCGCCCAGCGGATTGCCCGTGGCGGGTGCCAACTCCAGCACCAGGGCCTCGACGTCGGGCACGGCGTCGGCGACCGGCGGAAGGTAGCCGGCGGGGCCGGCGGGGGAGGTCAGCGCCGCGCCGTGCTCGTCGTAGGCCAACTCCTCCAGCAGCGCGCCGCCCAGGCCCTGCACGGCGCCCCCCACCAGCTGGGCGCGGACCGACTCCGGATCGACCGCGCGGCCGCAGTCGTATCCGACGACAAGCCGCTCGACCTCGACCTGCCCGGTGTCCGGATCGACGCGGACGACCGCGATGTGGGCGCCGACGCCGACGGCGGTCTCGGCCGCCGCGTGGCGGCCCACCACCGTGAGCGGGCCCAGCCGCGCCAGCTCCACGGCGTGGCCGTCGCGGCGGGCGAAGCCCTCGGCGGTGCGCAGGAGTTCCTCCGGGGGCGCCCCGAGGAGCCCGGCCGCCCTCCGCCGCAGGGCGGCCAGCATCCGCTCGGCGGCGTCGGCCGCGGCGCTGCCGACGAAGATCGTGGTGCGGCTGCCGAAGGTGCCGTTGCCACCGCCGTGGGCGCGGCTGTCCCCGCTCCACACCGCGACGGCCTCCTCGGGCACCCCGAGCCGGGGGGCGAGGACCCGGGCGGCCATCGTCGCGAGCCCCTGGCCGATCTCGGCCGCCGAGGTGCCGAGGACGAAGCGGCCGGCGGCGTCCAGCCGCAGCTCGACCGTCTCCTCGCCGCCGGCGCCGCTGGCCTCGGCGAAGACCGCGACGCCGAGGCCGGCGAGCTCGCCGGCCCGCCGCCGCTCGCGGACCCGGGAGCGGAGGGCGGGCCAGCCGGCGTGGTCGAGCACCGCCCGCAGCACCGCCCCCGGGTCGCCAGAGTCGGGCCGCAGCTCCGAGACCCCGGACGCCTCCGTCGGCGGCGGCGCGAGGTTGCGCAGGCGCAGCTCGACGGGGTCCACGCCGAGGGCGCGCGCCGCGACGTCGACCGCCCGTTCCCGGGCGAAGGTGGTCTCGGTGGCCAGCGGCGCGCGCATGGTGCCCACCGGCGTCCGGTTCGAGGCCAGGCCGACGGTCTCGACGTCCACCGCGCGCCACCGGTAGGGGCCGGGCAGACACTCCTGGACGAGCCGGGCGTACCGGCCGCCGATGGGGCGCGGATAGGCCCCGAGGTCCACGACGACGCGGTCCCGCAGGGTCAGCAGCCGCCCGTCGGCGGCCACCGCGAGGCGCAGACGGTGCCGCTGCTCGCGCGAGTGGTTGGTCGCCGTCAGGTGTTCGCGCCGGTCCTCCACCCAGCCGACGGGGCGGCGCAGCAGCCGCGCCGCCCAGGGGAGCAGGACGTCCTCGGGGTACAGCTCGCCCCGCACCCCGAACATGCCGCCCACGTCGACCCGGTGCACCACCACGGCGTCCTCGGCGACGCCGAGCGCGGCGGCCACCGAACGGCGCGTGAAGTGCACGTACTTGGTCACGCCCCACAGGTGCAGCCGCCCGTCGTCCCGCCACCACGCCACGAGGCCCCGGGTCTCCGTCGGCAGCCCGGTCTGCCGCCCGACGGCCAGGTCGAGCTCGACGACCCTGGCCGCGTCGGCGTCCGGCACGGCCAGGGCCCGCGCGGCGCCGTGCCGGGCGGTGAAGCGCACCAGTTCGTTGTCGGCGCCGTCGTCCCAGAGCGGGGGCTCGCGCCCACCCAGCGCGGGTGGCCGCCCGGCGAGCCGCAGCGTGACCCGCTCGGCCGCGTCCTCCGCGCGGTAGGGGTCCTCGGCCACGACGAGCGCGACCGGCTCGCCCACGTACCGCACCCGCCCGCTCGCCAGCACGGGCTGGCGGCGGGCCCTCATCCGGTCCGTCTCCATCAGGCGCACCGGCAGCACCGGCACGCGGCCGAGGTCGGCCCGCAGGTCCTCGGCGGCGAGCGCCGCCCGCACGCCGGGCGCGGCGCGCGCCCGCGTCAGGTCCACGCCGAGCAGCTCGGCGTGGGCGACGGGCGAGCGCACCACCCGCGCCCACAGCTGGCCCGGGTGGCGCACGTCGCCCACGAAGCGCCCGTCGCCGGTGAGGAACGGGAGGTCCTCACGCCGCGGCGCGGCCTCCCGCGCCCGCGTGTTCTCCCGTTCCCGCGTCGAGTGGCGTTCCCGCCTCGCGTCCGGCGGCGTCATGACGGACCCCCGGCCGGCCTCAGTGGAGTGCCGCCCCGGCGTTGACGAGCACCGTCTGTCCCGTGACGGCGTCGCTCTCGCGCGAGGCGAGGAAGAGCACGGCGCCGGTGATGTCCTGGACGGACAGCACACCGGGCAGCGCCTGGCCGAGGGCGCGCTGCCGCTTGGCGGCCAGTAGCTCCTCGTCAGGCTCGTCCTCGCTCAGGGTGCTCCCGGGGGCCACGCAGTTGACGCGGACGCCGTCGGGCCCGAGCTCGTGGGCGAGCACGCGGGTCAGGCCGACGACGCCCGCCTTGCTCGCGACGTAGTGCGCCATCCCGCGCACCGGCTTGAAGGCGGTGTCCGAGGAGACGTTGACGATCTTCCCGTAGCCCCGGCGGCGCATCAGGGGGGCGACGGCCCGGCAGGCGAGCCACGTGCCGGCGAGGTTGACCCGCATCACGGCGTCCCACTCGGCGGGGTCGATCTCGTCGAAGGCGGAACGGGAGACGGGGACGCTGGCGAAGACCGCGGCGTTGTTCACGAGCACGTCGACGCCGCCGAAGGTGGCCTCGGCACGCTCGACCATCCGCGCCAGGCTCGCCGCGTCGGCCACGTCGGTCGGCACCGCCAGGGCGCGGGCCCCGGCGGCCCGCAGCGCCGCGCGGGTCTCCTCGCCGGCGCGTTCGTCGAGTTCGGCGACGACGACGGCGGCGCCCTCGGCGGCGAAGCGTTCGCAGTAGGCGCGTCCCAGGCCGTGTCCGCCGCCGGTCACCACGGCCACCCGGCCGGCCAGCCGGTCACCCATGGCCGCGCCGCCTGGCGGAGGGCCGGGTGGGGAACGGACTGAGGGTGACGTTCTTCGGTTGGGTGTAGCTCATGATCTCCTCCAGGGAGTTCTCCTGGCCCAGGCCGCTCAGCTTGTGGCCGCCGAACGGGGCGCCGAAGGGCCGCTGACCGCGGCCGTTGACCCAGACGTAGCCGGCCTGGAGCCGGTGGGAGAGGGCGAGGGCGGCGCTCAGGTCGCCGGTGACGACGTTCGCCGTCAGGCCGAGGGGCAGCCGGTTGGCGCGGGCCACGGCGTCGTCGAGGTCGTCGTAGGAGAGCACGGCGACGACCGGCCCGAACACCTCCTCGGCGGCGATCTCCATGTCCTCGGTGACGCGGTCCAGGACGGCCGGCGCGACGTAGAAGCCGCCTCCCGCCTCCGGCACCGCGTGGCCGCCGGTCAGCAGCCGCGCCCCCTCGGCGACGGCGGTGGCGACGGCGGCGAGCACCCGCCGCTGGTGCGCGGCGTAGGCCAGCGGGCCGACCTCGGTGTCCTCCCGCGACGGGTCACCCACCCGCAGCGCGGCGACGGCCGTGGCCAGCCGGGCGGCGAAGTCCTCCGCGCGGTCGGCCGGCACGTAGACGCGGCTGGTGGAGCCGCAGGACTGGCCCGCCGTGCGCTGGAGGTTCATGCCGTCGAGCGCGAGGTCGACCGAGACGTCGAGGTCCGCGTCGGGGAGGACGAGCATCGGGTTCTTGCCGCCGAGTTCCAGCGTGACGGCCTTGATGTGCTCGGCCGCGCCGCGCAGCACCGCCCGGCCCGTGGCGACGCTGCCGGTGAAGCCGATCCGCGGCACCCCGGGATGGCCGACGAGGGCGGCGCCCGCCGCCGCGCCGCCCGGCAGGACGTTCACCGTGCCGGGGGGCACCAGTTCGGCGAGGAGTTCGGCCAGGTGCAGGGCGCTGAGCGGGGTCTGCTCGGCCGGCTTGAGGATGACGGCGTTGCCGGCCGCCAGCGGCGCGGCGATGGCCTGCGCGGCGAACTGCAACGGGTGGTTGAACGGCACGATCCGCCCCACGACGCCGTAGGGCTCGCGCAGCAGCACGCTGAGGCCGTCGGTGCCGACGTCGGTCGACCCGCCGGGCAGGCCGCCCGCCAGGCCGGCGAAGTACCGCAGGTACGCCAGCGCGTTGGCGACGTCACGCCGCATGCCACGGATCGGGATGCCCGCGTCGCGGACGTCGAGCAGCGCCCAGGACTCCGCCTCGGCCTCGATGCGGTCGGCGACGGCCGTCAGCACCGCCGCCCGCCGCTGCCAGGAGGTCTCCCGCCACGCGGGGGCGGCCCTCGCCGCCGCCGCCACCGCGCGGGCGACGTCGGCGGGGCCCGCGACCGCGACGGTGGCCAGGGGCTCGCCGCTGGCCGGGTCGATCGTCGGCTGGCTGCCCAGCTCGCCCGGGTGGGACTCCTCGCCTCCCAGGTGGAGCCCGTAGGAGGCGCGGAGGGTCGCCGCGCTCACGCGCCGGCCGCCGGCGCGGCCGGGCCCGCCGCGTCGTCGGCGACCCCGTCGAGGCCGTAGCCCGCCAGCGCGGCGTCGACCAGCGCGGAGCCGCGGGAGAAGTCGAAGCTGCGGTACATCCGGCCCTTCACCACGAACGGCGCGCCCGCGTAGAACATCTCGTACTGCTGGTGCCGCCCGGCGAACTCGGAGCCGATCATGTCCCAGGTGAGCTTCAGCAGCTTGACGCGCTCCTTCGCGGGGAAGCCGGGGGACTGGACGAAGCGGGCGATGTCGGCGGCGATCTCGGGGTTGCGGAAGTCCCGGGCGGAGGAGGGCAGCTGGATGAGGCCGCCGCCGCACAGGTCGCGGACCATCGTGATCATCGTGGGGTAGACCTGGCTCTGGAGGGTGACCGAGGCGTAGGTCTCGGCCTGGCCCGGCCAGGCCACGCCGTGCTCGTCGATCACGCAGTTGTGCTCCGCGCCGAGGATCAGGCCGGTCACCATCGAGGCGTAGGCGGCCAGTTCGCCGAGCGTGCCCTGCACGGGGGGCAGTGAGCCGACGCCGTTCATCTCGGCGACGCGGTGGGCGAGGCCGACGAGCAGGTCGAGCTTGGTGGAGAAACGGATCTGCGCCTGGGTGTTGCCCCACAGGTGACCGGGCGTCTCCCACCACTGCTTGGCCGTGACGTCGAGGTTCCGGTAGGCGAAGACGTGCTCCCAGGGGACGAACACGTCCTCGAAGACCACCAGCGAGTCGGTCTCGTCGAAGCGGCTGGAGAGCGGGTAGTCGAAGGTGCTGCTCGCGCCGGCCGCGTAGGAGCGGCGGGAGTAGACCTTCACGCCGGGCGCGGAGACCGGGATCATCACGGAGATCGCGTACGCCTCGTCGCCCGGGCGCAGCGGCTGGATGCAGGAGAGCTGGACCCAGTCGGCGATGGCCATGCCGGTGCCGAGCATCTGCGCGCCGCGGATGACGATGCCGTCGTCGCGCTCCTTCGTGACGCCCGCGTACAGGTGGGGGTCCGCCTGCTGGTGGGCCGGCTTGGAGCGGTCGATCTGCGGCGGCAGGATCGTGTAGGCGGCGTAGACGTCGTTCTCGCGGGCGAAGCGGTGGAAGGCGACCACGTTGTCGGCGAACTCCTCGCCGCCGCGGGCGAAGACGTCCCTGCGGGCGGCGAAGCCGGAGAGGAAGCCCGCGACGTGCTCGGGGCTGCGGCCCATCAGGCCGAAGGTCTGCTCGGACAGCAGCCGCAGGCCCTTCCTGCGGTGGGCCAGGTCCTTGGCGGAGCGGGGGATCATGTACGAGACGTTGACCTGTTCGCCCGTGTCGGGAGAGGTGAACGTCGTGACGCCCCGGTTGGCCGGGTCGTTCGCGACGTCGTACACCCGGGCGACGGAGCGGACGGCGCCGCTGAAGGCGGGGTGCGTCGTCACGTCCTTCACCCGCTCGCCGTCGATGAAGACCGCCCGGCCGTCGCGCAGGCCCTCGATGTAGTCGCTGCCAGTCCGTGTCATGAAGCTTCAGCACTCCCTCGTCGTGGACCCGGAGAAGAAGGGAAAGGGGGGACCTGGACGCGCCGGAGAACGTCGTGGGGACGTTGGCGGCGGCTCTCGCGAAGGGTGAGCGGCGCCCAGCGATAAGTAATTGCTATGAACCTATCGTAGGTTAAGTATTAGGGTCAAGTGTTTCGAGGGGGGCTGGTGGTGAGGAGGGCTGGGTGGCGCGGTGGTTCGGTCCGGGCGGGACAACGCGAAACGGGCCGCCCCGACGGCCGGGGCGGCCCGCGCGTCACCGTGCGGTCAGGCCGATCTGCGCTCCAGCGCCGACCTGACGAGCTTCTCCATCGCCGTGATCTCCTCCGCCTCGAAGGGCACCCCGACGTAGAAGGCGCAGATGCTGAGCGCCGCCATGCGCTCCTCGTCCGCGAGCTGGGACTGGAAGTACGCCACGTGCGCGTGCACGTCGCGGTCGATCCTGGACAGCAGCTCCCGTCCGGCGTCCGTGATGCGGACGAGGGTGATGCGCCGGTCCTCCGTGGACGCCTCGCGCGTCACCAGCTGCTTGCTCTCCAGGTCGCGCACGAGCCGGGAGGCGAAGGCGGGCGCGATGTCGAGCCGCTCCGACACGTCGTTCACGCGCAGCGGCGCGCCGCCCGCGCCGAACACCTGGATCAACGCCTGGTGCTGGAGCGGCTCCAGTCCCACGCGCCGGGCCTGGTCGTCGACGATGCGGAAGACCCGTCGCACCGCGTATCTCGCTGAGGCGATGCCGCGGAAGTAGAGTTCGAGGTCCTCCTGTCGCGTCGCCCCGATGGGGGTGCCCCATCGGCGCTCTTCGTTGGGTTCCACCGCGCGCGTGCCGCCCCTCGGTCCTGGTCACGGAGAGTCATCAAATGTTATTGATCAAGGTAGCATACTTGACGTACATGGTGGCGGTAGAGCCAGCGGCCTGAGTCGCCGAACCACTCCTTTTCGGCCAGCGGCGCGCGCTTCGGTCCCCGGCGTGCCGCGGCGCGCTCCGGCGAGTCCATGACCTCGGCCGACGCCAGTTCGTGGACGGCGAAGTGCGTCCACGGTCCGCCGTCGCCGTCCACGACCCGGTAGCGGCGCACTCGCAGCCAGTCCGCCGCCCGCAGCAGCAGCGGCGAGTGCTCCGTCTCGTACCAGTCGTCGAACCGCTCCTCGTCCTCCTCGGGGACGGCGAAGGCGACCACGGCCAGGTGGGTGTGGTCCCCGGCCGGCCCGGAGTCGGAGACGAGCGTGCACGTGAAGCGCGTGAAGCCCGTCACGGAGGAGAGCATGTCGCGGGTGCGGTCGGAGGGGTCGGTCTTCAGCGTCCGGTACTCGGGGGTGGCGAGCGCCGCCATGTCGGAGAGCTCGTAGACCGCGAGCCAGCGCGGGCTGCCGTCGACCACCTCGTAGCGGGAGGCCGCGGCGAATCCGCTGATGGCCAGCCGGGCGGGAATGTGCTCCTCGTCGTACCAGGCGTGGAACTCCTCCTCCCGTCCCGGCGGGGGCTCCATCTGCGAGAACAGCATGCCCTGCATCCCTGTCACGTTCCTTTCGTTCATGGGCGTTCCGCGTCGTCGGTGGGGCGTCCGCCGCCCCGCTCCCCGCTTCGGGCGCGTGCTCACGCGCCCGCGCCGGCCTGACCGGGCTCGTCCTCCCGCGGCACGAGGCGTGCCCCGGTCTCCAGGTACCGGCCCTCGACCGCCAGCGTCGCCTCCTGCCGGTTCTCCCGCGACCACTGCCCGAGTTCGTAGCCGAACCAGGGCTCCCGCAGGTCGAGCCGCGGCAGTCCGAGGTGCTCCCAGCGGCGTGCCGCCTCGCGCATGTACGGCTCGGTCGGCAGCGAGGTCGGGGGGTAGGGCCCGCCGCGGGTGGCGTCGATGAGGATCGCCGAGCCCTCGGCCCGCACCTCGACGCCGGGCTGGGCCGGCAGCGAGGGGTCCAGGCGCGGCAGCCGGTGGTCGATGATCCGCATGTCCCGCGCGGGCTGGGTCCTGAAGCTCAACGCCCAGACCAGGGCGCCCAGGTCCTCGGGGTCGACGTCGTCGTCGACCGCGACGATGATCTTCCCCATCGACGGCTCGTAGCCGGCCGCCGCGTACAGCGCCTGCCACGCCTGGCCGGGGGAGGGGTCGCGCAGCCGGATGGCGAACATCATGTTGCAGGTCGCCATCTCGTAGAAGCACACGTCCCGCACCGAGCCGATGTTGCACGCCTGCCGCAGGAAGCGGCGGTAGACGTTCTCGAAGCCGATCTTGCGCATCAGCGTCGACTCGCTCGGCGGGAACTCGCTGATGAACGCCTGCACGACGGGCCGGCGCCGGTGGGTGATCGCCGTGACCCTGAGCTCGGGGGAGTGGGTGCGGGGGCCGAGGTAGCCGCTGGCCTCGCCGAACGGGCCCTCGGGCGCCAGCGCCCGCGGGTCGATCGTGCCCTCGATCACCAGCTCCGCGGTGGCGGGCACCGTGAGGTCCACGGTCTCGCAGCGCACCACCTCCAGCGGCCGGCCCATGAGCCCGCCCGCCACCTCGTACTCGCTGGTGCCGTACGGCAGCTTCTGCACACTGGCCAGGCCGACGGCCGGCACGGCGCCGATCACGATCGCGGCCTGGAGGGGCTGGCCGAGGCGCAACGCCTTCCGCAGGTGGACGGCGATGTGCTGGCTCGGGGTGTCCATCTGGAGGCCGACCCGGTCGGGTCCCTTGACCATGCCCCGGTAGGTGCCGACGTTGTAGGTGCCGTCCTCGGGGTCGCGGGTGACCCAGTAGGGCGAGGTGAGGTAGGGCGCGTTGTCGAAGCCCGGCGTTGACACCGGGTGCGGGAAGGCGTCGACCCCACCCGCCTCGACGACCTCCCCTCCCCGCAGCACCACGTCCCTGCACGGGCCGTTCGCCACCAGGCGCGGCGCGAGGGGCGAGGCCAGGGCGCGCTGCCACACCTCGCCGACCTGGTCGAGTTCGGCGCCCAGCGCCCGGGAGTACACCTGGCGGGAGGGGGCGAAGGTGCCCATGGCGACGGAGGCGTCGAAGGCGCGGCCCCGGCTGTCGGTGACGTTCTCGAAGAGGAACGCGCGGCGCTGTTCCTCGGGCAGGCCGCGGAACTGGAGGCGCACCAGCGGCACGAGTTCGGTGTCCTTGTTCACCGGCTCCCTGACCGTGACCAGCAGCCCGTCGTCGTCGAGCGTCGCGAGGTACTGGCGGAGGTCGTCGTAGGGGTACGTCATCGGGGCTCCCCCGTGCCGCCGCCGTCGCCTCCGCTGTCCCCGCCGTCCGGCGCCGGGGACGAGGCGAGCGAGGGCATCCGCGCGGTGAACAGGTCGTCCGGCAGGCTCTCCAGGTGGGCCACGGTCTCCTCGGTGCCGACGACGTCGGCGTACTTCTGGTCTAGGTCGAACAGGCTCATCCAGTGCGAGGCCTGACCCCGGTCGAAGGTGGCCTCCTCCACGACCGCCACCCGGTAGTTGTGGGAGAACGCGTCGACGACGGTGGCGCGGACGCAGCCGCTGGTGGTGGTGCCGGTGACGATCAGCGAGTCGGCGCCGAGGTCCGTCAGGTAGGAGGCGAGCAGCGTGCCGTGGAAGACGCTCGGCTTGGCCTTGGCGATGACGATGTCCGTGTCCACCGGGGCGACCTCGGCCACGATGGCGTCGCCGTCCTCCCGGTGGACGGTGTGGTCCTCCCGGCCACGCCGGTTCTTGTCGGGCCAGCGGCCCCTGTCCCAGCCGTCGGGCCGCGCCGTCGCCATGGTCGAGTAGACGGCGGGGATCCGTCGGGCGCGGGCGGCCCGCAGCAGCCGTTGGATGTGGGGGATGGCCTCCCACGCCTCCTCGCCGCAGGTGTTGCGCCAGGTGTCGAGCGACTCCAGGATCGGCAGCGGCCGGTCGCCACAGAAGTTCCTGTTGACGTCGATGACCATCAGCACGGGTCGTCGGCCGAAGCCCGCCCGCGCGCCGTATCCGGCCTTCGCGAAGACCTTCTGGTCCCGTTCGGTCAGGAACCTGTCCCAGCCGCGTGTCATCTGGTGTCCGCCTTTCTGGCTCGTGCGGTGTGTCGTGGAACGTTCGGTGTGGCGCGGTGACGTGGCGTCGTCGTCCGGCGCCCGTCGGCCGGTGGGCCCTGGCGCGTCACAGTCGGTCGGGGAGCCACAGCGACAGGTCGGGCACGTACGCCACCAGCACCAGCACCAGGACGTTGAGCGCCACGAACGGCATCACGGCGCGGGCCAACAGCCCCGAGGAGACCTTGAACATGCTCTGGCTGACGAAGAGGTTGAGCCCGAAGGGCGGGGTGAACATCCCGATCGCGACCGCGACGGTCATCACCAGACCGAAGTGGACCGGGTCGATCTCCTGGGCCCGCGCCGCCGGCAGCAGCAGCGGCGTGAAGATCACCATCGCCGAGGTGGGCTCGATGAACATGCCGGCGACCAGCAGCACCAGCAGGACCAGCAGCATCGTCACCCAGGCGGGCTTGTCGCCGCCGACGAGCGAGGCGAGGTCCTGCGGCACGCCGCTGATCGTCAGGACGAACGAGAGCATCGCGGCCGAGGCGACGATCACGAAGATCTTCGCCGTGAGCACCGCGGCCTCCCTGGCGCAGGCGAACAGCCCCGAAAGGCCGATGGACCGCTCCCCGAGCGCGACCACCGCCACGTAGAGGGCCGAGACGCCCGCCGCCTCCGTCGGCGTCACGAAGCCGCCGTAGATGCCGACGAAGATGACCAGCGGCGCGCCCAGCGCGAGGACCGCCCGCCGCGCCGTGGAGACGACCTTCCGCCACTCGAACGGGACGCGGGTGTCCCTGGCATGGCGCAGGCTGTACCAGACGCCGTAGGCCGTCAGCGCGACGCCGACGAGGACGCCGGGGATGACGCCGGCCAGGAAGAGGTCGGCGACGGAGGTGTTGGAGCTGACGCCGTAGACCAGCATCGCGATGCTCGGCGGGATGATGATGGCGATCGCGCCGCTGGAGGTGATCAGGCCGAGGCTGAACCGCTCACCGTAGCCGCGCTCCATGAGCGCGGGCTGGAGCGTGCGGCCGATCGTCGCGACCGTGGCCGGGCTCGATCCGGATATGGCGCCGAAGAGTTCGCTGGTGGTGACGGTGGTGATCGGCAGGCTGCCGGGGATCCAGCCGGTCAGGGAGGTGATCCAGTCCACCAGCCGCTGGGCCATCCCGCTGCGGACGAACAGCTCCCCGACGAAGACGAAGCCGGGGACGGCCAGCAGCACGGAGTTGTCCAGGCTGTTGGATATCACGCGGGGGGCGACCTCCATCGGCAGGTCGCTGAGGACCAGGCCCGCGAAGGAGCTCGTGAACAGGACGGCCCACAGCGGCACGCCCGCCAGCATGAGGAGAACGGCGATGACGAGGACGGCGAAGATCACTGCGGGGTCTCCTCGTGCGGCTGGCCGGCGGCCGGGCCCGCCTCGGGCTCCGGCTCGTCGGCGCCGTGACGCATCAGGCGCCCGGCGTGGTGCGTCAGGGTCAGGGCCATCAGCAGGCACCCCACGGGAACGGCCGCCTGGCCGATCCAGCTGGGGAAGGTGCCGCTGACGGAGCGCTGGTCGTAGCTCGCGGCGATGTCGAGCGACACCCAGCCGAGCCAGCACAGCAGCAGGGCGCAGGCCAGGCAGACGAGCGTGCCGAGGAGGTCGAGCACCCGGCGTGCCCGGGGCGGCAGGCTGCCGGAGAGCGCGTCCATGGCGATGTGGTCGTTGCGCAGGCCGAGGGCCGCGGCGCCGAGGAACGTCGTCCAGGCGAGCGTCCAGTGCTGGAGGTCGTCCAGCCACGGCCAGGAGCCGCCGAAGACGTACCGCAGCGCGGCCGTGGCGACGAGCCCGAGCATCGCGAGGGTCAGGCACGCACCGGCGAGCACGGAGGAGACGGAGGCCACGCCGGGCAGCAGCCGTCGGGTCAGGGTTCTCACGGGGGTGCTCACCTGTCCTCGGTCAGCGATCGCAGGACGTCGCGGGTGTCGGGGTCGGAGGCCAGGTCCTCGCGGACCGGCTCGACGAGCTCGCGCAGCCGGTCGATCTCCGCCTCGGGCAGTTCGATCACCTCGGCCGTGCCGGAGGCCGCGATCGCCGCGTCGGCCTGGGCGGCGAACTCGGCGCGCATCGCCGGGATCTCCGCCTCGACCTGCTCGGCCGCGCGGTTCACGGCGCCGCGCAGCTCCTCGGGGAGGGAGTCGTACCACTCCTTCGAGAGCGTGAGGTTCAGGACGAGGGAGCTGTGTCCCGTCTCGACGAAGTACGGGGCGACGTCGTAGAAGCGGGCCGCCGCGTACACCTCCTTGCCCGAGGCGGTGGCGTCGATGATGCCCAGCTGCAACGAGGTGTAGGTCTCCGTGAGCGGCATCGAGACGGCGCCCGCGCCCCACCTCTCGAAGGACTCGGCCTGCTCCTTCCCGCCGAAGTACCTGATCTTCAGGTCCCGAAGGTCGGCGGCGGAGCGGATCGGGGTGTTGGAGACCAGCCCCTGGCCGCCCTCGATGGAGGAGTAGTGGAACAGGACCCGCAGGCCGCGTTCCTCGGCCGCCTCGTTGATCGGTGCCATCGCGGCGTCGTCGGCCAGCACGGCGTCGCGCTGCTCGGCGTCCTCGAAGAGGAACGGCAGCTCCAGGACGCCGAACTCCGGTGCGAACGGCGCGTAGAAGCCGCTGGGCTGGGTGGTGCCCTGGATGCCGTTGACCTGGACGAGCTCCAGCATCTGCTGGTTGCCGCCCAGTTGGCTGGCGGGATAGACCTCGCCCTCGACGCGGCCCTCGCTCTCCTCGGCGACGAGTTCGGCGAAGCGCTGGAGGACCGCCTGCTGGATGTCGTTGGCGGTGGGGGTGCCGAGCCGCATCGTGATCGGCTCCCCTGCCTCCGCCCCCGCGCCGCAGGCGGTCACGGTGGCCAGCGTCGCCAGGGTGAGGAGCGCCGCCGTTCCGCGTGCTCGGGTCCCCTTGGTTGCCTGCCTCATACGTCCTCGTTCTCGGCGCCGGCCCGCCAGGCCGTGCGCGCGGTGGTGGTGAAGCGCCCGAAGGCGTTGTCGTAGAAGAGCAGTGGCGCGCCCGCGCCGCCGCGGTCGGACCACAGCACGTGGCCGGTGACGATCTCGTGGGCTCCGAACGCCACGGTGTCCGCGACGCGGGCCACCAGGCGTGCCACGCAGCCCTCCAGCACGGGCGCGCCCCGCACCGGGTGGTGGGTGAGGCCGGCGAACCGCTCACCGGCCTCGCGCTCCCGCCGCGCGAAGCGGCGGGCGAGCTCCGCCTGGTCCGCCCCGAGGACGTTCACCGCGAACGTGCCGGCCGCCAGGACCAGCGGGAGGGACCGGGAGCCCCGGCCGAGGGTCACCAGGACCATCGGCGGGTCGTGCGCCTCGCCCCAGGCGTTGGCGGTGAGCCCGTGGGGCCGCCCCTCGCCGTAGGCGGTGATCACCGCGACGTTGCTCGCCAGGCGGGCGAGGGCGGCGCGGGCGTCGCCGCCGTGGACCTCGCCGCCGTGGGCCTCGGCGGTGGGGGCGACGGGGTCAGCCATCGTCCCTGGCGCCACTGGTCTGCCGCTGCCAGGGCGCGATCTTCGACTCCAGGAAGCCCACCAGGTTCGTGAGCCCCACACCGAGCACCATCAGCACGATGACCGGCACGAACATCGACGCCGTGTCGAAGCGCTGCCCCGAGGTGAGGATGATGCCGCCCAGGCCGCCGATCGCGGTGAAGAACTCGGCGATGACGATGCCGATCACCGCGCGGCCGATGCCCAGCCGCAGGCCGGTCATGATGTGCGGCAGCGTGGAGGGCACGATGATCTTCCGCATGATGGCCCACTCGGAGGCCACGAACGACCTGCCGACCTCGATCATCGGCCGGGGCACGGCCCGGACGCCCGACCAGGTGCTGATGACGATCGGGAAGACCGTCATCAGGACGACGATCGCGACCTTGATGCTGAAGCCGAGCCCGAACCAGACCAGGAAGAGCGGGATCAGCGCCACCAGGGGAGTGGCGTACCCGGCCGTGACGTAGAAGCCGATGGTCGCCTCCACCCAGCGGTACCGGCCGATCAGCAGCCCGAGCGGGATGCCCACGGCGGCGGCGAGGAGGAAGCCGGTGAGCATCGGCCGCATGCTGTCGCCGATGGCCTCCACGAGGGTGCCGTCGGAGACCATCTCGCCGAACGCCTCCGCGATGGCGGAGGGGTAGGAGGTGTAGATCGGGTTCATCTGACGCCCGATGAGCTCCCACGCGGTGCCGACGACCAGCAGCGACACCAGGGCCGCCGCCAGGTTCGGCCGTATCCACCACGTCCCGCGGGCCGCGCCGCGGGGAGTCGTGGGCCTGCGGGGGGTCGTGTTCGCCGGCCGCGCCGCCGCCTTGCTCGCGGCGCCGTGGTCGACCGTGCTGGGGGAGTGGGTGCTCGGGGAGCTCACGCCGCCTCCTTCTGGGGTGAGTGGGCCTTGTCGGGCGAGTTGGCCATGAGGGCCTGCCAGATCTCGTACCGGGTCTCGGCGAACTCCGGGCGCCGGCGCAGCTCGACGCTGTCGCCGCGGGGCCGGGGCAGCGGGACGTCGAAGATCTGCTGGACGCGGCCGGGATGGGGTGACATCAGGACGACGCGGTCGGCGAGCAGGACGGCCTCGTCGAGGTCGTGGGTGACGAAGATGATCGTCTTGCCGGTCTCCTGGTGGATGCGGAGCACCTCCAGTTGCAGCGCCTCGCGGGTGTGGGCGTCGAGCGCGCCGAACGGCTCGTCCATCAGCAGGACCTGGGGGTCGATGCTGAGGGCGCGGGCGAGGCCGACGCGCTGCTTCATGCCGCCGGAGAGCTGGGCGGGGCGGCGGTCGGCGGACTTCGCCAGGCCCACGAGGTCGAGCTTCTCCATGGCGATCCGGCGGCGTTCCTGCTTGGACACGCCCTGGACCTCCAGGCCGAACTCCACGTTGCCGAGGGCGGTGCGCCACGGCATGAGTTCCGCGTGTTGGAAGACGAGCCCCCGGTCGTGTCCGCAGCCGGTGACGTCCCTGCCGCCGACGGCGACCCGCCCCGCGGAGGCGGTCTCCAGGCCCATGATGATGCGCAGCAGGGTGGTCTTGCCGCAGCCGCTGAGCCCGGTCAGGGCGACGATCTCCCCGTCCCCGACGGCGAAGGAGACGTCGTCCAGCGCCCTGACCTCCTCCTGGGCACGACCGCGCCGGAGTGTGAAGGTCTTCGAGACGTGCTCGACGAGCACCCGGTCATCCATGCTGGAACACTCCTAACGTCACTGACCGCCGGGTCCTTGACGGTGGACACCGCGCTCACGGGTGTGGGCGGTTCGGCACGTGCGGACGCGTTCGGAGGGTGCGGCGGGAGCCGGCATGGCGGGCCGGGGTAGGCGGCGTTGGGCCGACGCGACGGGAACGTGTGGGAACGGGACTCTCCGCTGGCCGTCTCGGCCGGCGGTCCTCGGTGGACACCATCGGGGTAACCGCCCGCTACACGGCGGCGGTTGGGGCCTGCGAGAGGCCGATACAAGCTACGTTGGGTACTTCACTTAAGTCGGTAATCCAGGACCGTAGCGCAGCCGTGAGCGGTCGACAAGCGCACGGGACAAATTTCGTCGCGGCGAATTCGCCGCGTGCCCAGCCACCCTCCGCGTCGCGTGTTGTGGGCCGATGACCTGCGGGTTACGCGCGCTTCACGCGCGTTCGCGCGCGGCGTCGTCCACGCGGGCCCGTGCCAGCACCGCACGGGCGCGCGCCAGTACCGGTTTGTCGACCATCTGGCCATCGACCGTCGTGACCGCGTCCCCGGCGGCGAGGACGGCTCGCGCCCAGGACAGTTCGCCCTCGGACACGGCGAAGCCGGCGGAGACCGCGGCCAGCTGCGCGGGATGGACGCAGAGCTTCCCCGTGAAGCCGAGGCGACGGGCGTGCGCGACGTCGGCCGCGAGCGCCGCCGGGTCGCCGAGCGCGGTGGTCACGCCGTCGAGCGGCGGGCCAAGGCCGGCCGCCACCGAGGCGGACACCAGCCGCGAACGGGCGTACAGCAGCGCGGTGTGGTCGTCGTGCGCGACGCCGAGCTGCGCCGCGAGGTCCACGTTGCCGAAGGCCGCCCGGACGACGCCGGCCGCGGCGCACACCTCACCGGCCCGCTCCACGCCCGCCGCCGTCTCGACGAGCGCGAGGAGGGGGGAACGTCCCCGCGTGCGCGCGGCGATCTCCGCGAGGCGGGCGCCGTCCTCGGCCTTGGGCACCATGACCGGGCAGCCCTCGTGCTCCGCCACGAGGGCGAGGTCGTCGTCGAACCACCGGGTGCCCGGCGCGTTGATCCGGACCACCGCGCGGTGGCCGCGCGCCAGCCAGTCGGCGGCGTGGGCGCGCGCGGCGTCCTTCTCCTCCGGCGCGACCGCGTCCTCCAGGTCGATGACGACCATCTCGGCGCCGGACGCCGCGGCCCTGGCGAAGCGGTCGGGGCGGGTGCCCGGTACGAACAGCAGGCCGCGGGCCGTGGCCAGGGACGCCGCGGCGTCGCCGAACGCGTCGGCTCCCTCGGGTGCGGCGGGGGAGGGGGCAGCGGCCGTCATCCGAACACCACCTCCGCCGTGGCGTGCCGCGGCTGCCGGTGGGTGGCGATCCACGCCCGGGCGCCGTCCGTGGTGGGGGCGCCGCAGGCCAGCAGGTGCTCGCCGACGACGACGGGCGCGCGCAGCCGGAAGGCGAGCGAGCGCACGGGGCGTTCCGGGGCCTCGCGCCGGACGAGCTCCAGCATCAGCAGCGCCAGCAGCGGGCCGTGGACCAGCAGGCCCGGATGGCCCTCGGCCTCCCGGGCGTACGGCGCGTCGTAGTGGATGCGGTGGGCGTTGGCGGTCAGGGCGCTGAAGCGGAAGAGCAGGCTCGGATCGGTGCGCAGCGCGCGGTGCCAGGGGCCGTCCGGTGCCGGCGGTTCTGGCCGCACAGGCGGTGCCGGCGGTGGGGGTGGTGTCGGCGCGGCCGAGCGGTCCCCGGCCGGCGGATCGACGCGGGGGGCGCCGCCGCCGGAGCGGTAGACGATGTCCTGCTCCTCGACCAGGCACGTGCGGCCCCGCTGCCGGTAGGTGGCACGCTGGGTCACGAACAGCAGATCGCCGCTCCTGCCGCGCTTCGCCGTCACGTTCAGCAGCTCGGTGGTCCGCTCCGCGGGCTCGCCCAGGCGCAGCGGCGCCTCGACGGTGCACCGGCCGCCGGCGAACATGCGCCGCCGGTGGGGGAGGGGCGGCAGGAAGTGGCCGTGGGAGGGGTGGCCGTCCGGGCCGAGGTCGCGCTGGGCGGGCCAGTGGAGGAAGTGGAGCCAGTGCCACAGCGGCGGCAGCGCCTCGCCCGCCGCGGCCACCGGCGCCGGCTCGTCGAGGACCGCCGAGAGGGCGGCGACCGGACCCGGCGGCAGGGGGTCCCTCTCCGTCACCGGGGTCGGGTGCCAGTCCGCGACGTGTGCCGCCAGGGGGCTCGTGTCCTGCTCCATGGTTCGTCCTGGGGTCGGGGTGGGGCGCTCGGACAACCATCATGTGAGCTGATAGCTGGAGTTGGACAATAGAAAGCCGTGATGGAGCCATGCGCTGACGGCATCCGCCTCAGCCCTTGCCCGCCGCCCGCTCCTCCTCGGTCTCGCCCCGCGAGGGCCGCAGCCGCGCGGAGGGCCACCGCCCCTGGCGCACCGCCACGGCGAGCTGACGCGTCACCTCCCGGGCCACGACCGTCACGGCGGGCGGCGTGCGGCCGGTCCTCGGCGTGCCGAGCACGATCGAGCGCCACACCTCGGGCTCGCTCAGCGGCGCGGCGCTGAGCCTGCCCAGCGCGACGTCCTCCGCGATCCCGACGCCGGGCAGGACCGTCCAGCCGTGGCCCGCCCCGACCAGCTGCTTCTGGAGCCGCAGGGAGTTGGTCTGCACCACGATGGTCATCTCCACCCCCGCCCGGCCCGCCGCCGCGTCGATCAGGCTGCGCAGGGCGTGCCCGGCCGCCGGCATCACCAGCGGCTGCGCGGCGACCCGCGCGAACGGCACGGGGTCCTCGGCCCGCAGGCCCTCGCCGGCGGGCGCGACGACCCACAGCCGCTCCTCCGCGAGGGGCCGCACGTTCAGCGAGGGGCTGCCCGCGAGGTTGTACAGCAGCGAGAGGTCGAGGTCCCCGTCGTCGAGCCACTGCTGGAGGTGCCCGGAGTACGCGGTCATCAGGCGCAGTTCGATGCCCGGGTGGTCGCGGGCGACGGCGGAGACCAGCGGCTCCGCCAGCAGTTCGGTCGCGCTCTCCAGCAGGCCGACGGTGACGATGCCGCTGACGACGCCGGGGGTGGGCTGGACCTCGGCCCTGGCGCGCTCCAGCTCGGTCAGCGCCCGGCGGGCGCGGTCGACCATGATCGCGCCGGCCTCCGTGGTCCGCATGCCGTGCCGGGTCCGCTCGAACAGCGCCACCCCGAGCTCCTGCTCCAGCGTGCGGATCTGCCGGGTGACCGCCGGCTGCACCAGGTGCAGCAGCTCCGCCGCCCTCGTCACGCTGCCGACCTCGGCCACGGTCACCAGCGCCCTGAGCTGCCTGACGTCCATCGCGTCCCTCCCCGCATTCGCCCCCCGCATGGGGTCATATGAACTTGTTATTTCACAGCTTCACTCATGAGTGTCCATGATGGACCACCGTCGCGGGACACCCCGGAAGGCGTTCTCCCGGCCGTCCCCAAGGAGGTCGCATCCCATGAGCGAGCGTCCGCTCTCCGGCGTCACCGTCGTCAGCGTCGAGCAGGCGGTGGCCGCCCCGTTCGCCACCCGCCAGCTCGCCGACCTCGGCGCCAGGGTCGTCAAGGTCGAACGGCCCGACGGCGGGGACTTCGCCCGCCGCTACGACACCACCGTCCACGGCGAGTCCAGCTACTTCGTCTGGCTCAACCGCTCGAAGGAGTCCCTGACGCTCGACCTCAAGGCGCCGGCCGGCCGCGAGGTGATGGAGCGGCTGCTGCGCGGCGCGGACGTCCTCGTGCACAACCTCGCGCCCGGCGCCGCCGACCGCCTGGGCCTGGCCACCCGGGAGCTCACCGGGCGCCACTCCTCCCTCATCCCGTGCACCATCTCCGGCTACGGCACCACCGGGCCGTGGGCCGACCGCAAGGCCTACGACCTGCTCGTGCAGGCCCAGACCGGGCTCGTGTCGCTGACCGGCACCGCACGGGAGACCGCCCGCGTCGGCGTCTCCATCGCCGACATCGCCGCCGGGATGTACGCCCACACGGGCATCCTCACCGCCCTGTACACCCGCGCGACGACGGGCGTCGCGCGACCCGTCGAGGTCTCCCTCTTCGAGGCCCTGGCCGAGTGGCTCGGCCAGCCCGCGTACTACACCCGCCACAGCGGCACCCAGCCACCGCGGATCGGCACCCACCACGCCACGATCGCGCCCTACGGCGCCTTCCCCGCCGCCGACGGCCGCGAGGTGCTCCTCGCCGTCCAGAACGAACGCGAGTGGGCGGCCCTGTGCGAACAGGTCCTTCGCCGGCCCGAACTCGTCGCCGACCCCCGCTTCGCCACCGGGCCGGCCCGCGTCGCGCACCGCGCGGAGCTGAACGCGATCGTCGCCGAACGCCTCGCCGCGCTGGACAGCGGGCCCGCGTCACGACTGCTGGACGCGGCGGGCATCGCCCACGCCGAGGTCAACTCCGTCCAGCGCTTCCTCGACCACCCCGTGCTGGCCGGTCGCCAGCGCTGGCGGTGGGTGCGCACCCCGGGCGGCCGGGTGCCGGCGCTGCTGCCGCCCGTCGACCTGGCCGGGGTCACCCCCCGCATGGACCCCGTCCCGGCTCTCGGCGAGCACACCGGGAGCATCCTCGCCGAACTCGGCTACGACGCCGCCGCCGTCGACGGCCTCCGCGCCGAGGGCGTCGTCTGACACCCGCGCCGCCCGGCCCCACCCGACCAGGCCCTGTCCCCGTCCCGTCCGGCCCACCCCGTCATCCCCGCACGCCCTCGCCCGCAAGGAGCACCCGCACCATGAGCACGCTCGACATCCTCTCCGACGAGGAGCGGTACGTCGTCGACACCGTCCGCGACTTCGTCGACCGCGACGTCCGACCGGTCGTCCGGGAGCTGGAGCACGGCAACGTCTACCCCGAGGCGCTGATCGAGCGGATGAAGGAGCTCGGCGTCTTCGGCCTCGCGATCCCCGAGGAGTACGGCGGCACCCCGGTCTCCACCTCCTGCTACGTGCTGGTCACCGAGGAGCTCGCGCGTGGCTGGATGAGCCTGGCCGGCGCCATGGGCGGGCACACGGTCGTCGCCAAGCTCCTGCTGCACTTCGGCACCGACGCGCAGCGCGACCGCTACCTGCCCGCCATGGCCACCGGCGCGTGCCGGGCCACCATGGCCCTCACGGAGCCCGGCGGCGGCTCCGACCTCCAGGCCATGCGGACCGTCGCCCGCAGGGACGACGACGGGTACCTCGTCAACGGCACCAAGACGTGGATCACCAACTCCCGCCGCTCCCAGCTGATCGCGCTGCTGTGCAAGACCGACCCGGACGCGACCCCCGCCCACCGGGGCATCTCCACGCTGCTGGTGGAGCACGGGCCCGGCCTGACGGTCTCGCGCGACCTGCCCAAGCTCGGCTACAAGGGCGTCGAGAGCTGCGAGCTGGCCTTCGAGGACCACCGCGCCGGTCCCGACGCCGTCCTCGGCGGCGTCGAGGGCCAGGGCTTCGCCCAGATGATGAAGGGGCTGGAGACCGGGCGGCTCCAGGTCGCCGCCCGCGCGCTCGGCGTGGGCCGCGCGGCGCTGGAGGACGCCCTGGCGTACGCCCAGGAGCGCGAGGCGTTCGGCAGGTTCCTCTGGCAGCACCAGTCGGTCGGCAACTACCTCGCCGACATGGCCACCTCCCTCACTGCGGCCCGCCAGCTGACGCTCCACGCCGCGCGCGAGGCCGACGCGGGCCGCCGCGTCGACATGGAGGCCGGCATGGCCAAGCTCTTCGCCTCGGAGACGGCGCTGACGATCGCGACCAACGCGCTGCGCATCCACGGCGGGTACGGCTACTCCACGGAGTTCGACGTCGAGCGGTACTTCCGCGACGCCCCGCTGATGATCGTCGGCGAGGGCACCAACGAGATCCAGCGCAACGTGATCGCGCGCCAGCTCGTCAGCCGCGGCGGCCTCGACGCCTGACCGCGCAGGGCCTCACCCGGCGTCGGTTTCCAGGGCTTCGACCGTGCCCCCGCACTCCGGGGCCCTGGAAACCGACGCCGGCGTGTCAGCTGGTGCGGTAGGCGTCGACGATGGTCTGCGTGGTGGCGTTGCCCGCGGTGTCGACGATCTCGGCCCGCAGGGAGACGCTGCCGCCGGCGGCCGGGTTGGTGACCCGGACGGTGCCGTCGGTGACAGGGGCCTCCTGCCAGGTCTCGCCGCCGTCGACGGAGGTGGAGACGGTCAGCGAGGCGAGGTTGTCGCCCTCGGCCGAGCCCTGGACGGTGAACGGCACGGTGACGGTCTCGCCCGCGGGCGAGGTGCTGTCCAGCGCGAGGTCGGGTGTGAAGCGCACCGCGCTGGCCGGCAGCGTCACCCGCTCCCCGCCCTCGGGCCGGGCGGAGGTGAAGCGGTAGGAGAGGGTGACCTCGGTGGTGACGTCGCTCGCGATGCCCTCACGGTTGACCGTGCTGACGATCTCGTACTCCGCCTCCTCCGGCGGCAGTTCGAACGTCACGAAGTCCATGACGTCCTCGGCCGAGGCGAACTCCTCGCCGTCGCGGTAGAGCGTCGTGTGGCCGCCCACGTACTCGCTGCCGCCGAGGTGCCCGGCGCTGTCGGCGAACGGGTACGTCATGGCGCTGAGCGTGTCGCCCTCACGGAAGACGCCGCTGCCCGCGTCCGGCGACAGCAGCGGGCCGAAGACCCCGACGTTGAACGGCTCCGCGTACTCCTGACCGGCCTGGTAGTCCGTGGGCGCGGTGCGGTAGTACGCGTCGACGGCGCCGACGGGGTCGGCCTGGAGGAAGTCGAAGCTCCACCGGTCGGCGGCCGCGTCCACGAACACCTCCCTGGTCTGCCCCACCGGCCCGTAGTGGTGGTTGACCATGGTGTTGACGGTGCCGACGACGGCCAGCGAGGCCGTGCGGTCGGGCAGCGATCCGCCGAGGCCGGTGGAGATCCGCGCCAGGTCCGCCTCGCTGACCTCCTTCGTCAGCCCGGTGAACAGCTCGCCGTCGCGGCCGGCGGCGGTGTGGTACCACCGGTCGCCGTTGCGCCAGGCCGCGCTCAGGGAGGACTCGCCGGCCCAGCCCTCGTGCAGGCCGCCGAGCTGCGCGGTGGCGAGGCCCCGCGTCATCGGCCCCGCGTACCAGCCGACGCCGAACCCGAAGCTGCCGCCGTCCTCGCGGATGGTGAGGTTCAGGTTGTGGTCGACCGGCTCGGCACCGGCGTCCGGCACGGTGACCTCCACCGGTTCGGCGTCGCGGGCGTCGAGCGTGAGCGCGACGTCCTCGGTGAGGGCGAGGCCCGGCTGCACCAGCCAGTCCAGGCCCGTGATCAGCTCGCCGGGGGAGTCGTAGAGCGGGAAGTTCGCCTGGAGCAGGTACGAGCCGGCCGGCAGCCGCTCGGTGAGCTCGGCGCCGCCGTCGAGGAGGTGGAAGGTGAACGTCTCCAGGTCGACGGCCATCCCGTACCAGTCCTCGGCCGGGGTGCCGTCCCGCCCGGTGGCGGTCACGGACAGGTCGTGGCTCTCGACCTCCCGGTGGACCGACCCGACGGTGCGGATGGTCATCTCCCCGTCGGAGCCGTCGGCGAGCATCTCGGTGGCGGTGACGGCGACGGTGTACACGCCGTTCGGCCCCTCGACGGAGGTGTCCGCGACGACGTCGACGGCGGAGAGGGTCTGACCCGGCGGCACGACGACGTGGTGGAGGTTGGTGGTGAACATGCCCTCGGGCGCGGGTGCGCCGGAGGGGTCGGTTCCCTCGACCGTGAGGTGGAGCGTGACGGGCTCGTCGGTGAGGTTGGTGTACTCCAGGTCGCGGGCGATCGGCTCGTCGTCCTCGTGGGGCCACTCGGTGCGCCCGAAGTTCAGCGACGACTGCTCGGTGACGACCCGCTGCGCCAGGGCGGCGGCCACGTCGACGCGTCCGGTGCCCTGCTGCATCGGGGTGTGGCCCTCGGTCGGCTGGGTGGAGCCGACCAGCACGGACTTGAGCTGCTCGGCCGTCAACTCCGGCCGGGCCTGGGCCAGCAGCGCCGCGGCGCCCGCGACGTGCGGCGCCGCCATGGAGGTGCCGTCGATGGCGACGTAGCCGTCGCCGGCCGGGGTGCCGCCCTCCTCGACGACGCTGCCGGGCGAGGACGCGGCGGCGATCCCCACGCCCGGGGCGGTCACGTCGGGCTTGACGGCGCCGTCGCGCATCCGGGGGCCGACCGAGGAGAAGCCGGCCACCTGGTCGGCGTCGTCGACGGCGCCGACGGTCAGCGCGGCGTCGGCGGTGCCGGGGCTGTTCAGGCTGCCGGGCGCGGGCCCGGCGTTGCCCGAGGCGACGACGAACAGCGCGTCGGAGGAGGCGGAGAGGGAGTCGACCGCGGCTTCCAGCGGGTCGATCTCCTCGGTGGCCATCGAGCCGAGGCTCATGTTGACGATGTCGGCGCCCTGGTCGACCGCCCACTCCATGCCCTCGATGATGCCGGACTCGAAGCCCTGGCCCGCGTCGTCGAGGACCTTGCCGTTGAGCAGGCTGGCGCCGGGGGCCACGCCGCTCATCGCGCCGCCCGCGTGGGCGCCCGTGCCGGCGGCGATGGAGGCGACGTGGGTGCCGTGTCCGTAGGGGTCGCCGGTGTCGGCGGTTTCGGTGAAGTTCTCCTCGGCGACGACCTTGTCGCCGGAGAGGTCGTCGTGCTCGTCGTGGACGCCGGTGTCGAGGACGGCGATGGTGGTGCCGGTGCCGTCGAAGCCGGCGTCCCACGCCGCCGGGGCGCCGATCTGCGGCACGCTCTGGTCGAGGGTGGCCTCGGCGAGCGCGTCGAGCGCGATGCGTTCGACGCCGGGGACGGCGGCCAGCGGCTGTTCCTCGGTGGTCCGGGTGAGCGCGCGCCAGGTGGCGGCGGCGTCGTCGGCCGTCACCCGCAGCGCCTCGGCACCCGTGGACTCCAGCGTGGCGGCGACCTCGGGTCCGTCGCCTCCGGCGAACACCTCGCCGCGGACGGTCGGCCCGTCGGTGCCGTCCGCGTAGGTGACGATGAGCGGCACCTGCGCGGCGGAGCGGTAGGGCGCGCGGGCGAGCTCCGTGACGTTGAACAGCCGGCGGTCGAGCGTGCCGGCGGCGAGCAGCGGCTGGGCGTCGGCCGGGATGACGTAGCTCTGCCCGGCCGCCTCGTCGGTGAGGACCTGGACGGGGACGGACTCCCGTCCCGGGACGCGCTCCAGCCCCGTGACCGCGCCGTCGGCGTCGAGCAGGACGCGGTCGCCGGTGACGAGGGTGACGATGGTCGGGGCCTTCGCCGCGACGGCGGTGGCTGCGGTGGTGGCCGTGCCGCCGGCGTCGGCGGCCGCCGGCACGTCGCTGGCGTCGACGGACCCGGTGAGCGTGACCGTCAACGCCACGGCGGCGACCGCCGCCGTGGCCGTGAGGGCTCCGCGCCGGGAAAGTGGTGTTTTCCGTGGTACTGGTGCTCTCGGTGTTCTTCTCATAGTAGGAAGACACCCCGCCCCGCGGGGTTTTACCGCCGCGCGTGCGTGAGAGACGAGTGTCAACTACACGGATGTTGTGGATGTGACATGTGCATTATCGGAATGTCTCCGGGGGGCGGGCGCGCGGTGAACGGCCCGCCCCGGCTCAGCGCTGGTGGGCCGGCCGGACGACGATCTCGTTGACGTCCACGTCAGCCGGCTGCGCGAGGGCGTAGGAGACCGCCCCGGCGATCGCGTCGGGCTCGATGGCGTGGGCGCGGTAGAGCCGGATCGCCTCGGCGGTGCGCGGGTCGGTGATCGTGTCGGCGAGCTCGGAGGTGACCACCCCGGGCGAGACGGTCGTGACCCTGATCGAGGGATCGGACTCCAGCCGCAGGCCCTCGGTGACGGCCCACGCCGCGTGCTTGGTGGCGGAGTAGACGGCGCTCGTCGGCACCACCTGGTGGGAGGCGATGCTCGCGACCGTGACGAAGTGCCCAAAACCCTGCTCGGCGAAGACCGGCAGCGCGGCGGCGATCCCGTACAGCAGGCCCCGGACGTTGACGTCCAGCATCCGCTCCCACTGCTCGACCAGCAGCTCCCTCAGGGGCGACAGCGGCATGACCCCGGCGTTGTTGACCAGCACGTCCACGCGGCCGTGGCGAGCGCGGGCGGCGGCCACGAAGGCCTCCACGTCGGCTCGGTCGGTCACGTCGAGCCGCACCGGGTCCACTCCGCCGCCGGTCCGCTCCGCCAGCGCCTCCAGCCGGTCCAGCCGCCGCGCGCCCGCCACCACGCGGTGGCCCTCGGCGGCGAGGCGGGCGGCGATCGCCTCGCCGATGCCGCTGCTGGCACCGGTGACCAGCACCACCTTGCCGTCCGGTCGGTCGGCTGTCGGTCCCGTCCCCGTCGGCCGTGTCGTCGGCGTCGTCGGCGATGTCTGCGTCGTGGGTGTCGTCGGTGTCGTCGGTGTCGTCATGGCGTCGAGCCTGTCCCGCCCGCCGGGGTGCGCGGGAGGCCGCCGCTCCCCTGGGTGCGACGCACCCAGGCACGACCGGCGGACCTCGGCCTAGCCTGGTCGCATGCCACGCTCCGAACTCGGCGCCTACCTCAACGCCCGACGCGCCGCCCTCACACCGGACGAGGTGAACCTCCCCGTCCAGAGCCTGAGCCCGCGCCGGGTCCCGGGCCTCAGGCGTGAGGAGGTCGCGTTGCTGGCCGGCGTCAGCGTCGACTACTACGTCCGCCTCGAACAGGGACGGGAGCGCACGCCGTCCCCTCAGGTCGTCGAGGCGCTGGCCGCCGCGCTCCGCCTGGACGAGGACGGCCGCCAGCACCTGTACCGGCTCGCCGGGCTCGGCCCGCGCGCCCGCGCGGCCCTCCCCACCGCCGGCCGCGTCGATCCGAGCCTGCTGGCGCTCATGGACGCCTGGCCCCACAACCCGGCCGTCGTCCACAACCGCGCCTACGACGTCCTCGCGTCCAACGCGATCGCCGACGCCCTCTTCGACGACTGGACCCACTCGCGCAACCACATGTACCGCATCTTCACCAACCCCGAGGCCCAGAGCTTCTACCCGGACTGGGACGAGGTCGCCCGCGGCGCGGTGGCCGGCTTCCGGCTCGGCCACGGGATGGCGCCCGACGACCCCCGGGTGCGTCGGGTGCTCGACGAACTCCTCGCCGAGAGCCCCGTGTTCGCCGAGCTGTGGACCCGCCACGAGGCCCAGGGCAAGACGCTGTCGCGGAAACGGATCAACCACCGCGACGTCGGCCTGCTGACGTTGACGATGCAGACCTTCGAGGTCCGCGCGGCCCCCGGCCAGGAACTCGTCATCTACCACGCGGCCCCGGGCTCCCGCAGCGCCGAGGCGCTCGCGCTCCTCGGCTCCCTCGCCGCGACGTCCCGGCGCGAGGCGCGTCCGTAGCGGCACGCGGAGCCTGGCGTCACCGGGACGACGGGCCGGGCGGGACGAGCTTCAGCGCGCGCCGAGCCAGCCCGTGGCCGCCACCACGTCCGTGGCCACGTCCACGACCGTGCGGCCGTCGGTGGCCACACGGACCGTGTCGGACGGTGCCCGCGCGTCCAGCATCGGGGCCTTCAGGGCGCTGGTGCGCAGCTCCGCGTCCCGGCGCGATCCCAGCTCCCGGCGGACCAGCCGGCCGGTGGCGGTCTCGTCGGAGGCGGTGAGCAGGACGCGGATCAGCCGCACCCGTGACGCGTCGGACGCCTCGGACCCCTCGGACACTCCCACCGCGCGCCGGACCATGTCCCCGTACTCCGGCAGCACGCACACGGTCCTGGTGTAGACGAGGCGGCGGCAGCCGAGTTCGGCGTAGGCGCGCCACACCGCCGCGAGGTTGCGCTCGGTGATCCCCACGCGGTCGGGGTCGCCGTCGGGAGCGGGGTGGACCTGCCCGAGGAGGTCGCCCTCGACGAGCGCGTGGGCGACCCCGGCGGCGGCCAACCGCGCCGACACCTCCCAGCCGACCGTCGTCTTCCCCGACCCGGCCCGACCACCGATGAGGAGCACGTCCACGGAGTCCCTGTCCACCACGCCAGTGTGCCGCCCTGCCACTGACCCGACTCCGAGGAAGCACCGCGTGCCCGGGAGTGTCGACGTGGTGCCCACGCCGCTCCACCTTCCCCTCGCCCGCGACCTCGTGACGTCCCGTCAGCCAGACGCGGGGTCGCGTCGCGGGTGACGCCCCGGCCTCGGCCGAAGCAGGCGCGGGAGCCGTCGAGGACCGAAGGCTGGCGCCCGCCGGGGCGGCGAGGAGCGGACGACGGGCCCGGAGAACCTCGGGCAGCGCGCGATAGTGCACACGGTGGCCCTCATCGTCCACGCGGAACGACCTAACCTGTCCCTACCCGAGCCGCACGGCGCGGGTGAGACGTCATCCTCACCCGCGCCGGACCCACCTCACGCTGACCGTGCCGTTCACTCCCGGCCTCACGCCCACCACCCCCGCCACCGCGTCACCGTCACCGCGTTCACCGTCACTGCTGCGACTGCTGCTGCTTCGTGTCATCTGCATGCCATCAACCACATCTGTACGTGGAGGGAAGGACACCATGCCTGGACGAAGAAGGAGATCGAGAGCCGCTGCCGTCGGCCTGACCGGCCTGCTCGCGGCGGCGGCCACGCTGGTCGCGCTGGAGGGCAGCGCGCACGCCGGCACCGTCAGGTACGAGGCGGAGGGCTCCTCGGCCACCTGCGAGGGGGCGATCGAGTCCGAGCACGCGGGATTCTCCGGCTCCGGGTTCTGCAACACCGAGAACGCCGCGGGCGCGTCCGCGACGTTCACCGTCAGCGCCGCCTCGGCCGGCCAGGCCACGATCGCCGTCCGGTACGCCAACGGGACCACGACCGCGCGCGGCACCTCCCTCGCCGTCAACGGCGCCACCGTGCAGTCGACCACCTTCGAGGGAACGGGCGCGTGGACGACCTGGGTGACCAGGACCTTCACGGCCCCGCTGAACGCCGGCGGCAACACCGTCGAGCTCACCGCGACCGGCTCCGGCGGCCTGGCCAACATCGACTACGTCGAGGTCACCACCGAAGGCGACGACCCGCCGCCGCCGACCGGCGGCGACACGCTGTACGTCGCGCCCGGCGGCAGCGACGGCGCCGCCGGCACCGAGTCGGACCCGACGACGCTGACCTCCGCGATCGACCGCATCGAACCGGGCGGGACGATCTACCTGCGCGGCGGGACCTACCGCTTCTCCGAGACGGTCACCATCCCCCCGGGGAACAACGGCACCTCCGGTGACCGCACCGAACTCACCGCCCTCCCCGGGCAGACGCCGGTGCTGAACTTCTCCGCCATGGCCGAGGAGACCACCAACCGCGGGCTCGCCGTCAACGGCCAGTACTGGCACATCCGCGGCATCGTCGTCGAGCACGCGGGCGACAACGGCATCTTCGTCGGCGGCAGCAACAACGTCATCGAGCGCACCGTCACGCGCTACAACCACGACAGCGGGCTCCAGCTCTCGCGGATGGCCTCCACCACCCCGCGTGACCAGTGGCCGGCCAACAACCTCATGCTGAGCGTGGAGTCCCACGACAACGCCGACTCCGACGGCGAGGACGCCGACGGCTTCGCCGCCAAGCTCACCTCGGGACCGGGCAACGTCTTCCGGTACGCCGTCGCCCACAACAACATCGACGACGGCTGGGACCTCTACACCAAGAGCGACACCGGCGCGATCGGCGCGGTGACCGTCGAGTACTCCCTGGCCTACGAGAACGGCACCCTCAGCAACGGCGGCCAGGCCGGCAACGGCGACCGCAACGGCTACAAGCTCGGTGGCGAGGACATCCCGGTCAACCACGTGATCCGGCACAACATCGCCTACGACAACGGCAAGCACGGGTTCACCTACAACCGGAACACCGGCTCCATGACCGTGTCGAACAACGTCGGCATCGCCAACGCCGAGCGCAACTTCAACTTCGACGGCGGCTCCTCGGTCTTCCGCAACAACACCTCGTGCGACAGCGGGTCCAACGACCGGACGATCGGAAACGTCGACGGCTCCAACCAGTTCTACTCCGGCTCCAACGGGTCCCGGTGCTCCTCCTACGACGGGGCGCTCGGCTGGTCCTTCGCCTCCGACGGCCGCCTCGTCGTCACCTTCGGCGGCAGCCCCGTGAACCCGTAGGGCCACCCCAGACGGCGTCGCCCGCCCCCGGCCACCCGCCACGGTGGCCACCCTGGCCGGCCCCTCCCCCCGCGGGACGGGCCGGCCAGGTCCGTCCCGGCCCCGCTCCCGCCCGGCCGGGCTCTCAGGTCGTCAGGGGGGTGGTGATGCCGAGCAGGCCCTCCGTCGTCCCGGCGTCGGCGGGCAGCTTGTTGAGCGCGGTGACGATCGTGCGCTCCTCGTACCGGAAGTGGGACTCCAGGATCGAGGAGATGCCGTCGAGCTCGGCGCGCACCCGGCGCGCCTCGACCTCGTCGGGCTCGTCCGTGATGCCGTCCAGGAGCTGCTCCAAGCCGTGCTGGACGACGCGTATCAGCTCGTGGTCCTCCCTCAGCTTGTCGATGACGGGGCCGAGTTCGGGGAACTCCCTGCCCAGCACGGGGAACGCGCCCCCGTCCTCGCCGGTGTGGTGGAGGGTGAGGGCGGAACAGAAGGCCAGGCAGTGGGCCTTCAGCCCGCGTGGCCGCTCGGGCCGGCCCCTGCTGTCGGCGTCGAGGTAGCTGTTGACGTCCGCGTGGAGCTGGGCGATCTCGGCGCGGAGCGCGTCGTGGATCTCGATCAGCTCGTGGCCGAACGAGGTGAGGCGCTGCCGTGCGTGGTCGGGGTCGTTGTCACTACTTGTGGTGATCATCATGTTTCCACGGTGTTTCACGGTGCCTTCGGGTGCCTCACCCTACGGTGCGCGCAAGGTGTCGAGGAAGCGGCTGAACACGGCGTTGAACGTGGCAGGGTCCTCGAGGTTCGGCAGGTGGCCCGCGCGCTCGATGATCTCCAGGCGGGAGTCGGGGATCGCGTCGCTCAGCAGACGGGCCTCGGCGACCGGCGTGAAGGAGTCCTCGCTCCCCACCACGACGAGGGTCGGCACCGCGACGGAGGGAAGCATCGCCACGTAGTCCGGGCGCAGGGCGCGTCCCCGCAGGGCGGCGGCGGCGCCCTCGCGCGGGGTGCGCCGCATCATGGCCGTCACGTGCCGCGCCACCTGGGGCCGCGTGGCGAGGGTGTGGCGGGAGACCATGCGCTCCAGCACCTCGTGCGCGTACCCGTCCATGCCCTCGCGCAGCAGCCGTTCGGCCATGGACGCGCGGGCGCGTCTGCCCGCCGCCGTCTCGGCGACGGCCGAGGTGTCGGCGAGCAGCAGGCCCGTGATCCGCTGGGCGAAGAGGCGGTGGCACTCCATCACGATCTGACCGCCCATCGACAGGCCGCCGAGCACGAACCGCTCCACGCCGAGGCCGTCGAGCAGGCCGACGACGTCCCGCGCGAAGTCCTCCAGCAGCGTGACGCCGGGGACGACGGGGCTGCGGCCGTACCCGCGCAGGTCCGGGGTGATCACGCGCCAGCCCCGCGCCGCGAGCCACTCGGCCTGGGGGCGCCACATCGAACGGTCGAACGGGTGGCCGTGGACGAGCACGACCGTCTCGCCGCGGCCCCGGTCGCCGTACTCCAGTGCGACTCTCATGCCGTCATGCTAAGTGGTGCAAAATCTCGGAGCAAGTATCTCTTTGCCCTCGGTGCAATGTGCTGTGGTCGGGGGTATGCTCGGACGGGAACGGGACGGCGCCGGCGGCACGGCGCGGGCGGGGCGGCTCCACACGCGGCAGCCCCGGCGCGGAGCGTGGGCGGGACACGGGAGGACGAGCAGCACGATGGACGACTACCGCTCGATCGCCGACCACCTGGCGGCCGAGATCATCGCCGGCCGGCTGATGCCGGGGGAGCGGCTGCCGCCGCAGCGGCAGTTCGCCCGGCAGCGCGGCATCGCCGCCTCCACGGCGTCCCGGGTCTACGGCGAGCTGGTCCGCCGCGGTCTCGCCGTCGGGGAGGTCGGCCGGGGCACCTTCATCAGGACGGGGAGCCCGCGCCCGAGCCCCGCGCTCGCGGAGCCGGGCACGGCCCGCGTCGACCTGGAGCTGAACTTCCCGGCGCTGCCCGACGAGCCGGAGCGGCTCGCGCAGGGGCTCGCCCGGCTGCTGCGCGGTGGCGGCATGGGCGAGGCGCTGCGCCCGGTCGGCGCCGTCGGCACGCCCGCGGCGCGGGAGGCCGCCGCGGCGCTGCTGGCTCGCGCGGGCTGGCGGCCGGGTCCGGAGCGGGTGCTGTTCGCCGGCAGCGGCCGGCAGGCGATCGCGGGCGCCATCGCCGCCCTGGTGCCCACGGGCGGTCGGCTCGGGGTCGAGGCCCTGACGTATCCCGTGGTGAAGGGGATCGCGGCCCGCCTGGGCGTGGAGCTCGTGCCGCTCGCGACGGACGACGACGGCCTGGTCCCCGAGGCCCTGGCGAGCGCCGCCTCCGGTGGTGGTGCCTCCGGCGGTGGTGTCGGAGGTGCCGCCTCGGGGGACACGGGGCCGGCCGACCCGGCGGTCGCCGGTCCGGCGGCCGGCCCACGCGCCGCCGCCGGCGCGTGGCCGCGGCTCCACGCGGTCTATCTCCAGCCGGCGCTGCACAACCCCCTGGGCGCCACGATGTCCGCCGCCCGGCGCGCCGCGCTCGTCGAGGTGCTGCGCCGTCACGAGCTGACCGCGATCGAGGACGCGATCTACGGCTTCCTCCGCGAGGACCTGCCGCCGTTGGCCGCGCTCGCCCCCGAGCGCGTCGTCGTGGTGGACAGCCTGTCCAAGCGGCTCAGCCCCGGCCTGACGCTCGGCTTCGCCGTGGCGCCCGAGCCGCTCGTCGGCGGCCTCGCGGCGGCGCTCCGCTCGGGGGCGTGGACGGCGCCACGCTTCGCGCTCGACGCCGCCACGGAGTGGATCACCGACGGCACGGCCGCCGCGATACAGGAGGCCAAGCGCGTCGACGCCGTGAGCCGCCAGCGGCTGGCGGCCCAGCGGCTGGCGGGCCTGGACGTCCGCGCCGACCCGCACGCGTACCACTGCTGGTGGACGCTGCCCGAGCCGTGGCGGGCCGAGACGTTCGTGGCCGCCGCCGCCCGCCTCGACATCGCGGTGACCCCGGCCGCGGCCTTCACCGTGGGCCGGGGGCACGCGCCGAACGCCGTGCGGCTCGCCCTGTCCGCCCCGCCGGTCGACGCGTTGGCCGACGCCCTCGGCGTGCTCGCGGCGCTGGCGCGGCGCTCGCCCGAGGACGTCGGCCCGGAGTGACGTGACGCGTGGGCGTCAGCCGGCGGTGGCCAGCAGGCGGGAGGCGATGCTGGCCAGGCGCTCGCCCTGGTAGCGGGCGGCGGCGAGGGTCTCCTCGGACGGGGCGTCCGAGCCGTGGTGGGCGGTGCCGTACGGGTTGCCGCCCGCCGGGTAGACGACCGGGTCGGCGTAGCCGGGCGGGACGATGATCGAGCCCCAGTGGTGGAAGGTGTTGTAGAGGGCGAGGATCGTGGACTCGTTGCCGCCGTGGGCGTTGAAGGCGCTGGCGAAGCCGGTGGCGGGCTTGCCCGCCATGACGCCCTGCTGCCACAGGCCGCCGGCGGTGTCGATGAACTGCTTCAGCTGCGAGGTCACGTTCCCGAAGCGGGTCGGCGACCCGAGGGCGTAGGCGTCGGCCCAGGACAGGTCGTCGAGCGTGGCGACCTCCACGTTCCTCGTCGCCTCCACGTGCTCGCGCCAGGCCGGGTTGGCGTCGATGGCCTCGTCCGGGGCGAGCTCGGCGACCCGGCGCAGCCGCACCTCCGCGCCCGCCTTCTCGGCGCCCTCGGCCACGGCCGTGGCGAGCCGGTGGACGTTTCCGGTGGAGGAGTAGTAGATGACGGCGACCTTCGCGCTCATGATGATGGGGCCTCTCCCAGCAGTGGTCACAGGACGGAACCGCCGAGGCGGAGCGTCCCCGCCCCAGCGTTGTTGAAGATTAAACCGGATAGCTATCCGCTGGCAAGCCCCAAGCGGATAACTATCCGCTAGTCTCGAACCATGCCCTCCGAGCTTCCCGTCGTCGGCCAGCCGCCGCCGGAGCGGGCGGATGCCGCCCGCAACCGCCGCCGGATCCTCGACGCGGCGGCGCGGCTCGTGGCGGAGCGGGGCCCCGAGGCCGTCACCATGAACGCCGTCGCGCACGCCGCCGGCATGGGCGTCGGCACGGTCTACCGCCGCTTCGGGGATGTCGCCCGGCTCCTGTTCGCCCTGCTCGACGACAGCGAGCGGCGCTTCCAGCAGGCGTTCCTGACCGGACCGCCGCCCCTCGGCCCCGGCGCCCCGGCCGCCGACCGGCTGCGCGCCTTCCTCCACGCCCTCGCCGACCGGGTGGAGGAGCAGCGCCGGCTGATGGGCGCGGTGGAGGCCGCCTCGCCCCGGGCCCGCTACGGCACCGGCGTCTACCACACGCTCCACACCCACGTCGCGATGCTCGTGCCCGAGGTGCGGCCCGAGGGCGACCCGGACGTCCTGGCCCACCTCCTGCTCGCGCCGTTCGTGCCGAGCCTGTTCGAGCACCTCAGGGACACCGAGGGGCTGACGACGGACCAGATCAAGGCCGGCATCGACGGTCTCCTGGCGGCCTGAGGGCGCTCCCCTCGTCCCCGGCGGGTCAGGGGACGGCGTCCGGCGGCGCCGGGCCGCCGCGTGGTGAAGAACGGGGCCACCCCCGCCGAGGTGGAGGAGCGCGTCGGCCCCGCGGGCCGGCCACCGACGACGACACGGCTGGGCGGGGGCCTTCAGGGCGTGTCCGCGCTCCGCTCCGCCACGCCCAGCACGTGGGCGGCGGCGGGGGAGGGGAGGCGGCTGGGCGGGAAGGTGAAGCGGTCCAGCGCGGTGATGGTGAAGCCGGCGGCCGCGACGGCCCCGACCGTGTCGCGGCCGGTGTGGCAGCCGCCCATCAGACGCGGCCAGAGCGTGGCGTCGAGCACCCGCTGGACGCGGCGCAGGCCGGGCGTCTCGGCCCGCACGTGCTCGAAGAAGCGGAGGTCGCCGCCGGGCCGCACCACGCGGTGAAGCTCCGCGAGGGCCGCCCCCGGGTCGGCGATCGAGCAGAGCGTCAGGCACGCGACGGCCGCGTCGAACGACGCGTCGGGAAAGGGGAGCCGCTCGGCGCGGGCGGCGAGGACGTGGGCCGCGACGGGGGAGGAGCGGGCGCGTGCCGCGGCGAGGGCGCGCAGGTGCGGCTCCGGCTCGACGGCCACGAGCCGCGTCACGCCGGAGGGGTAGTGCGGGAGGTTCAACCCGTCGCCCGCGCCGATCTCCACGACCGTCCCGGCGAGCCCGGCCACCAGCCGACGCCGGTGGGCGGCGACGCCCGCCCGCTCCAGCGTCGGGCCGACGAGCCGGGCGTAGTAGCGGGCGAAGAGCGGATGCCTCGTGGAGGTGCGCGCCATGGCGGCCATTCTCCACCGGTTCACGGTCGCCGGTGTGGGATGCCCGGCACGCCATCGAAGACAGCGAAGGATCCCCGAGAGGGTGATAGATCCCTTACACGGTGTTCATCCCTCTCGAAAGGTGCCCCCATGTCTTCGCCCCTCACGGCTCGTCACGCGATCGTCCTGGCCGACGCCGACCCCGTCCGTCGGGAGGCGCTGAGATCCGGCATCGAGCGGTGGTACGGCGAGCAGTTCGCCGTCGTCACGGCGGCCGACGCCGGGGACTCCCTGCGGATCGCCTCGGCGCTCGGGGCGGAGGGCGTGCTGCCCGTGCTGGTCGCCGCCGTGGCCGAGAGCGAGGAGCGGATCGTGGCCGAGGCCCTCGACGCCTCCCGGCTGCCTCAGGGCGCGGGTCGCCTGTGGCTCACGCCGTCGCCGGCCGTGAACGGGGCCGCCAGCGGCCCGGGAGAGCGGGGCGGGGACGGCGTCGGCCGGCTGCCGTTCCCCGTCGACCGCCCGCAGGACCTCGACGTCCGCCTGATCGACACGCTCCTGGCCGACTGGTGGCGCGGCGCCACCCCCCAGGAGCGCGGAGCGCTGACGCTGGTGGTCGTCGGAGCGCACTACAGGACCCAGCGGGCCTTCGAGATCCGCGCCTTCCTGTCCGGATGCGGCGTCGTCTTCGGCTGGACCGAGCAGCCGGCGAGCGAACCCGTCCAGGTCGTGGTCTTCGACGTCGAGGGCGGACAGGTCGAGACCCTCGTCGAGCCGACGCTCGCGCAGCTGGCGGTCGCCTGTCGACTCGTCGACAAGCCGGTCGGCACCGTGTTCGACGTGATCGTCGTCGGCGGCGGGCCCGCCGGCCTGGCCACGGGCATCTACGCGGGCACCGAGGGGCTCAGGGCGCTGATCGTGGAGAACGGCGCGCCGGGCGGTCAGGTCGCCACCTCCCACGAGGTCGCCAACTACCTCGGTTTCCCCGACGGGATCTCCGGCTGGGAGCTCTCCCGGCGCGCCCTGGCGCAGGCGAGGAAGTACGGCGTCGGCTGGCTGCCGGGCCACGTCGCGGGCCCGCTCACCCTCGGCACGGGCACGCAGCGCCACCGGGTCACGGTCGGCGCCGACGTCTACGAGGCGGGCGCCGTCGTGATCGCCAGCGGCCTGAAGCCGGTCGAGCTCGACGCCACGGGCGCGAAGGCGGTCCTCGGCAGGGGGCTGTACTACAGCACCCTGGAGGTGGACCTCGAGCTGCTGAAGGGCCAGCCGGTCGTGGTGGTCGGCGGCGGCAACTCGGCGGGCGAGGCCGCGCTCCAGCTCGCCGGCTTCGCCTCCCGGGTCACGATGCTGGTGCGCAGCACGCTGAAGATGTCCGGCTACCTTGAGGACGCCGTCAGGCGGACGCCGAACATCGACGTCTGGGAGGGCTACGTCGTCGACGAGTGCTTCGCCGACGGCCACGGCGAACTGCACCGCGTCCGCGTGCGGGGCACGGCCACCTTCGACCTCCACTACCTGGACACCCGCTGGCTGTACTGCCTGCTGGGCGGCACCCCCGACACGGCGTGGCTCGGGAGGACGGCGGCGGAGCGGATCCGCTCGGACGGCAAGGGCTTCGTCCTGACGGGCCACCACCTCCCGAAGGAGGTCCAGCCGGCGGCGCCGACGCGGACCAGCGTGGCGGGCGTGCACGCCGTCGGTGACGTGCGGAAGGGGTACCCGCCGCGCGTCGGCTCCGCCGTGGGCCAGGGCTCGGCCGCGGTCGTCGACGTGCTGGAGTACCGCGCCGCGAACCCCGGCCTCTTCCCGTCCCTCACCACCGCCACGGAGGCGGCCGCCGAGCCCGCCGTGGGGTGACGCGCCGCGCGGACACGAGGCGGGGAGGGCGAGCCGACCGGCCGCCCTCCCCGCCTCGTCGATCCCGTCCGTCGTGTCCGTCGCGTCGTGTCCGTCTCGTCCCGCTCCCGGCGGCGGCTACGACGTGGGCACGCCGAAGCCGGTGAACGCGATCAGGTCGCTCATGGTGAAGCCGCCGACCCGACCCTCCAACGTCGGGAGGACGGGCATCCAGGTGGGCGAGTTCGACAGGTACGAGGAGGGGTCGGCCATCAGCATGCCGCAGAAGACCTCGGCGATGATGCGGGAGCCGACCGGCCCCAGGCGCAGCCCGCCGGAGCGCACCTGCGCCTCCTGCAACACGTAGTACCACAGCGGGGCCTGTCCGTTGTCGGGCAGGTCGAGCTCCGCGTCGGTGAGGGCGGTGACCCCCACGGCACGGGCGACGTCCTGCCCGGAGGGCAGCCCGAGCCGCGCGCCACGGGTGAGGTTGCGCACGGCGAGGTTCCTGATGCCCTCGGCCTGCTCGGGCGGCATGTTCTCCAGCGGGAGGACCAGGTGCCGGTCGATCCTGCGGCTCATCTGGAGCTTGTCGCCGCTGCTCCTCATCGGGAAGTAGCGGTTCCACTCGATCTGCCACCCCGGCGGCAGCGGCCGGAAGCCGCCGAGGTGCGCCAGCGGGTCCGTCAGCGCCGAGCGGTCGACGAAGATCTGGCGGCTCACGGCGGCGTTCAGGGCGTAGCCCCGGCGGATCATCGAGTGTCCGAAGCGGTAGGCGGCCACGGCGAACTCGACGGGCATGTAGACCTGGTGGCGCCAGCGGAAGAAGCTCAGGTTCATCTGGGTGGCGTCCTCGCCGCCGGCGGTGAGCGGGCCGCGTCGCATGACGTCGCCGAGGGTCTCCGTCTGGAGGATCTGCGGCAGGAAGTCGTGCATGACGATCCACTGGTAGTGCCAGCGCACCAGCCGCTGGGCGCAGTCGAAGACGTCCTCGTTGCCGCGACGGTGCTCCATGAACATCGCGCCCATGTCGTCGCTCAGCCAGTCGCACACCTTGTTGTGGAAGAGCATCATGGTCAGCTGGAGCTGGCTGACGATGACGTTCTCGTCGTTCCTGGGGTCGCCGATCAGCGCGATGCCGCGGGAGCGGGGGAGGTCGCGCTCGTTCGTCGGGCTGCCGGCCACCTCGCCGATCGCGAAGCGCGGCGCCGGGTCCTTGTCGGTCCTGACGTACATGTAGGGCTGGTCGGCGGGGCCCCGGCCGTAGAGGCAGTCCAGGTCGAAGCGGGGGGTGCGGAAGTTCGTGAGGGCGTCGGGGTCGTTCTGCCGCTCCAGGCTGGAGGCCGGGTCGAAGGTGATGTCGTGGTCGATGAACTGACCGAGGTAGGTGTAGCCGGCCGGGATCTCCCCCGCCTGCTCCGGATCGGTCCCCGTCTCGCTCATCGTCCTCGCGACCTTGTCGATGCGCCCCTCGTCGGGGATGTACGGGGAGAGCTTGCGGAACATCCGGCCGAACCGGCCGGTGTTCAGGGCGGACTCCGGCACGTAGCCCATGCCGCGGACCACGTAGGAGTGGTTGCGGATCGAGGAGGTGGGCATGCCGAGGTCCTTGCCACCGCCGGCCATGTCCACGGTGACCTGGCCCGGGTCCTGCACGTGTCCGTTCGGGGCGACGGCCGTCTGCTCGGCGACGTCTGACGACATGGGCGTTCATCCTTTCCCTGGGGTCGCGGCTCGTCTCCGGCGGCCCCGCCAGTCCCGGCCGTCTGGCTGTTCCGGCAGTCCCGGCCGCGCTGGCCGTCCGCCGGGCCGGGTGGGGCCTGTCCTGAGAGCCGAAATCAACCTAACGTGCGGAATGTCCCTCTCGTGAGTTAATGTCCGCGTCTCGTGTGACGATCCAGGGGGTCTCATTCGGCTGGCTCAGTCGCCCCGCACCGACACGGCCCGCCGCCGCGTCGGCCGACCGGGCGGCTGACGCGACGACGGGCCGTGGGTGGACCGCGGCGGGAGGGGCCTTTAGATCGCGCGGCCCAGCAGCGCCACCAGGGCGCGGCTGGCCTCCTCACCGGCCGGGTTGTGCGTGCGACGGGCCAGCCACAGCGGCAGCTCGCGGGCCGGGGCGTGGAGGTAGCGGGCGGCCTTGGCCGCGATGTCGGTGGCGTCGGCGCCGAGCCCGTGGTCGACGAGGAGGGCGACGGCCTCGCGCCACAGGTGCGGGGAGTCGATCAGCTCGCGCACCGTGGTGACGGCGGCCCGGCCGTTCCGCGTCGCCTGCGGCGCGGGCAGGGACCACGTGTGCCGGCCGTGGCCCACCTCGAACGGCTCGTCGTCGGGTCCGGCCCCCGGGAGGTGGACGGTCGCCCTGGCTCCGACGGGGATGGTGGCCTCGACCACCAGGCGGCCCGCCTCCCGTCGCCAGCCGACGCTCGCCTCGCCGTACGGCGTGAGGTGACGCGCCGAGGCGTGCGTCAGCTCGGAGTAGGGCACCGGCCGGACGGTGATGTGCCGGTACCCCGGGGCGGCGGGGGCGAGCCCGGCGACCGTGCGGTGGAGCCAGTCGGCGACCGCGCCGAGGGCGTAGTGGTTGAACGAGGTCATCTGGCCGGGGTTGATGCTGCCGTCCGGCAGCATGGAGTCCCAGCGCTCCCAGATCGTGGTCGCGCCCATCGTGACGGGGTAGAGCCAGGACGGGCAGCCGCGCTCCAGCAGCAGGCGGTAGGCCAGGTCGGGGCGGCCGGCGGTGGTGAGCGCGTCGGTGATCAGGGGGGTGCCGACGAAGCCGGTGGCGATGCGGAAGCCCTCCTCACGCACCAGGTCGGCCAGGCGCCGCCCGGCGTTCTCGCGCTGCGCGGCCGTGGGCAGCAGCGCCCACTCGATCGCGAGAGCGTAGGCCGTCGGCGCGTCGGACAGGACCCGCCCGGCGGCGGTCACGTAGTGCCGGGCGAACGCCTCCCGCGTGCGCGCGGCCAGCTCCGCGTACGAGGTGCCGTCACGGCCGATGACGCGGGCGGCCTCGGCGACGATCTCGGCGGAACGGGCCAGGTGGGCGGTCGCGACGACGTCGGCGTCCGCGCGGGCGGCGAAGGGGTTGTCCGGCGGCGCGGCCGGGTCGAGCCAGTCGCCGAACTGGAAGCCCCCCGCCCGCACCCCGTCGGTGGTGAGGGAGGCGATCCGGTCGACCCAGGCGCACATCGAGGCGTACTGCCGTTCCAGGATCGCCGGGTCGCCGTAGCGCTGGTACAGCACCCACGGCACGATCGTGGCGGCGTCGCCCCAGGCGGCCGCGGTCGGGGCGGCGTCGCGCAGCGCGTCGGGGATGACGTACGGGACGGACCCGTCGGGCAGCTGGTCGGCGGCGAGGTCGGCGAGCCAGGTGGACAGGAAGCCGGCCGAGTCGAACAGGAAGCTCGCCGTGGGCGCGAAGACCTGGATGTCACCGGTCCAGCCGAGGCGCTCGTCGCGCTGCGGGCAGTCGGTGGGCACGTCGAGGAAGTTGCCGCGCATGCCCCAGACGACGTTGGCGTGCAGCTGGTTGACGTCGGCGTCGGAGCAGGTGAACCAGCCGGTGCGGCGCAGGTCCGTGCCGACGACGACGGCCTCGGCGCGGAAGAACGCGGAACCGAGGCCGGTGACCTCGGCGTAGCGGAAGCCGTGGAAGGTCAGGCTCGGCTCCAGCAGGACGTCGCCGCCCTCCTCCGGCAGGAGGTAGGTGTCGGTGGCCTCGGCGCTGCGCAGCGGGCGGACGCCCAGCTCCTCGTGCTCCAGGACCTCGGCGTGGCGGACGGTGACCTCGGCGCCGCGCGGCACGTCCCGGGCGTGGATCCTGACCCAGCCGACGACGTTCTGGCCGAAGTCGACGAGCACCTTCCCCGAGGGCGAGGACCACACCCGCACGGACGGCAGCACGTCGGTGACGCGGACCGGGGGTCCCTCCGGCGCGACGAGGCGGCCGAGGTCGCCCTCGACGACCTCGACGCCGTCCGCCGCGCCCTCGCCACCGGCGGGGGCGGCGGCGGGAACGCGCAGGTCGGTGCGCTGGCCGTCGTACAGGTCGTCGGCCAGGACGTTGCTGGCGTGCGCGGTCCACCGCTCGTCGGTGACGATCCGCTCGGTCGAGCCGTCGGCGTGGGTGACCTCCAGCTGGGCCAGGAGCGCGAGCCGGTCGCCGTAGAGGGCGCGGGCGCCGCGCCAGCCGAGCCGGCCGCGGTACCAGCCGTTGCCCAGCAGCACCTCCAGCGTGTTCTCGCCCTCCCGCAGCAGCGCGGTGACGTCGTGGGTCTGGTACCGCAGGCGGTGGTCGTAGGAGGTCCAGCCGGGGGCGAGGATCTCGTCGCCGACGCGGGTGCCGTTCAGGGTGGCGACGTAGACGCCGTGCGCGGTGGCGTGCAGGCGGGCCGAGACGATGTCGGGCCCGAGGGTCACCGTCCGTAGCAGGACGGGGGCCGGGTCGCCGACGCGGCCCAGGCGGCTGGGGCTGACGAAGCGGGCCGTCCAGTCCGAGGGCTGAAGCAGCCCGGCCTCGACGGTGGCCGGCTCGCTCCACTCCGACCAGGCCCCGTCTCCGTCGGCGACCCGCACCTGGACGGCGGCGCGGGCGCGGGAGGCCAGCGGCGGGAACGGCCAGGGGACCAGCACCTGTTCCGCGCCCTCCACGCCGACGGTGGCCCGGACGGCGTCCTCGCCGTCGGTGCCGTCGGGGTCGGTCAGGCGCAGTTCGTAGGCGGACTGGGTCCAGGCGGGGTCATCGGTCGTGACCTGCCACGACAGGCGGGGCGTGGCGGTGCCGATACCGAGAGCCGTGTCGCGGTGCTCGAAGCGGACAGGGCTGACGGAGGCGGTGGTCATGGATGCGGTCTCCCGGTCTCGTGGGGTCGGCGTGAGCGAACGTGTGGAGCGTTGCGGCGCGGGGGTGCGCTGGAACGGAGTCGGCGAGTCAGCCCTTGAGGGCGCCCGAGGTCATGCCGGCGACGATCTGCCGGTTGAAGAACAGGAACATCACCAGCGGCGGGATCGTGATGAGCAGGATGTCCATGAACAGGAGGTTGTAGTGGGTCTCGTACTGGCTCTGGAAGTTGAACAGCGTCAGCTGCACCGTCGCGTTCGTCTCGCCCGGCAGGAAGTACAGCGGGTTGACGAAGTCGTTGAAGACGCCGACCGACTGCACGACGATCACCGTCACCGTGACGGGCCGCAGCAGCGGGAAGATCACCCGGAAGAACAGCCGCACCGGCCCCGCGCCGTCGATCACCGCCGACTCGTCGAGCTCGCGTGGCACGGACGCGATGAACGCCCGGAACAGCAGCACGCAGAAGGACATGTGGAAGGCGACCTCGACGAGGATCAGCCCGAAGAGGGTCTTGAACAGTCCGATGTTCTGGAGCACCCAGATCGTGGGGACCACGGCCGGCGGCACGATCAGCCCGGCCAGGACCAGGAAGCTGACGGGCCCCGTCAGCCTGCTACGGCGGCGCTGGAGCACGAACGCCGCCATCGCGGCGAGGACGACCATGAGGGTGACGCTGCCGACGGTCAGCACCGCGCTGTTGATGAACGCGATGATCAGGATGTAGTCGCGGGCCTCGACGACGGCCCGGAAGTTCTCCACGATCCGCCAGTCGCTCGGCATGGAGAACTCCAGCAGCGCGGCCTCCTGCTGCCCCTTGAACGCGGTCAGCACGATGAACGCGAACGGCACCAGGAAGACCACGGCGAAGACGAGCGCGGTGATCCCGCTGATCCAGTAGTTGGGGCGTCGGGTCCTCACCGCTCGGCCTCCTTCCGGTTGAGGAACCAGAAGAGCGGGACGACGATCACCGACACGAGGAGGAAGAGGACGACGTTGCCCGCCGTGGACAGGCCGTAGAAGCCGGCCTGGTACTGCTTGTAGATGACGGAGGCGACCACGTCGGAGGTGAAGCCGGGCCCGCCGCCGGTCATCGCCCAGATGAGGTCGAACGTCCGCAGCCCGCCGATCAGCGACAGGATCAGCACCGTGACGGTGGCCGGCCGCACCAGCGGCAGCGTGATGTGCCAGAAGCGGGCGACGGGCCCCGCGCCGTCGACCTCCGCCGCCTCGTAGTACTCGCGCGGGATGGAGACCACGCCGGCGATGAAGATGACCGTGGCCAGGCCGACGCCCTTCCAGACGTCCACCAGCGCCACCGACAGCAGCGCGAAGTCCGGGTCGGTCAGCCAGGCCGGCCCGTCGACGCCGACGAGGCCGAGCCCTTCGTTGATCATCCCCTCGCTGGGGTGCATCAGCACCGTGAAGGTGATCCCGACGCCGATCGTGCTGACCAGCACGGGGAAGAAGACGACGGAGCGCAGGAAGCCGCGCCCCACGATCGGTGCGGTCAGCAGCACCGCGAGCAGCAGGCCGAAGACCACCTTCAGGCCGCAGGTGACGACGGCGTAGACCAGGGTGTTCGTCAGGCCCTTGACCAGGGCCGGCTCGCTGAAGAACTGGCGGAAGTTGTCCAGGCCGATGAACTCGTGGTCGAAGAGCGTCCAGCGGGTGAAGCTGAAGTAGAACGACGCGAAGGTCGGCACCACGAACAGCGTCGTGTAGACCGCCGCGGCCGGCAGGTAGAACCAGTACGGGTAGGAGCTGCGCCGTCGGGCGCGGGCGCCCGCCCCCTCGCCGCCCCGCCGGCGGCGCGCCCACGGCGGGCGCGTGCCGGACGTGCCGGGCGTGCCGGGTTCCTTCCCCACCCGGGGGGTGGTCGGTGTCGTCGCCGCCATGGCCGGCCTACCAGCCTTCGAGGTCGAGCTGCTGGGCCTGCTTCTCCACGTCCTCGTCGTAGAGCTCCGCGCCGGAGAGGGCGGAGCGGATGCCGGAGCCCACCTCGACGGTGATCTGCTCCAGCGCCGGGCCCTTGACGGGGGAGAGGAACTCCAGCGCGGGGGTGACGGCGCCGTCGTCGAAGTACGCCTGGGTGTCCCTGACCGCCTGCGGCGCGTCGGCGGGCAGCTCGCAGCTCTCGACCGGATACGGCCCGGAGGGCGTCTGCACCGCGCCGATGGACTCGCAGCCGGCCGGGCTCGCGATGAAGGCGAGGAAGCGCTGCGCCGCCTCCAGCTTTTCGCCCTCGGTGGTGGTCGGGATGTACACACCGCCCGGGGTCCACGCCGTCAGCCCGTTCGTGGCGGCGTCGTCGCCGGGGAGCGCGAAGAAGCCCACGGTCTCCTCGGCCTCGGGAACGGCCTCGATCGTCGGGGTGATCGCGTTGGTCAGCATCGGGTAGTGGGCGCCCTCGCCCTCGCCGAGCAGGCGCAGCCCGTCCTCGTAGGTGGCCGAGCCGAAGCCCTCGTTCAGATAGCCGGCGTCGTGGACGTCCTGGAGGTGCTGGAAGCCCTGGAGCGCCGCCGTCGAGGTGGCGTACTTCGCCTCGTTGGCGGTGTAGCGCTCGGCGAAGTCGGGCTCGGCGGCGGCCACGTTGTGGAAGTCGGCCAGCACGAAGAGCTGGGAGGTCCACGTCTCCTGGTAGGTCTGGATGACCGGGGCGATCCCGGCCTCCCTGATGGCCTCGTTGTTCGCCATGAACTGGTCCCACGTCCTCGGCACCTCGAGCCCGAGGTCGGCGTAGACGTCACGGTTGTAGAGCACGCCGCCGCCCATGTTGGAGCCGAAGGGCGCGCCGTACACCTCCTCACCGACGGAGACCGTGGGGGTGAACAGGTCGTCGAGGCCGTCGACCCAGTCCTGGTCGGTCATCGGCACGAGGTTCCGCTCCGGGTCGATCGCCTGGAAGAGGGACCCGGTGTTGTACTGGAAGACGTCGGCCATCTCGCCCGTGGCCAGGCGCGTCTTGACCACGTTGTCGCCCTCGGCGCCTCCGGGGCGCGCCTCGACGTTCACCTGGACGTCCGGGTTCGCCGCGTTGAAGTCCCGCGCCAGCCGTTCACCGACAGGGAGGCTGTCCGGGCCGTTCGGGACCAGGAACGTGAGCGTCAGCTTGTCGTCGTCCCCGCTCGATCCGAGGTCGCCCGCGCTGCACGCGGGCAGTAGCAGCGCGAGGGAGGCCGCGCCGAGCGCGGCGAGCGCCCGGGGGCGGCGCGTCGTCGTACGAGGGGTGTCGAACCTCATCACATCGAACCTCTCTGGAACGTGGACAGCGTTGGCCGATCCGAGTTGGCGATGGGAAGGGACCCGGGAGGGCCCGCGTCGTGCGCGGCGAGCGCGCCGCGGAGGGCCGCCGGAGCTGTGCCGGCGGCCGGGTGGACAGGCGGGGAGGGGGCAGCAGAGGCAGGGGGAGCAGCAGGGGCGGCAGGGTCAGAAGGGGCGGCAGAGGCAGCAGGGATGGCAGAGGCAGCAGGGATGGCAGGGACCGCAGAGGTCGGCGGGGAGGAGGTCGGCCGGGGCGGACAGGAGTCGGGGCACGGGGCGGCCAGGGGGGCCGCCGCTGGCGATCGGCCTCCGGGCGGGGCGGGCGCGGGGTGGCCCTGGTACGTGCCCGGCGACGTCCGGTCGAGGGGAGGCGGGGGTAATTGAATCGTTCAAGTTGCGTGTGAAACGAGACACAGGTTCATCCGGACGCCGCGCCCCGTCAAGTGACCCGTTTGTAACGAAGAGATAAACCGCAGGTGGCCCGGGGGGTCAATACCATGGACGGAACCCCTCCGCGTGTTCGCTACGCTCTCAGGGGTGAACATCCTCGAAGCAGTCCTCCTCGGCGCCGTGGAGGGATTCACCGAGTTCCTCCCGGTCTCCAGCACCGGCCACCTCACCGTTCTGGAACGGCTGCTCGGGTACTCCACCGACGACCCCGACATCACGGCGTTCACGGCGATCATCCAGGTCGGCGCCGTCCTGGCGACCGTCATCTACCTCCGCTCCGACTTCCGCAGGCTGATCACCGCCTGGGTGCGCGGCGTCTTCCGCGCCGAGGAGCGCAAGAACGCCGACTACCGCCTGGCCTGGGCCGTCATCATCGGCTGCGTGCCGATCGGCATCGTCGGCCTGCTGTTCAAGGACAGCATCGAGACCACGCTGCGCAGCCTGTGGTTCGTCGGCGGCGCGCTGATCGTCTGGAGCGGCGCGATGTGGTTCGCCGACCGCACCGGCAAGCAACACCGCGGCGAGAAGGACCTCACCTGGCGGGACACGCTGATCATCGGCACCGTGCAGTGCCTGGCGCTGATCCCCGGCGTCTCCCGCTCCGGCGCCACCATGACCGCCGGCCTCATGCGCGGGCTGGACCGGGTCACCGTCACCCGCCTGTCGTTCCTGCTGTCCGTGCCGGCCCTCGGCGCGGCCGGCGCGCTCCAGCTGGTCACCGAGTTCGACGCCATAACGAACGGCGTCGGCTGGCCGGCCACCATCGTCGCGACGCTGGTCAGCTTCGTCGTGGCGTACGTGGCCGTGGCCTGGCTGCTGAAGTTCGTCGCCAAGCACAACTACTCGGTCTTCATCCGCTACCGCGTCGTGCTCGGCGTCGTCATCCTCGGGCTGCTCGGCTTCGGCGTCGTCTCCGCGACCTGACGCCGCCGGCCGCCCGACGCGCCCGCACCCGCTCCCCGCACCCGCGCCGCCCCCAGGTCGGCCCCCCACCCGCTCCGCGCACCGGCTCCGTTCGGCCGGTGACGCCGCCCGCCCGCGCGCGTCACCCCGGGCGGGCCGCGGGCGCGTGATAGGACCGTGGCGCGTGGAGATCATCGCCTACGGAGTGCTGACCGACGAGCGGCCGCTGCTGGAGTTCGCCTTCGCGAAGGAGTTCGGCGACCGCCACACGCTGCGGTGCCTGGAGCTCTTCCTCACCCCCGACACGCTGCCGACGGCCGCCGGCCGCGAGGTCGTCCTCACCGGCGCCAACGACCAGCTCGACGCCGACGTGCTGCGCGCCCTCGCGGCGGGCGGCACCCGCCTGGTCGCGCAGCGCTCCACCGGCCACAACAACATCGACCTCGACGCGGCCCGCGCCGCCGGCCTGACCGTCGCCCGCGTCTCCCACTACTCCCCGCACTCGGTGGCCGAGTTCGCCTGGGCCCTGGCGCTGGCCGTGAACCGTGGCGTGGTGCGGGCGGCGAACCGCAGCCGCGAGTTCGACTTCCGCCTCGACGGGCTCCTCGGCCGTGACCTGCACGGCTGCGTCGCCGGGATTTTCGGCACGGGCAAGATCGGCGCCGCGTTCGCCCACATCGCCCACGGCTTCGGCATGCGCCTGCTCGGCTGCGACGTCCAGGAGAACCCCGCCTGCCGGGACCTCGGCATGACCTACGTCGACGCCGACCGCCTCTTCGCCGAGTCCGACCTGGTCAGCCTGCACGCCCCCCTGCTGCCCGCCACCCACCACGTGGTCGACGGCGCGGCACTCGCCCTCATGAGGGACGACGCGATCCTGGTCAACACCAGCCGCGGCGGGCTCGTGGACACCGACGCGCTGGTCGCGACGCTGCGCGCGGGGCGCCTCGCCGGCGTCGGCCTCGACGTCTACGAGGAGGAGGCCGGGCTGTTCTCCTTCGACCGGTCGCAGGAGGTCATGACCGACGACACGCTCGCCCGCCTGACGACGTTCCACAACGTCGTCGTCACCTCCCACCAGGCGTACTTCACGCGGCAGGCCGTCGGTGCCGTCGGGCTCGCCGCGCGAGCCGTCGAGCCGTCGAGTCGTCTCAGGCGAGCACGCGCTCCAGCGTGGCCAGGGCCGACTCCAGCTCCTCCCGGGTGATGGTCAGCGGCGGGGCCAGGCGGATCGTGGAGCCGTGCGTGTCCTTCACCAGGAGCCCCTCGGCGATCAGCCGCTCGCTGATCTCCCGCCCCGTGCCGATCGTCGGGTCGACGTCCACCCCGGCCCACAGGCCACGGCTGCGGAAGCCGGTGACGCCCCGGCCGACGAGCGAGGCGAGCCCGTCCCGCAGCACCTTGCCCAGCCGGGCGGCGCGCCGCTGGTACTCGCCGGTGCGCAGCAGCTCCACCACCGCGGAGCCGACGGCGGCGGCCAACGGGTTGCCGCCGAAGGTCGAGCCGTGCTCGCCCGGCCGCAGCACTCCGAGCACCTCGCGGCTCGCGACCACGGCGGAGACCGGCACGATGCCGCCGCCCAGGGCCTTGCCGAGCAGCACCATGTCGGGCCGGACCCCCTCGTGGTCCACCGCGAGCGTGGTGCCGGTGCGGCCGAGGCCCGACTGGATCTCGTCGGCGACGAGCAGCGCGCCGCGCCGCCGGGTCAGCTCGCGGACGCCCGCGAGGTACCCGTCGTCGGGGATGACGACGCCCGCCTCGCCCTGGATGGGCTCGATCAGCACGGCGGCCGTGGTCTCGTCCACGGCGGCGGCCAGCGCCGGCAGGTCGTTGTAGGGGACGAGACGGAAACCGGGCGCGTACGGGCCGAAGCCCTCCCGGGCCACCGGATCGGAGGAGAAGCCGACGATGGTGGTGGTGCGGCCGTGGAAGTTCCCCTCGGCCGCCACGATCGTCGCCTGGTCCGGCGCCACGCCCCTGACCTCGTAGGCCCACTTCCGGGCGACCTTGATCGCGCTCTCCACGGCCTCCGCGCCGGTGTTCATCGGCAGCGTCATCTCCTGGCCGGTGAGCGCGGCGAGATCCTCCGCGAAGCCGGCGAGGCGGTCGTTGCGGAAGGCGCGGGAGGTGAGGGTGAGCCGGTCCAGCTGGCGGTGGGCGGCCTCGATCAGCGCGGGATGGCGGTGGCCGAAGTTCAGCGCGGAGTACCCGGCGAGCATGTCGAGGTACCGCCGCCCCGACACGTCGGTGAGCCACACACCCTCGGCGTGGGCGATGACCACCGGCAGCGGGTGGTAGTTGTGCGCGAGGACGGACTCCTCGACGGCGATCAGCTCCTCGGCGCTCCGCGCCGGGCGGGGGGAGGTGGGTGCGCTCATGACCGGATCTCCAGGGTGCAGCACTTGATGCCCCCGCCGGACTTCCGCAGCTCGGAGGTCTCCACGGGGACCGGGACGAAGCCCCGGCGGGACAGCTGGTCGACCAGCCCGGTGGCGCCGGGGTCGACGAAGACGTGGCGGCCGTCGGACACCGCGTTCAGGCCGAAGGACAGGGCGTCCTCGCGGGTGGCGAGGATCGCGTCGGGGAACAGCCGCCGCAGCACCTCGCGGCTGCCGGGGGAGAACGCCCCCGGGTAGTAGGCGACGTTCTCCTCGTCCAGGGCGAAGAGCGCCGTGTCGAGGTGGTAGAGGTACGGATCGGTCAGCCGCAGGCTGACGACCGGCACGCCGAAGAACTCCTGGACCTCGTGGTGGGCGTCCGGCGTGGTGCGGAAGCCGGAGCCGGCCAGCACCATCCCGCCGACCGGCACGAGGTCGCCCTCGCCCTCGACGACGGTGGTGGGGTCCTGCGGCAGGTGGACGTCGAAGCCGGCCGCCTTGAACCACGTCTGGTAGGCGTCGGACTCGGGGCGGCGCTGGGGGGCGCGGAAGCGGGAGCCGAAGACCTTCCCGTCCAGGACCAGGGCCGCGTTGGCGGCGAAGACCATGTCCGGCAGACCGGGGACCGGGTCGACGGTCTCCACGGTGTGACCGTGATCGCGGTAGGCGCGCACGAGCGCCTCCCACTGGCGGCACGCCCGCTCCGTGTCCACCGGCTCGGGGTCATCCGGCCGCATCCACGGGTTGATGGCGTACCGCACCTCGAAGAACCTGGGTTCACAGACCAGGTAACGGCGCAGAGGGGGCATACCAGCAACGATAGGAAGAGCCGCCAGAAGACGACAACAGATGGACAGTGCGCGACTGCGCAGCGTTGTTGCGTCGTGGGCCGCCTCAGCGGTGATCCGTTGCGTCCGCCGTTCCGGGGCCGGACCCAGGGGTTACCGGCGGGTCGGAAACGGCGTGTGGGCCGGGCACGGCGTGCGAGTCGGACGCGGCGGGAGCGCCGTGGTGCGCGCCGGCCTCGGGGCTGCCGGCGATCAGGTGCGTGAGCACCACGTGGCTGACCGTCCGCTGGATGAACGGCCACGCCCGCACCCGCTCCAGCACGTCCTCGAAGTGGGCGATGTCCCTGGCCCTGATGTGGAGCAGCGCGTCGGGCCCGCCGGTGACGGTCATCGCCGCCGTGATCTCCGGGTGGTCGCGCACCACCTCCGCCAGCCGCCGTGGCGGGGCGGCGCTGTCGCAGTACACCTCGACGTACGCCTCCGTGCGCCAGCCGAGCGCGGAGGGCAGCACCGTCGTGGTGAAGCCCGTGATGACGCCCGCCTCGCGCATCCGGTCGACACGCCGCTTGACGGCCGGGGCGGAGAGGCCGATCGCGGCGCCGATCTCCGCGTAGCTGCGCCGGGCGTTCGCCACCAGGGCGGCGAGGATCCGTCGGTCCAGCTCGTCCATCGGCGGGGGCGGGTGGTGACTCATGGCGTGATCATGCCCGAGATCGCCCCCGTCGCCACCGCTGCGGGTGCGACGGCGGGCGATCAGCGAGAGGATGAAGGGGACGAAGGGTGCAAGGCGACGAGGGGCGCGCCGGGGCATCCGGGCGCCCCGCAGGAGGTGCCCCATGCCGAACGAGACCTGGCACGTGAAGATCGCGATCGACGACAACGACCGCCTGAGCAGGGCGGAGGTCAGAATGGAGGGCAAGCCCGACGCCGTGATGGTGGCCGAGGGCACGGCTCGCGCCAATCCCGACGACGAGAACGTCCCCGGCATCGGGCACGAGCTCGCGGTGGCGCGCGCCCTCTCCGAGCTCTCCCACCAACTGGTGCATGAGACGATCAGGGACATCGAGTCCCACACGCACGAACGGGTGACGCGCCTGCGCGTCTGACGCGGCGCGCCGTGGGCCCGAGGTCGGCGGGGCGGGGGCGAGCGCGCCGTGTGCCCGCCCCTGGCCCCCGCCTCTCCCGGGTCGCCGCGTCACTTCCGCCAGAACAGGTCACTTCCGCCAGAACAGGTGGTGGGTCACACCGCTCGGGCTCGGCACGACCTCCAGGTGGAACCGGTCGCGCAACTCGTCGGGGGACTCCCACAGGCGCAGCCCTGACCCGAGCTTCACGGGCGAGACCGCCACGTGCAGGGTGTCGACGAGGTCGGCGTCGAGGAACTGCCGGATGGTGCGCACTCCGCCGCCCAGCCGCACGTCCTTGCCCTGCGCCGCCTCCCGGGCCTGCGCGAGGACGGCGGCGGGGTCGCCCCCGACGAAGTGGAACGTCGTGTCGGAGAGCGTGAACGAGGGGCGCGGGTGGTGGGTCATGACGAACACCGGGGTGTGGAACGGGGGCTCCTCGCCCCACCAGCCGCGCCACTCGTGGTCCTGCCACGGCCCGCGCTGGGGCCCGAACTTGTTGCGGCCCATGATCTCGGCCCCGATGTTGCACGCGAAGTCGCGCGTGAAGTAGTCGTCGAGACCGCGGCTGCCCCCGGGGTCGGTGCGGCCCGGCCAGCTCGCCGTGGCGCCGGCCCAGGCGAACAGCCTCTCGGGGTGCTCCACGTCCCCGAACGGCCTCTCCAGGCTCTGGCCCTCGGCGGCGCCGACTCCGTCACTGGAGACGTTGAAGTTCTGGACCCTCAGCAGCTGAGCCATGTGTTCCTCCTGGTGTCAGTGGTCATCACTGGTACGACCCGTCCCACCGCGAGAACTCATCGCCGCTCCCACAACGTCACAAGGCAGCCGTGAAACGTCACGTGGCGTGATCGTGCGGGCTTGCCCCTCCGGCCGCGCCCGGCAGGGCTACTCAGCCCTCCGTCAGCCCGGCCGCGAAGGGCGTCGTGCGCCAGTGCTCGACGGCGGGCTTCAGCGCGTCCACCAGCAGCGGAAGCCGGGGGGCGAGCGCGAGGCAGGCGACCGCGCGGAGCATGCCGACGGCGTTGACGAGACGCAGCACGCGTGCGTCCAACGGCCGCAGGCCCAGGCGCCGCGCGGCGTCGTCGTACGCGGCCTCGCACGCGGGGCCGAGGGAGGCCAGGTCCCACTCGACGGGGCCGAGCGTGACCAGCTCGAAGTCGGAGTAGAGCGGACCACCCGGCGTGGCGACGATGTTGACCGCCGGAGCGTCCCCGTGGACCGGCTGGAGCTCCAGCCCGGGGAACGCCGCGTCGAAGCCCGCGCGCGAGCTGACCAGCGGCTCCAGCACCTCCCACTCCCGCCGCGCGCGGTCGAGGTCCGCCGGCTCCAGGAGGTCGGGCCGCGCGTCGAGCACGGCCAGCCCGTCGGTGACGAAGCGCGGCTCCGCCGCCGAGAGGAACGGCAGCTCGCCCGGGTAGTCACGGAGCGCGGCGTGCAGCTCGGCGACGAGGCCGGCGTTGCGCACGTAGTCGGGCTCGGCTCCGGCGTCCTGCTCGACGAACTGCCAGAACGTCATCGAGAAACCGGAGCGCCGCACGGGCTCCGGTGGCACGAGCGGACTCGGCGGCACGACGGGCACGCCCCGCTCCGCGAGCCACCCGACGACGTCGAGCTCCACCCGCTGCCGCGCGGCCTGCGTGTCGGCGTCGGCGTAGGACGGCAACACGACGGGCACCCGGACCACGACGGGGGAGGGCGCCAGGTGCACGACGACGGAGAACACGTCGTGGAGCACCGCCGCGTCGGTCACCGTGAGCCCGAGCCCCCGCCCGGCGGCGACGGCCGCGTCCACGGCCCGGGAGGTTCGGTCACCGAGCTGGTCGGGTGTCATGAATCCGTGCATGCCGACGATCGTGTCATGCCCCTCGGAACGGGCGGCGGCGGGCTCCACGCCCACCCGTTGCCGCCCGGGACCCTCGTCGCGGCGCGCGTCAGGGAGCCGCTGGTGCTCACCCCCTGTGCAGACCGGCCCACTGCGCCAGGGTCGTGAGCTCCGGCTTCGCGCGGCGGTGAAGGGACACGAGCACCCTCGGCACCTCGCGCGCCATCGGGTGCAGGCGCGCCGTCGGGGGCGCCTCGTCGCGCGCCCGGAGGAGGGCGAGGTGCGCGGCGTCCCGGTCGCCGGCCGCGAGGTGGGCGCGGGCCGCGTCGATGTGCAGGTGTCCGATCCGCGTCGGCGCGCAGGCCCGACAGGGCGGTGTCGACGAGGTGTTCGGCCGTCGCGACGGCCTTCTTCGGCCGGTCGAGCTCGATGTGGGCGGGGTGGGCGGACGCGCCGTCGGCCGAGCTCAGGGGCGTGCCGGCCGGGTCGGTGAGCACGGCCGGTGGGCCGGCGTTCAGCGGCGTGTCGCCCGGCGGCGGGGTGTGCGCTGGGTGCACGACACCTTCCGGAGCGCAAGCTTTCATCGCTCCGCCATATCGGTGACGCGTACGCGACAGAGCGCGGACGGTCACGCCCGCTGCACTCGGACGTATGACGCAGGCATCGTCCCCCACAGACGAACTCCGGGCCGCCGCCCGCTCCCTGGACCGTCGTCGGTTTCTGACCGTCACCAGCGCCGCCGCCGCGATCGCGCTCACGACCCACCTCCCCGCGCCCGACGCCAACGCCGCCGCCGCTCCCCGTCGGCCGCGGCACCCGGCCGCCACGATCCCGAGCGACCCCTTCACCCTCGGCGTCGCGTCGGGCGACCCGCTGCCCGACTCCGTCGTGCTGTGGACGCGCCTGGCCCCCGAGCCCTACGCGGTCGACGGCGGCATGGCCGACGAGCCCGTCGCCGTCACCTGGGAGCTCTCCCTCGACCCGGCCTTCTCCACCCTCGTGGCGAGCGGCGAGGTCGTGGCCTACCCCGAGTTCCACCACGCGGTCCACGTCGAGCCCGAGGGCCTCGCCCCCCGGACCGACCACCACTACCGCTTCCGCGTCGGCGACTGGACCAGCCCCACCGGCCGCACCCGCACCGCCCCGGAGCCGGACGAGACGCCCGAGCGGCTGCGCTTCGCCCTCGTCTCCTGCCAGCGCTACGACCAGGGCTACTACACCGCCTACCGGCACCTCGCCGCCGAGGAGGACCTCGACGCCGTCATCCACGCCGGCGACTACCTCTACGAGTACGCCGTGGGCGCCGCCGCCGGCGCCCGCGCCTACACCGAACCCCTCCCGGACGTCTTCGACCGCGAGACCGTCACGCTGGAGGACTACCGCCTGCGGTACGCCCTCTACCACAGCGACCCGGACCTGAAGGCGGCGCACGCCGCGCACCCGTTCATCGTCACCTGGGACGACCACGAGGTCGACAACAACTACGCCGCCGCCGTCTCCCAGGACGCCGACGTCACGGCCGAGGAGTTCCTCGTCCGCCGCGCCGCCGCGTACCGCGCGTACTACGAGAACATGCCGCTGCGCACCCCCCAACTCCCCGAGGGCCCGGACCTCACGCTCTACCGGCGCCTGAACTACGGCCGCCTCGCCCAGCTCGACATCCTCGACACCCGCCAGTACCGCGACGACCAGGCGAACGGCGACGGCTGGGACGTGCCGGGCCCCGAGGTCACCGACCCCGCGCGCACCCTGCTCGGCGCCGCCCAGGAACGCTGGCTCGCCGACGGCCTCGCCGCCTCCGACGCGGTGTGGAACCTGCTCGCCCAGCAGGTCGTCGTCTCCCGCCGCAGCAACCCCGAGCAGGGCGAGGGCACCGTCTCGATGGACGCCTGGGACGGCTACCCCGCCGCCCGGCAGCGGCTGCTGGAGGCCGTCAGCGCCGCCGGCGTCGCCAACCTCGTGGTCCTCACCGGCGACGTCCACGTGCACTTCGCCCTCGACATCAGGGAGGACTTCGACGACCCCGCCTCCCGCACCCTCGGCGTGGAACTCGTCACCACCTCCGTCTCCAGCGGCGGCGACGGCGCCGAGCGTCCCGACAACTGGCGGGCCGTCACCGACGCCAACCCCCACATGCGCCTCTACGACGGCCGCCGCGGCTACCTGCTGGTCACCCTCGACGAGGAGCGGCTGCGCGCCGACTTCCGCGTCGTCTCCCACGTCACCACCGAGGGCGGCACGGTCTCCACGGCCGCGTCGTTCGTCTCCCTCGCCGGCGACCCCGGCCTCGTCGCGGCCCCGTAACCCGCCGGCCACCGGGCCGGCGAGAAGACATGGGATGATTGGGTGGATCGCAGCGAGCTCACGGAGAGGTGCATGTCCCAGCCCGGCCCGTCAGGCCAACCCACCGTCCCCCCACCCACCGCCAGTCCCACCGCCCCACCCCGCCGGCCCTCCGAAGCCGCCTCCCGGACCCCGGACCCCGGCCCGCAGCCGAGCCACAGGCAGCGGGCCGGACTCGTGCTCACCCTCCTCCTCGGCTCCCTCACCGCGATCACCCCGATCTCGATCGACCTCTACCTCCCCGCCCTCCCCGAGATCGGCGACTCCCTCCACACCGGCGCCGCCACCATCCAGCTCACCCTCACGGCCTGCATGCTCGGACTCGGCCTCGGCCAGCTCGTCGTCGGCCCCATGAGCGACCAGCTCGGCCGCCGCCGCCCCCTGCTCGTCGGCATGGCCTGCTACGTCGTGGCCTCCGTCGCCTGCGCCCTGGCCCCCACCGCCGAGACGCTGATCGTCTTCCGCCTCCTCCAGGGCCTGGCGGGCGCGGCGGGCGTCGTCATCGCGCGCGCCGTCGTCCGCGACCTCTTCGACGGCCTCGCCATGGCCCGCTTCTTCTCCACCCTGCTGCTGATCTCGGGCATCGCCCCGATCCTGGCGCCCGTCTTCGGCGCGCAGTTGATGCGCGTCACCGACTGGCGCGGCCTGTTCGTCGCGCTCGCCGTCGCGGGCGTCGTCCTCCTCGCGGTCACCGCCCGGTGGCTGCCGGAGACCCTTCCGCCCCGGCACCGCGACGGCGGCGGCGTCCCCACCGCGCTGCGCACCATGGGCCGGCTCTTCGGCGACCGCGTCTTCACGGGCCACCTACTGGCCGGCAGCCTCACCTTCGCCGCGCTCTTCGCCTACGTCGCGGCCTCCCCGTTCGTCGTCCAGGAAATTCACGACGCCTCGCCGCAGACCTTCAGCCTGTTGTTCATGACCAACGCCATCGGGCTCATCGTCATGGGCCAGGTCAACGGCCGGATCCTCGTCGGCCGGGTCTCCCTCAACCGCATCATGGCCGCGGGCCTGCTGCTGACGGCGCTCGCCGCCGCGGCGCTGCTGGTGATGACCTCCGGGCTCGTCGGGGACGTCGGGCTGCTGCCCGTGGCCACCGGGCTGTTCCTGCTGATGGTCGCCATGCCGCTGGTGCTGCCCAACGCCAACACCCAGGGCCTGCTGCGCACGCCGCACGCCGCCGGCTCGGCCTCGGCGCTGCTCGGCTCCTCGCAGTTCTTCGTCGGCGCCGTGGCCTCGCCCCTGGTCGGCGTCGCCGGGGAGGACACCGCCGTCCCCATGGCCGTCGTCCAGCTCACCGTGATCCTGCTGGCCGCCGCCAGCTTCCTCGCGCTGTGCCGCCCCTGGCGGCCGGCGCCGCCACGGCCGGCGGACTGGACGCCGCCGGCCGACACCGTGGTCCGTCGCGGCCCGGCCACCCACGGCGGCGCTGCGTCCGACGCGTAGCCCGCAGCCCGGCAGCCGGCGCCGCCACGGCCGGCGGCGCCGGACCGCGCGCCGCGCTTCTACACTGGCGCGGTGACGACCACCACCGCCGACCAGCTCAGGGCCGGCCTCGACGCGCTGCTCGACGGGCTGCCGCCCCGGCAGACCTCGGCGGCGGTGGAGCGACTCATCGCCGGATACCGCGGCGGCGGCCCCGGCGGCGCGCCCGTGCTGCGCGACCGCGCCGACGCCGTCGCCTACGCCGCGTACCGGATGCCCGCCACCCACGCGGCGGTCACGGCGGCCCTGACCGGCCTCGCCGAGCGCCGGCCCGGGTGGTCGCCCGCCGAGCACCTCGACATCGGCGGCGGCACCGGCGCGGCGGCGTGGGCGGCGGCCGGGGTGTGGCCGCCGCGCCGGACGGTGCTGCTGGACCGGGCGCGGCCCGCGCTCCAGCTCGGCCGCGAGCTCGCCGAGCACGCCACCGCCCCGGCGCTGCGCGCGGCGGAGTGGCGCCACGAGACGCTCGGCGCCGGCCGCGAGCTGCCGCCCGCCGACCTCGTCACCGCCTGCTACGTGCTCGGCGAGCTGCCCGAGGCCGCGCGCGACGCCGTGGTGGCGGCGGCCGTGAGGGCCACCCGCCCCGGCGGCGCGCTCGTCCTCGTCGAACCCGGCACCCCCGAGGGATACCGGCGCGTCCGCGCGGCCCGCGACCGGCTCACCGCCGCCGGGCTGCGCGTCCTCGCGCCCTGCCCGCACGCCCTGGCCTGCCCCGTCGAGGCCGGCACCGACTGGTGCCACTTCGCGGCCCGCGTGGGACGCTCCTCGTTCCACCGCCGCGTGAAGGGCGGCACGCTCGGCCACGAGGACGAGAAGTTCTCCTACGTCGCCGTCGTCCGCGCGCCCGACGACGACGCGCCCGGCGACGGGGACGGGCCGCCGACGCCCCCGGCGGCCCGCGTCGTGCGGCACCCGCAGATCCGCAAGGGGCAGGTGCTCCTCGACCTGTGCACGCCCACCGGCGAGCTGCGCCGCGAGACGGTCACCAAGCGACGGGGCGCGGGCTACCGCGCCGCCCGTGACACCGCCTGGGGCGACAGCTGGCCACCGGCCGCGCCCTGAGCCGGGCCGCGCCCCGGCGTGCGGAGGCGGCGCGCCCGCCCCACCAGGACCGTTCGCGAGGCAGCGGTGACGGAGGGCCTGCCGAGTGCCCCGACGAGTTCTGTGTGCTCCCCTGTGCTTCTGTGTGCCGGTGTGCTCCGATTACCCATCCGGGACGCGCACGGTGCAGGATGGGCCGAATCGCCGAAACGCCCGGCCACGTGGAGTATCACGCTGATATCACGCGGATTACACGCGGAGATCACTCGCGGAATATTTCGCCACGGGCGGCGCGCTTCGGGGAGCGGGACGGAAGTGAGGCGGTAGTCGGCAGATGAAACGCGAGAGCAGGATCACCCGCTGGTTGCGGGGGGGCGCCCGAGACGCACGAGCCATCCGAGCCATCAGGAGCGCACGCGGCTCCCGGAGCGCCCGCGCCGCGACGGCCGCCCGCGCCGCCGAGGCACGCGGCCGCGAGGACCTGGTGCTCGCCGCCGCCCGCGCGGGCTTCCCCCTGGCGCCCGCCGCCCACCCCCAGGGGTACGGCTGCTCCTGTGAGCGGATCGGCTGCCCCAACCCGGCCCGCCACCCCGTCTCCCTGGCCTGGCAGACCCAGGCCACCACCGACCGCGAGCAGGTCCTGCGCTGGCTGCGCCGCGACCCGCAGGCGAACTTCGTCACCGCCACCGGCCGCGCCCACGACGTGCTGGACGTCCCGCTCGCCGCCGGGTACGCGGCGCTGAAGCGGCTGGCCACCGAGGGCGTCGAGCCCGGCCCCGTGGCCGTCGCCGACCCCGACCGGATGCTCTTCTTCACCACCACGCGCGGCACGCCGGACGACGAGGACGAGTGGTGGCCCTGCGAGCTGGACTGCCACCCGGAGACCATGGACGAGCATCCCGGTCTGCGCTGGCACTGCCGCGGGAGCTACGTGCTGCTGCCGCCCTCCCGGGTGCGTCCCGAAGCCCTCACCGCGGGGACCGTCCGCTGGCTGCGCGGCCCCGAGCACCCCCTCCCCGAGCCGCTGAGCCTGTTGTCCGCGCTCACCGACGCCTGCGCGACCGCCGCCGCGGACGTCGCCCTCGACGAGTACCACCGCCACCACGCCGCCGGCCGGCCCGCCCACTACTAGGCCGGCGCCACCGGCGCCAGCCGGACTCCTCACGACGAGAGGCCTGGCCGGCGCGCTCGGTGCGCGCCGGCCGGGCCTCGTCTCGTCAGGTGTCGACGACGCGAAGCGCCGCGCCCTACTCGCCCTGCGCCGAGACCACGCCCCTGAGCCGGTTGGCGATCGTGATCTCGCCCTCGCCCTCGGGGACGATGGCCGTGCTCATCGCCACCCACTCGCGCGTCACCGAGGTCTCGGCCGTCCCCTCCATCAGCTCCTCCACCAGCGGGTCCACCGACGGCGTGAGGCCCTCCGCGACCGTCTGCTGGTCGAAGTGGCGGGTGGTGAACATCACCATCGCCCCGCCGTCCGCCAGGCGCACCGCGATCGGCGCCATGTGCGGCTCGGCCTCCGGGTCGGCCGCCTCGTCCTGGTAGAACATCTGGTACTCGGGGCTGCTGTTCTCCTCCACGCGCTGCTGGAGCAGGTCCGTCGTGAAGGTGCCCGCGGCGAAGGGGCCGTCCTCCTCCTGGAGGTACGTGGCGTAGGCGGTGCCGAGCTCCTGGGGCGCCATGGCGAGCCCCGGGTACTCCTCGCCGACGGGCAGGTCGTCCAGCGAGCCGTCGGCGTCCTCCGCGAACTCCGGCATCTGGCCGGTCGGCAGCACGGCGAGGTACGTGGCGAACCACTCCTCCTCGATGCTGGTGCGGGTGAAGGCCAGCAGCCACCGCGCGTCGTCGGCCCGGTTCGTCGCCGTGTCGGCCAGGAAGAACTTCGGCCACCCCGCCTGCTGGGGGATGTGGAAGCTCGTGTCGGAGAACTCCAGGGGCTCGAAGTCCGGGTTTCCGCCCGGGTTCAGCCCGTGCTGCGCCCGCAGCACCGCGTTGTCGATCGCGCCCATCGGGCCCCGCTCGATCCGCTCGTTGATCTCCGCGTCGTACTCGCGGTTGGCCTCGTTGCTGCGTTCGAGGTAGCGCTCCAGGGCCGCCTGCGCCTCCTCCTCGGTGGTGGCGGGCACGACGGCCTCCTCCCCGTGCACCGTGATGCAGCCCGCCAGCGACGCCACCAGGGCCAGGGCGCCGAACAGCCCCGCCACCCGCGTCCGCACCCGCATCCGCCGCACCCGCATCGTTGGGCCCTCCCCTTGGAGTCTTGCTGGAATCTCACACCATAAGCCTGGGAACCCTTGGCCCAGGCATCGTATCCGTGCGCGCGAGGCCGACCGGCCACGGGGACGTGGCATGATGCCGGCCATGGAGGGGAGACCCGGCTACCGGGAGGCGCTGGAGCGGCTGCGGTCGGCGCAGAAGTCGGCCAAGGGCGTCTCGCTCTACTCCCGTTACGTCAACCGCCCGCTCGGCCGCGTCCTCGCCGCCGCAGCCCACCGCGTGGGCCTCAGCCCGAACCACGTCACCGCCCTCAGCGGCGTGTGCAGCGGCGCCGCGCTCGCCGCCGTGGCCCTGGCGTCCCCCTCCTGGCCGCTGGCCCTCACGGTCTACGCCGGCCTCGTCCTCGGCTTCGCCCTCGACTCCGCCGACGGCCAGCTCGCCCGGCTGCGGGGCGCCGCGAACCCGGCGGGGGAGTGGCTCGACCACGTCGTGGACTGCGCGAAGATCACCGCGCTCCATGCCGTCGTCCTCGTCTCGTTCTTCCGCTTCCACGAGCTGCCGGGCGACGGCTGGCTGCTGGTGCCGCTCGGCTTCCAACTCGCCGCCGTCGTCATTTTCTTCGGCGGTCTCCTCACCGACAAGCTCACGCCGCGCCCCGCGCCCGGCGCCCGCGCCGCGCACGCCCCGGCGCCCTCCCGCCTGCGGGCCGTCGCGCTGCTGCCCGTGGACTACGGGGTGCTGTGCGCGGTCTTCCTGCTGCTCGGCGACGAACGCGCCTTCCGCCTCGGGTACACCGCGCTCGGCGCCGCCTACGTGCTCTTCTGCGTGGCGTTCCTCGTCAAGTGGTTCCGGGAGCTGTCGGCGAGCGCGTCGAGCGCGGCCCGCAGCTGAGTGCTGGAGGTGTGCACGGTGTACGGGAAGTACACCACCTCCACGCCGACGCCCGCGAAGTCCCGCTCCAGCCGGTCGCCCTTGGGCGTCCCGCGCCAGTCGTCGCCCTTGAACAGCACGTCGAACCTGACCTGCTCCCAGGTGGAGAGCTTGTCCGGCACCGTCTCCACGAACGCCGCGTCCACGAACCGGACGCTGCGCACGATCTGGAGCCGCTCCACCAGCGGGATGACCGGTGGACGGCCCTTGGCCAGCTCCGCCATCTCGTCCGAGACCACGCCCGCCACCAGATAGTCGCAGTGGCTCCTCGCGTGCCGCAGGATGTTCAGGTGCCCGACGTGGAACAGGTCGTAGACCCCGGGCGCGTACCCCACTCTGTGACCCACAGACTGACCCACCCTCAAACCCCCAACTCGCCCCCGCCGTACGGCTGAACGCCGGGAGTTCCCGGCGATGCTCCGAGGATAGGTCCTCCCCTGACGCTTCAGGAGCGGAAGTGGATAAGCTGCGTACTCACCGCCACCGGGGGAGGAGACCACCGTGACGAACCCAGTGAGCAGCCGCCCTGGCACCCCACCCCCCACCACCGGCCGACGGCTCCTCATGGTGTCCACGAACTTCGCCCCCGAACAGGCCGGCATCGGCCCCTACGCCACCCAGATCGCCGAGCACCTCGCGGCCACCCGTGACGCCGAGGTCCACGTTCTGGCCGGGCTGCCCCACTATCCCGCCTGGCGCCTGAGCCCGGCCTACCGCGGCGTGTGGCAGACCGTCGACACCCACCGCGGCGTCTTCGTCCACCGCCGCCGCCACTCCGTGCCGCCCCGCCAGACCGCCGTCCGCCGCGCCCTGTACGAGGCGTCGATCCTGGCCGGCGGCCTGCTCGCGCCGCCCCGCATCGGCCGCCCCGACGCGGTCCTCGCCCAGGTGCCGAGCCTGGCCGGCGGCGTGCTCGCCGCCCGCCTCGCCCGCCGCTACGGCGTGCCGTTCCTGCCCATCGTGCAGGACCTGATGGGCGCCGCCGCCGAACAGAGCGGCATACGCGGCGGAGGCAGGGCGGCCGGCGCCGCGGCGGCGGTGGAGCGCCGCGTGCTGGGCGCGGCCACCCTCGTCGGCGTCATCCACGACAGCTTCCGCGAGCGGGTCCGCGCCCTCGGCGTGCCGGAGGAGCGCATCCGCCTGGTCCCCAACTGGTCCCACATCACGGGCCCGACGACGCCTCCGGTCCACGTCCGCGCCCGCCTCGGCTGGCCCGAGGGGCGGACCGTGCTGCTGCACGCCGGGAACATGGGCCTCAAGCAGGGCCTGGAGGTGCTCGTCGAGACCGCCCGCCGCGCCCCCGACCTCCACGTGGTGCTCATGGGAGACGGCAGCCAGCGCCAGCGCCTGGCCGCCCTGGCCGAGGGGCTCGCCAACGTCGAGTTCCTCTCCCCCGTCTCCCGGGAGGACTTCCCCGACGTGCTCGCCGCCGCCGACGCCCTGGTCGTCACCCAGCGGGCCACCGTGCTCGACATGAGCGTGCCCTCCAAGCTCACCTCCTACTTCGCCGCCGGCCGGCCCGTCGTCGCCTCCGTCGCCGAGACCGGCGGCACCGCCGAGGAGATACGCCGCGCGCGGGCCGGCTGGGTGGTGCGGCCGGAGGATCCCGACGCGCTGGCCGCCGCCGCCCGCGAGATCGCCGAGGACCCGGCCGCCGCCGACGCCATAGGGGCGCGCGGCGCCGACTACGCACGCGACCACCTCTCCCGCGCCGCCGGCCTGGACCGCGTCACGGCCCTGCTGGAGGAGGCCCTGCTGCGCCACTCCCTGACACCGGGCCCGGCTACGGCGCACGGCGCCGCGCGGGCCACCGCGGGGAGAGGGCGGGTCGGCAGATGAGGGCGGACCACACCACGGGCGGCGCGGCCCGCGAGACGCCCACGGGCCACGTCGGGGGCGCCGTCGCGCACCACGCGCCGGGGCACGACGAACCCGACCTGCTACGCGACCAGTTCCGCCAGCTGCTGCGGTACCGGATGCTGATCGTCTGCGGCATCCTCCTGGGCCTGGGCGGCGGCGCCTACCTCGGCCTGACCGGCGACGACACCTACATCGCGACGAGCGAGGTCACCGTCCGCCAGCCCACCGCCGACCCGCTGGCGGTCGACGCGGCGCCGGTGGACCGGGTCGCCATGGGCTCCGAGCGCCGCACCGCGGCCAGCGACACCGTCGCGGAACGCGCCGCCGGACTCCTCGGCATGCCCGCGTCCTCGGCCCGCCCCCTCGCACGCGACCTGTCCGTCACCAACCCGCCCAACACCGAGGTGCTGCGCTTCTCCTACACGGCGGGCGACCCCGCCACGGCCGCCGCCCGCGCCAACGCCTTCACCGAGGCGTACCTGGCCAACCGCCAGGCCCAGGCCGACGAGAGCGTCTCCCACTCCGTCACCTCCCTGGAGGGCCAGCGCGAGCCGCTGCTGGAGCGCCGCGAGGAGCTCCGCGCCGAGCTCGACACCCTCTTCGAGGGCACCGCCGCCTACGAGACCGCCCTGGCCGACCTGTCGACCGTCGCCGGGGAGATCTCCGAGATCAACGGCACCATCGCCGGCCTGCGGGCCCTGGACACCACCGGCGGCCGGATCATCACGGAGGCCACCCCGCCCGGAAGCCCCGCCGGCCCCGGGCTGCCGCTGCTGCTGGCCCTCGGCTACGTCGTCGGACTCGCCCTCGGCCTGCTCGGCGCCTGGGTGCGGCTGGTCTTCGACCCCACCGTCCGCTCCGCGGGCGACGTCACGCGCGCGCTGCGGGCGCCCGTCCTCGGGGTGCTGCCCCGCACCGGGCGCGGCCACCCCGACCAGCTGCTCGCCGAGGGCCGGCTGGCGGAGGAGTACCGCTCCGTCGCCTTCCGCCTGGCCTACGACGAGACGTTCGCGCAGCGCCGTAGGCTGCTGGTGGTGGCCCCGCGCGGCAGCATCGAGACGCCGCTGGCCGCCTCGGTCAACCTCACCGCCGCGTTCGCCGAGATGGGCATGGACGCCCTCCTCGTCGAGGCCGACCTGCGCACCCCGACCCTCATCGAGCAGCTGCGTCACGCCGACGGCGTCCGCCCCGGGTGGGCCGTCGGCCGGGGAGCGTCCGGCGAGGGAGGCGGGGGCGGCTGGCCCGCCGGGATGCGGGTGCCGATCGACGCGGGGGAGTCGGGCTTCTTCGACCTGGTGCCAGGACGCCGGGTGCGGAACGTGCCGCGCGCCCTCACCTCGCCCGCCGCCACCCAGCTCGTCGGCCACGCCGACGCCCGGGGCGCCGTGGTGGTGGTGCTCGCCCCCGCCGTGCTGTCCTACGCCGACGCCATCGCGCTCGTCGACCGCGTGGACGGCGTCGTCGTGGTCTGCGACCCGAGCGAGGTCCGCCGCGACGACCTGGCGCGGGTGCGGGAGCTGGTCGTCGGCGCCGGCGGGCTCCTGCTGGGCGCCGTGCTGCACCCCTGGGGCGCGGGCGACAGCGGTGACGAGCGCGCCGCGGCCTCGACCGCCGCCGTCGAGGAGCCGCCGCGCGGGCCCGTGCCGCCGCGCGGGCGCCGCCCCTCGGCCGAGGCGGCCGAGCCCGCCCAGCCGTCCAGGCAGTCCAAGCAGCAGAGGCAGTCCAAGCCGCCCCGGCAGACGCGGCAGGCCGACTCCAGGGGAGACACCGCGGAGACCATGGGCCTGCGCATTCTCGATCCGTCAGAGCTCGACGACCGTTCCCAGGGCCAGTGAGGGGAGTTGATGGGCAGACCCTGGCCGAACCGGCCACACCAGCACGACCGAGCGGATCGAGCACGGACGGGTGGCTCACGCACCGACGAGGCGGCGACAGCCGACGACGCGGTGGGGGCCGACGACGCGCCGCCGGGTGGCACGGGCAACGGCGTGGGCGGCGCCGTCCTGGCCTCCGCCGCCGACCAGGGCGTCGCGGCGCTCACGAACATCGCCGTCGTCATCGTCGCCGCCCGCCAGGCCACCGCGGCCGACTTCGCCGACTTCGCCATCGCGTACACGATCTTCGCGCTGCTGCTCGGCGCGTTCACCGCCTACGTCGGTCAGGCCCTCGTGCTGCGGCGCGGCGGGCCGGCCGCGCTGGGGCGCGACTGCCGCGCCTCGGTGACCTTCACCCTGCTGGCCTCCCTGCCGCTGGGCGCCGCCCTGGCTCTGACCACGCCCCTCGCGCCGGAGTACGGGGCGCTCGGCGCGGTGCTGCCCGTCCTGCTGACGCAGGACGCGATGCGGTACGCCTTCGCCGTGCTGGGCCGGCCCCGGCTGGCGCTCGCCGTCGACGTGCTGCGGCTGGCGCTGGCGGTCGGGGTGCTCGCGGTGCAGCCGGCCGGTGCCGGCCCGGAGCGGCTGGTCCTGGCATGGGGCCTGTCGGCGCTGCCCGCCCTGGTGTTCGGCGCCGTGCTGCTGGCCGCCGTCACGCGCGGCGCGGGCCGCCCCACCGCCGAGCGGCTGCGGGCGTTGCTGGAGCGACGGCACCTCGGGCGGCGCTTCGTCGTGGAGTTCGGGGTCGGCAACGCCGCCTCACAGCTCGCCATCGTCGGCCTCGGCCTGATCGCCAACCCCCTGGCCGTCGGCGCCCTGCGCGGCGCCACCACGCTCTTCGGCCCGCTGAACGTGCTGTTCAACGCGGCCACCGGATTCGGTCCGCCGCTGCTGAACCGCCTCACGGGGCTGGGCAGTCCCGGCCGCAAGGCCCGCTCCGCCGGCCTCGCGGGCGCCGCGCTCGCGGGGATCGCCGGCTGCTGGGCGCTGGCGCTGGCGCTGCTGCCCGACGCCGCGGGGCGGCAGCTGCTGGGCGACACCTGGGACGCGGCGGCCGAGCTGCTGCCCGCGACCGGCAGCCAGTACGCCGCCATGGCGCTGGGCACCTGCGGCCTGCTGGCCCTGCGGGTCCTGACGCCTCGGGCCACCCTCGGCGTGCAGCTGGTCTTCTCCCTGCTGTCGGTGGCCTGCCTGCTGGTCGGCTACGCGCTGGGGGGCGTCGTCGGCGCGGCCTGGGGCCTGGTGGCCGGCTCGGCGGCGAAGGCCGTGGCCAGCTGGGTCCGGGTCGCCTTCGAGGTGCGGGTCTCCTTCACCCTGCGGGACCGCCGCGCCGCCGGCCGCGAGGCCGGCGCCTCGTAGGGGAGACGCGCCGCCCGCCGCCTCACAGCCGGGCGGCGCGCCCCCGGCCCCCGACGCCGTCGCGGTCACGACCGCCGCGGAACGTCGTCACCAGGGCCAGGCACAGCAGCGCGATGCCGATCCGCCCCGACGCCTGGAGGAGGGAGCCCCGCAGCAGGATGAAGCTGTACCCCGCGACCAGCGGGGCGACCACCGCCAGCACGTTGCCCGGCGACGGGTCGTCCACCGTGCGCTGCACGTACCTCCGGTCGGTGCGGGCCGCGAGGTAGCCCACGGCCAGGAAGCCGACCGTCATCCCCACCGGGCCGAAGTCCAGCCACAGCTCCCCCCACAGTGGCGAGGAGAGGTTCGGGCTGTCGGTCCCCATCCACTCGCCCACCAGGAAGCCGGTGTCCTGCGGCTTGCCCTCCCACACCGAGCGCGGCACGAAGAACAGCGCCGCGCCCGCCAGCTGTTCGCCGAAGGTGTGGGCGTTGCCGTCGTCGACGTAGGTGATCGTGTTGGCGACCATGTTCACCTGGTCGTAGTCCTTGACGACCAGCGGCTCCAGCAGGGAGGTGCTCTCCACCTGCTGCCGGCCCGCCTCGTCGTAGCGGAAGCGGTCGGCGACCGGGAAGAGCACCAGCGCCACCACGATGCCGAGCGCCAGCGACGCCCGGTACATCACGGGGCTGCGGGGGAAGACGGTGAACAGCAGCGAGAACAGGACCGTCAGGAACCAGTACCGGGGGTTGGAGACGGGGTTGTTGACCACGGCGTTGACCACCAGCAGCCCGGCCCACGCCAGCAGCACCGACGGCCGGCTGCGGGCGTGCCGTGAGGTCACGAGCCAGCGGGTCAGGAACAGCAGCGCCAGCAGCGCGGGCACGGTGCCGAAGCCCCGCAGCAGCGCGTTGCCCGCCTCGCCCGTCGCCTCGGCGCCGCCGCCGGCGGTGGCCTCGTTGAGGCTGGCGCCGAGCTCCTCGCGGCTGGTGAAGAAGACGCCGACGCCGCCGACCTGGACGACGAACGCGGCGCTCGCCGCGTAGGCCAGCGCGACCAGCAGCCACAGCCGGCCCCGGTGCACGGTGGCCGGCGGGCGCTGCCGGCGCCGCAGGCCGGGCCGGTGCCGGGCCAGTAACGCGCCCACGTCGAAGGCGACCATGCCGCACAGCACCAGCACGGTGGCCAGCTGCGTGTCCGCGCGCGGCCCGAGCACGGGCGTGGGGTCGCGGCCCAGCACGCTCTGCGCCAGCGGCGCGATGCCCATCGCGAGATAGCCGAAGAGCCAGAACGCGCCCTGGAGCAGGCGCCGCCGTCCCGACAGCACCATCGCGCACAGCCGCACCCCGGCGTAGCAGGCCACCACCAGCTGGAGCCAGAACGTCGTGTCCCTGCTGCCCTCCCCCGGCTGGGCGGCGACGAACAGCGGCAACGCCCCCACGACGGCGGCGATCAGCGGCACCGACAGCGGCAGCGACAGCGGCGGCCGGGAGGGTCGCGTCCAGCCGCCGCGCCGCGCGGTCTCCACCGCCATCCGCCCGCCCCCTTCGTCCCCGGCCCGGTCGACTGACGCGGGCCCAGGGTCACCGTATCCGGCACCCGGCGTAGGGTTTCCTCCCATGTCCTTCACCGACGAAGAGCTCGCGTACATAGGCTCACAGCCGCTCGCCCGCATCGCCACCGTGGCGGGAGACCAGCAGCCCGACGTGGTGCCCGTGGGCTTCGAGTTCGACGGCACGCACTTCCACGTCGGCGGCAGGTCCCCGGAGAGGACCCGCAAGTACAGGAACGTCGCGGCGGGCAACGAGAAGGTCTCCCTCCTCCTGGACGACCTCGCCTCCCTCGACCCCTGGGCGCCGCGCTTCCTGCGGGTCTACGGCGACGCCGAACTCGTCGAGCGCGACGGCCGGTTCGGCCGGGGCACGTACCTGCGGATCGCGCCCCGCGTCTCCTGGAGCTTCAACCTCGACGGCCGTCCCCTGAGCGAGGGCCCCGCCACCCGCAGGACCGAGCACTAGCGACCGGCCTTCCGTCCGTGAACGGGCCCGTCGCGCGGCCGGCTTCGCTAGGGTGGCCGCGTGAAGGTGGCCCATGTGGTGACGCTGCACACGCCGACGCACGCGTTCGGGGGACCGACGCGCGTCGCGCTCAACCTCTGCCGCGGCCTGCGGGCCCGGGGAGACCGCGCCGTGGTGGTCGCGTTGGGCGACGGCTTCGACGGGCCGCTGCCCCGCGCCGTCGAGGGCGTGCCGGTCCGGCTCTTCCAGGCGCGGCACGTGCTGCCCCGCTTCGAGGTCAGCGGCATCACCTCGGGGCCGCTGCTGGCGCGGGCCCTCGCGTACGCGCGGTCGGCCGACGTGGTCCACGTCCATCTGATGCGGGACCTGGTGACGTTGCCGTTCGCGCTGGCGGCGCTCGCGGCCGGGACGCCGCTGGTGCTCCAGACCCACGGCATGGTGGACCCCACAGAGAAGCGGGTGGCGCGGCTCGTCGACCGGCTCGGGGTGCGGCGGGTGCTGCGCCGCGCCGACGCCGTGCTGCACCTGACGGAGCAGGAGCGCCTCGACACGGCGGCCGTCGTCGCGCCCCACCCGATGGCGCCCGCCGTCCGCCTGGTCAACGGCGTGGCGGCGCAGGAGCGTCGGCGTCTTGACGGCACCGAGCCGCCGCGCGTGCTGTACCTGGCGCGGGTGCAGGCCGGGAAGCGGCCCGAGGAGTTCGTCCGGGCCATGCCCGCCGTGCTGGAGCGCGAGCCGGCGGCCCGCTTCGTGATGGCCGGGCCCGACACGGGCGCGCTCGCCGGCACCCTCGCGCTCGCGGAACGGCTCGGCGTGCGCGGCTCTCTGGACTACCTCGGCGCGCTGGAGGCGCCCGCCGTCATGGACCAGCTGCGGCGCGCCTCGGCCCTGGTGGTGCCGTCCCTGAAGGACGCGTTCTCGATGGCGGTGCTGGAGGCCATGTCGGTCGGCACCCCGGTGGTGGTGACCAGGACCACCGGCCTCGCGCCGGACGTGGCGCGCGCGGGCGCCGGCCGGGTGGTCGCGGGCGAGGCGGCCGACGTGGCGCGTGCCGTGCTGGAGCTGCTCGACCCGGCGGCGGGCGAGGCGGCGTCGAGGGCGGCCTGGGAGCTGGTGAGGGAGCGGTTCACCATCGACGCCGTGGTGGAGCGGCTGCGGGAGGTCTACTCGCGTGTGGCCTCGCCGGGCGGCGCCTCGGCCGGCGCCGGGTCCGGGTCCGGGTCCGGGTCCGGGTCCGTGGCCTCGCGCGCGAGCTCGCGGGCCTTCAGGCCGATCTGCCAGCGGTAGACGCTCATCGCGATCGCGTAGTCCAGGCCGGCGCGGCCGTCGAGGAAGCCGCGACGGTAGACGTAGGCGTACGCGAAGGACAGCAGCGGCTTCAGCGGCGCGCGGTGGAAGAGCTGCCCCTGCCGCGTCTTGGCGGTGCGGATCTGCTCGCGGACCACCGGGTGCCGCTCCAGCCACGCCTCCCAGTCCGAGTACCGGTTGTGCCGCTCGAACCAGGTCCGCACCGGGTCGCGGTCGTGGTGCTCGATCGGGGCGCGCAGCCGGACCACCGGGTCGGCCAACGGCTGGTAGTGGCCCTCCTGTTCGCCCATGCCCGGGGCCCTGAGGTCGTCGGGCTCGGGGAAGCGGGCGCGGGTGCGGTCCAGCAGCGCCCGCTTGACGATGGTGTGGCCGTGCCGGAGCCGCCGGCCGGCGAACCAGTACCCGAGCGGGATGTCGAACGCGGCGGGCCGCACGGGGCGGCCGTCGAGGAAGATGCGGTACAGCTCGGCCAGGAGCTCCCCGCTGGCGGTCTCGTCGCCGTCGAGGAAGAGCACCCAGTCGATCTCCGGGCGGACGTGCTGAAGGCACCACTGCTTCTTCTTCGGGTACCGGCCGTCCCACTCGTAGGGGACCACCTCGGCGCCCGCGGCCTTGGCCAGCAGCCGGGTGTCGTCCTCGCTGTCGGAGTCCACCACGACCACCGCTGTGGCGTGGTCGACGACGGAGCGCACCGCGCCGGTGATGTTCGCCGCCTCGTTCCTGGTCGGGATGATGACGACGATGGGCAGCTTCGGCACCCGCTCGCCCTCCTCGGTGTGGGGGTTGTCGGTTGTCAGGGAAGGTGCCCGGGGCCCCGGGAAGGGCCCCGGGCTCTCGGTTCACCCGGTGGCCTCGGCCAGCGCGTCGGCGTACTCCGGGCACAGGTGCTCGACGGCGGGCTCCGCGTTCGGGATCTCGCCGTCGCGCAGCGCCGCCACCAGGGCGTCGGGGTCGTGCCGGTCGAGGTACCCGAGCCGGTCGCACGCCTCCTGGCCGAGCTGGAGGATGGCGCCCGGGTCCACGCCCTCGGGCACCCGGTCGGTGAGGTAGGCGACCTCCTCCTCGGCGAACGTGCCCGCGGGCGGGGTCAGCTCGTCGGTGGGGACGGTCTCCTCGGGGATGCCGTCGTCGGCGGGGGAGGAGGTGGCGGCCGCCGGCTCGGCCGCGCCGCCGCCCCCGTCCTCGCCGGCGCGCTCCTCGCCGCCGCCGCTGCACCCCGTCACCAGCAGGGCCAGGCCCACGGCCGCGGCGGTGAGCGCCCCCGCGGCCCGTCCCGGCGCGCCGCGCCGCCGCACCCCGCGCCGCGGCACTGCTGGCCGGCGCGCGCCTCGCCGCGGCATCACGGCGCCCCGAAGGTGAGGAGCAGCTGCGGCCGGTGCCCGGCGTTGGTGGCCTCGCGCGAGGCCAGCCACAGGCTGTCGGTGCCCTCGCCGACCAGCGCCACGTCGAGCTCGCCGCCCAACGCCGCCGTCAGCGCCGCCTGGTCGAGGGCAACGGTGTACACCCCGTTCACCTCGCTCGGCGAGTCGAGCGTCCCGAGCGTCTGCTCGCCGAGGGCGGGCCGGGTGGCGTACGTGGTGCCGGCCTCGGTCCACGCCCCGGCCACGGTCCGCACCGCCACGTCGTCCGCCGAGCCGGCGAAGGAGTCGCCCGACACCCGCACCCGCAGCGCCGCGTTCTTCAGCACCGTCCCCGCCGGGGCGTCGGGCAGCGCGAAGCGCAGGTAGCTCTCGTACGGGCTGGTGCCGCGGACCGCCAGCTGCCGGTCGCCGCCGTAGGAGGCGGTGGTCGCCGAGCCGTTGACGTACGTGTCGGCGTCCGGCGTCAGCGCCGTCACCGTGTCCGTGGGGGCCGAGGCCGCGTCCACGTGCGCGTCGATCCGGGCGGCCGACAGCTGGGAGCCGTAGATCGCCGTCTCGTCCAGGCGCCCCTCGAAGTAGTCGCTGCTGGGCCGGTTCGGGAAGCGGTCGAGGTTGTCGCCGCCGGTGTGCCAGTAGTACCCGTTGAGGTTGCGGCCCGAGGTGGCGCGGGAGTTGCTGGCGACGCGCTGGCCGTCCACGTACAGCTCCATGCCGCGCGGGCCGACGGACGCGGCCACGTGGTGCCACTCGCCGTCGTTGTACGAGGCGCTGGAGGTGGCCGTGCGGTACGCCCCGGTGTAGAGGGCGAACTGGAGCCGGCCGTCGTTCAGCATGTAGAGGTTGTTGTCGTGGCTGTAGCTCTCCTCCAGGATCGTGTCGCCCATCCCGATGAGCTTGCCCCCGGAGTTCGTGGTGGTGTTGAACCACGTCTCCAGCGTGTACTGCCGCACGCCTGACACCGGGTCGTCGCTGTAGGTGTAGGAGTCGGTGCCGTCGTGTCCCACGGCCGCGGCCTGCGGGCCCGGCACGGCGCCCGGGGTCACGCCACGGCTCGGGCCGCCCCGGTGGACGCCGCTGGCCTCGTTCCCCGAGGCGTCGGAGGCGAAGTTCCCCGAGGTCTCGTCGTGCCGCCAGTACAGCATCGGGTCGTCGGCGAGGACGGCCGCCACGTACGGCTCGGTCGAGGTCCCCGAGGTGGCGGTGACGGGGGCGGACAGGGAGCTGACGTTGCCGGCCGCGTCGGTGGCGGTGACCCGGTAGCTGTGGGACTCGCCCGCCGGCACGCCCGTGTCGACGAACGTCAGCTGGGGCCGGCGCCACGGCATCGACTCGGCGCCCACGGTGTGGATCGGCTCGCTGCCCCCGTCCCGGTAGACGTGGTACGTCAGCCAGCTGTCGTCCAGGTCCAGGCTGGCGCGCCAGGTCAGCTCGATCTGCCCGGGTGTCAGGCTCGTGGCGTGCGTCTCCGGCACCGACGGGTCCACGGTGTCGGGCCCGGTGGCGAAACGGGTCAGGCCCCACTGCGGCTGCCCGTTGACCGTGGTGAAGCCGCCGCCGACCCACAGGAAGTCGCGCTCCTCGCCCGGCAGGTCCTCGGCGACGGCCATCACGCGCGGGCCGAGCTGCTCGCCGAGCCCGTCGTTGGTGTCGGGGAACCAGCCCAGCAGCCCGGGGTCCGCCACGGACTGCGCGAAGAGGTGGTACCGCGGTTGGTTCGGGAACTCGCCCATGCTGGAGCAGTTGTGCGCGTGGTGGCCGCTGTAGAGCACGGTCTCGTGGACGGTGACGGCCTGTGTGGCGCCCAGGCAGGTGTCGCGCCACCGCTCCTCGAAGGTGGCCAGGTCCAGCGCGATGCGGCCGTCGAACACGCCGCCGCCCGAGCCCTCGTTGCCCGTGTAGAAGCCGGTCGCGTCGGTGGCGATGTCCTGCACCGTGGAGGAGGTGGGGATGAAGCCGTTGGGGTAGGCCCGCACCACGTCGCCGTCGGCCGCGCTGACGACGGCCAGGGCGTGGGAGTCCGCGTCGTTGACCGTGAAGAAGTCGCCGCCGAGCAGGACGTGCTGCCCGTCGGGGGTGACCTCGACGGCCTTGCCGATCTCGTCCGCGTCGGCCGACCAGCCCGCCACCACGTCACCGCCCGTCGTGACGGCCGCGAAGCGGCTGCGGGCGGTGTCGTTGATCCGCGTGAAGTCGCCGCCCAGGTAGACCCGGTCCTCGGTCGCGGCGATGGCGCGGACGATGCCGTTGGCCGCCGGCGCGAAGGAGGTGTCGCGGGTGCAGGAGTCGATGTCGATCGCGGCGAGCGAGGAGGCGCCGGAGCCGCCCGCCGAGCCGAAGCTGCCGCCCACGTACAGCGTCTCCTCGTCCGGGGAGACCGCGAGGGCCCGCACCTGCGCGGTGCCGGAGCCGATGGTGAACGACAGCGAGCAGTCGATCGGCTCCCCGGTGGCGGCGTCGAGGGCGGCGAAGTTCAGCGCCGGCTCCTCCTGCGTGCCGGCGGCCGCGCCCGGCGGGCGGATCGTGGAGAAGGTGCCGCCGACGAAGACGACGCCGTCGGCCTCGGCCATGGCGTAGACGATGCCGTTGGTCTGCCAGGTCGGCAGGTCCTCCGCGGTCATCGTCAGGGGAGGGGTGAGGGCGGAGGGCGCCGAGGCGGTGGCCAGGACGCCGAGGCCGCCCGCGGTCATCGCCAGCGCGACGAGCCCGTTGGTCAGCCGTCTGGTGCGGACCGCGTGCACGACGCTGTGAGCGGCCTTGTGTCTGTTCATCGTATGGATCGATTCCCCTCGGGCGGCCGGAGGTTCCGTGAGTGAGACCAACGAACACCCCGTTCGGTTGCGGACGCGGACAGTGAGAGCTTGGGGGCGCGCACGGGGCGCGAAGTAGAGCGTGAAGTGGGGTGCGCAGGGCGCGAGGCGCGACGTGCCGCGCGCGTTTCCGGCCGACTCGCCGAGGGCCGCTCAGCGGTCGATGCGGACCCGCGCGCCGCTCAACTCGGCGTCCAGCGCCTCGATGTCGGCCCTGACCATCAGTTCGGCGAGCTCCCGCCAGCGCACCGCGGGCTCCCAGCCCAGCAGGTCGCGTGCCTTGGCCGCGTCGCCGATGAGCGCGTCCACCTCGCTGGGCCGCTCGTAGTTCGCGTCGAACCCCACGTGCTCGTGCCAGTCGAGGCCGCCCGCCTCGAACGCGGCGCGCAGGAAGTCACGCACGCTGGCGGGCACCCCGGTGGCCAGGACGTAGTCGTCCGGCTCGTCCCGTTGCAGCATGCGCCACATCGCCTCGACGTACTCCGGGGCGTACCCCCAGTCCCGGACGGCGTTGAGGTTGCCGAGGAAGAGCCGGTCCTGCAGGCCCGCCCGGATGCGGGCGACGGCGCGGCTGATCTTGCGGGTGACGAACGTCTCGCCCCTGCGCGGCGACTCGTGGTTGAACAGGATGCCGTTGACGGCGAACATGCCGTACGCCTCGCGGTAGTTGACGGTCGACCAGTAGGCGTAGACCTTGGCGCAGCCGTACGGGCTGCGCGGGTGGAACGGCGTCCGCTCGTTCTGCGGCGGCGGGGCGGCGCCGAACATCTCGGAGGACGACGCCTGGTAGAGGCGGGTGTCGATGCCGCTGGCGCGTATCGCCTCCAGCAGCCGCAGCGTGCCCAGGCCCGTGACCTCCCCGGTGTAGAGCGGCGCGTCGAACGAGACCCGCACGTGGGACTGGGCGCCCAGGTTGTACACCTCGTCGGGTTCGAGCTCCCGCAGCAGGTTGACCAGGGCCACGCCGTCGCTGAGGTCGGCGTGGTGCAGCACGAGGCTCCGCCCGCCCGGCTGGTGCGGGTCCTGGTAGATGTGGTCGATCCGTTCGGTGTTGAACGAGGAGGAGCGGCGCACCAGTCCGTGCACCGTGTACCCCTTCCCCAGCAGCAGTTCGGCGAGGTAGGAGCCGTCCTGTCCGGTGACCCCGGAGATGAGGGCCGTTCTGGCCCCGGCGTCTGGCGTGACCTTGCCCATGGTGTCCTCCCCCAGCGGGATGATGTGGTTATGGATGAAGCAGCGAGAACCGAACGAGCCGTCCGTACCGACACCGCCGGCACGAACGGACGGCCGTCGCTGTTGCGCCCCGGCGCCCTGGTGTTCGTCGCCGGGCACCGGGGGCTCGTCGGCTCGGCGGTCACCCGCCTGCTGTCGGCCGAGGGCTTCGAGGTGGTCACGAGGAGCCGGGACCAGCTCGACCTGCGGGACGCGGAGCGGACGCGGACGTTCCTGGCCCGCACGCGCCCGGACGCCGTGGTGCTGGCCGCCGCCCGGGTCGGCGGGATCATGGCGAACCAGACCCAGCCCGTGCCGTTCCTGGAGGACAACCTCCTGATCCAGCTCAGCGTGATCGCCGCCGCCCACGCCGCCGACGTCGACCGCCTGCTCTTCCTCGGCTCCTCGTGCATCTACCCCAGGCACGCGCCGCAGCCCATCCGCGAGGAGGCGCTGCTGACGGGTCCGTTGGAGCCGAGCAACGAGCCCTACGCCCTGGCGAAGATCGCGGGAATCTCCCAGGTGCGCTCCTACCGCCGGCAGTACGGCCGCCGTTACGTCGCGGCCATGCCGACCAACCTCTACGGCCCGGGGGACAACTTCGACCCCGAGACCTCGCACGTGTTGCCCGCCCTCATCCGGCGCTTCGACGAGGCGCGGCGCGAGGGGCGGCGGGAGGTGGTGCTGTGGGGCAGCGGCACGCCGCGCCGGGAGTTCCTGCACAGCGACGACCTGGCCCGCGCCTGCCTGCTGATGCTGCGCCACTACGACGACGAGCTGCCGCTGAACGTGGGCTGCGGCGAGGACCTGACGATCGCGGAGCTCGCGGACACCGTGGCGCGGGCGGTGGGGTACGTCGGCCGCGTCGGCTGGGACCGGACGCGTCCCGACGGCACGCCGCGCAAGCTGCTGGACGTCGCGCGGCTGCGCGCCCTCGGCTTCGCGCCGAGCATTCCGCTGGAGCGCGGCGTCCGCGAGGTCCACGCGTGGTGGTCTCGCCACGGCGAGCCCGGCGCACACGGTGACGCCGGCTAAGCGGCTCATCTCTCGTCCCCCTCTCCGTCCTGTCGTCCACGCCGGCCCGGCGCGGCCCGAGGACTCCTCCTGCCCGGAGCCGACGCCCGCGCGCGCCGCGCCGGCGCGGGCACGTCCCGCGTCGGCATCGCCTCGCGTCGGCAGTGCCCTCGCGTCGGCGTCCTCGTCGTCGTCGGCGCGGGTCCACGTCGCGTGACGGCGTTTCGTCACGCGCATCGTGTCATGTCCCTGCTTGCCCCGGTGTGGGGTCAGTAGGCGCCCCGCCCGTCCACGACGGCACGGACGGTGCGGGCGAGCACGTCGAGGTCGCCGGTGACGGACCAGTTGTCGGCGTAGTCCAGGTCCAGCGCCAGCCCCTCGTCCCAGGACAGCTCCGAGCGTCCCCCGACCTGCCACAGCCCGGTCATCCCCGGTCTGACCGTCAGCCGCCGCGCCTCCACCTGCCCGTAGCGGGCGACCTCCTCCGGCAGCGGCGGGCGCGGCCCCACCAGGGACATCTGACCGCGCACCACGTTCACCAGCTGCGGCAGCTCGTCGAGCGAGGTGCGGCGCAGCAGCCGGCCCAGGCGGGTGACGCGCGGGTCGGCGCGCATCTTGAACAGCGGCCCGCCGCCGTGGTCGTTCACGGTCTCCAGCAAGGGGCGTATTCGCTCGGCGTCCTCGACCATGGTGCGGTACTTGAGCATGGTGAACGGCTCGCCGTGGCGTCCCACCCTGACCTGACGGAAGAGCGCGGGCCCGGGGGAGTCCAGCCGCACGGCCAGCGCCAGCAGCGCCAGCAGCGGCGCGAGCAGCAGCAGGCCGAGCGCGGCGACGGCGCGGTCGAGCGTCGCCTTCAGCGCCGGCTCGGCGCCGCCGCGCGGCGGCCCGGCGACGTGCAGCAGGCTCAGCCCCGCCGCGTTCGCGAGGGTGACGCGGCGGCGCGCCACGTCGGTGAGGCCCGTCGCGACCACGAGCGACAGGCCGGCGTCCTGCACCGCCCACGTCAGGCGCCGCAGCCGGTCGCCCACGAGGTCGCAGCCGGGCGCCACGAACACCACGTCGGCCGCGTGCTCCCGCGCGGCGGCGACGACGGCGTCGCCGTCGTCCACCGGACCCTCGGACGAGGCGCTCTCCCTGGCGGCCGAGCCGGCGGGCAGACGCCCTAACGCGGCGACGCCGCTCGTCCCCAACGCGCCGCCGACCGGCACGGCGCCGATCACGACGTACGGGTGGTCGGTGCGGGCCGCCAGGCGTGCGGTGACGGCCTCGACCGGCGCCGCCTCCCCGACCACCATCACCCGGCGCAGCGCCAGCGCCCGGCGCCGTTGCCTGGTCAGGTGGCGGTGGATCGCCCAGCCCGTCAGCCCGGTCACGAGCAGCGCGGGCAGCAGCGCGAACGCCGCGCTCGGCAGCCGGGAGCTCTCCCCGGTCGCCACGCGCAGCACGGCGAGCAGCCCCACGAGGACGAGCCAGTCGTGGACGGTCGCCAGCAGGCCGCGGAACTCGCCGACGCCTCGCGACCGGCCGCCGTAGCGCCGGTGGCCGGCGCGCACCGCGGTCCAACAGGCCGTGGCGACCAGGGCGGTGGTCAGCGGGCGGGGCTCGCCGGCCAGGGAGTAGACCGCGACCACCGGGAGGGCGACGCCGAGCACGTCGGCGGCGAGGGCGAGCGGTGTGTACCAGGCGGATCCGTCGCCGTGGTGTGGTCCGTCGACCGCGCCGAAGGCGACGCGCTGTCGCCGAATGCTGGCGGAGGGTGACAGATGGTGCTGCTGGCGCATGGAATCCCCCGGTGGCGGGTGTGCGGGGACGGTGGCGGCGCTGCTGCTGCGGTGCGTGAAACCTGATACGAACACTGAACGGAACCCTGGACGGAGCCAAGGAAAGGCGCGGGCTCATCTCCCCGTGAGCACGCGCCGGAACATCGCTCTCTGTGAACGAACGGAGAACAGGTTAGGGCATCCGACGGTGGTTTGGCCGTCGTTTGGTGAAACTTTATGAAACGGTGGCGAGCACGGCTGAATTCCGCTCAGAGAGGCGTGAAACCCGGCGGATTCAGGGGCGCGCGGGCACGCCCGGCGCACGCCGGGGCGCCACCAACGGCACCCCCGTCTCCGGGTGCGGCAACACCTCCACCGGCAGGTCGTAGACCCGGCTCAGCAGCTCCTCACGGAACACCTCCGCCGGCGGCCCGACCGCGACCAGCCGCCCCGCGTCCAGCACGGCGACCCGGTCGGCGTGGGCGGCGGCGAGCCCCAGGTCGTGCAGGACCACGACGACCCCGCGCCCCTCGGCCGCCAGGTGACGGCCCCTGCCGAGAACCGGCTCCTGGTGGCGCAGGTCGAGCGCGGCCGTCGGCTCGTCGAGCAGCAACAGCGGCGCGCGCCACGAGGTCGCCCGCGACCAGCACCAACGCCCCGCCCAGCGCGCTGCCCGGCACCAGGATGCGGTGCCCAGGGCCGGCCACCATCCGCAGCAGGTGCGGCACGACGAGCCCCACGAAGGTGATGATCCCCGCGACCGCGACCGCGACCGCGACCGCGACCGCGACCGCGACGGCGGCGGCGGCCGTCAGCAGCGCCACCTGCACGGCCAGGACCTCGCGCAGCCGTTCCACGTCCACGCCCAGGTGGCGGGCGGGCCGTTCGCCGAGCGCCAGCAGGTCCAGGCGCCGGGCGTACAGCGGCGCCACCAGGAGCCCGAGGGCGGTGCACGGCAGGACCGCCATCACCGTCGGCCAGGTCGCCTGGGAGAGGGAGCCGAGCTGCCAGACGGTGATCTGCGTGATCTGCGCGTTGTCGGCGAGGAAGACGAACAGCCCGATCAGCGCGCCCGCGAAGGCCTTGACCGCGATGCCGGTGAGGATCAGCGTCACCACCTCCGTCCGCCCCCCGGAGCGGGAGAGGACGTAGACCACCAGGCCCGTGGCCAGGCCCGCCACGAACGCGAAGGCGGTCACCGCCCAGGTGCCGAGGAAGCTCACGCCGAAGGCGATGGCGCCGACGGCGCCCACCGCGGCGCCCGAGGAGATGCCGATGACTCCGGGCTCGGCCAGCGGGTTGCCGAAGACGCCCTGCGCCAACGCGCCCGCGCAGCCCAGCGAGGCGCCGACCAGCACCGCCAGCGTCACGCGCGGCAGCCGCACGTCCCACAGCACGCTCTCGCCGACCCGGTCCAGCGGCTGGCCGCCGAGGCCCAGGCGGTGGCGGACGGAGGCCAGCACGTCGCCGAGCGGGATCTCGTAGGCCCCGACGGACGCGGCGACGAACGCGAGGACGAGCAGCTCCCCGACCCGTCCGGTACCCCCGACACCGACGACCCGGACGGCGACGACCCCGGCGTCACCCCGCAGGGCGGCGCCGAGGGCGGAGCCCTGGCCGAGACCGGCAGCGACGCCCCGACCGGCGCCCTCGCCCTCGGCGCGGGTGCCCTGGCGGCGGCCGGCGCGGCGGCGCTGTTCGCCACCCGTCGCCTCCGCCAGCGGACGGTCGGCGACGACGCCTAGTCAGGTCAGTCCCCTAACTGGCCCCTGGCCCCGGCCGTGCCCTCCCCCCGCTCGCCGTCCGCATCCCCTCCGTCCGCATCCCCGCCCGCCTCGCCCGTCTCGCCCGCCTCGACGGCCGCCCGCAGCGCGTCCGCGAAGGCCCGCACCGGATCGGGCGCGGGCGGACGCCCGTAGAACGCGAACGACACCCGACGGCGCTCGCCCGGCAGCCGCAGCGCCACCACCGCCGGATTGCGGTGGGCGGCCAAGGCCAGGTGCGGCAGCACGCTCACCCCGAGCCCGTCGGCCACCAGCGCCTGCACCGCCACGTAGTCGTCCGTCTCGAACGTGATCCGCGGCGCGAACCCGGCCCGCACACACACCTCCACCAGCCGCGCCCGGCACCGCTCGCAGCCGGCGATCCAGCTCCGTTCCGCGTACGCCGCCAGGTCCGTCCCCCGGGCCTCGGCCCGCGCCGTCACGACGTACAGCGGCTCCTGAAGGACGGGCGTCAGCGTCGTGTTCCGACGGTCGCCGGGCCGCTCGTCCGGGTCGTGTTCGAAGACCAGCGCCGCGTCCACCTCGCCGTTGCGCAGCGCCGTCAACGCCTCCGGCGGCTCCGCCTCCGTCAGCGCCAGCGCGACGCCGGGATGCCGCGCCGCCAGCCGCGCCGCCGCCGGCGGCACGAGCGTGGCCAGCGCCGACGGGAACGCCGCGAGCCGCACCCGCCCGGTGCGCAGCCCGGCGTGGGCGGCCAACTCCGCCTGCGCCGCCTCCACCCTGCCGAGGATCTCCTCGGCCCGCTCCACCAGCAGCCGCCCGGCCTCCGTCAGCACCACGCCGCGCCCCGCCCGCCGCACCAGCACCACGCCGGCCTCGGCCTCCAGCCGCGCCAGGTGGTGGCTGACGGACGGCTGGGCGTAGTGCAACGCCTCGGCGGCGGCCGTGATCGAACCCTCCCGGGCGACCGCCACCAGCACCCTCAGTCGCGTGAGATCCAGCACGTCATCCACGTTATATAGATCAGATCGATCCTTCCATCGATAACCACCATTGGATCTATTTGTCCGGTTGTGGAATCGTGAGGTCATGTCCGTGCGACCGCCCACGATGACCGACGTGCTGCGCGCCCGTCGCCTGCTGGCCGACCTGCTGCCCCCGACCCCGATGTGGTCCTATCCGGCCCTCGACGAGGCCTGCGGCGCGACCGTCCACCTCAAGCACGAGAACGCCCAGCCCACGGGTGCCTTCAAGGTCCGTGGCGGGCTGACGCTGCTGGCCGCCATGACCCCGGCCGAGCACGCCCGCGGCATCGTCGGGTACTCCACCGGCAACCACGCCCAGTCCCTCGCGTACGCCGCCGCGCACTTCGGCGCGCCGTGCGTCATCGTCATGCCGAGGAACCCGAACCCCGCCAAGGCGGCGGCCGTCCGTGCCCGTGGCGCGGAGCTGATCGAGCACGGCGCCGACCTCGGCGCGGCGGCGGCCCACGCCGCCGAGCTCGCCAGAAGGCGCTCGATGCGGCTGGTCAGCGCCGCCGACGAGCCGGAGCTCATCGCGGGGGTCGCCACCGCGTACCTGGAGGTCTTCGAGCAGGCGCCCGACCTCGACGCCGTCCTCGTGCCGGTCGGCGGAGGCAGCGGCGCGGCGGCGGCCTGCCTGGTCGCCTCCGCCGTCTCGCCGGGGTGCCGCGTCGTCGCCGCCCAGTCCGCCGCCTCCCCGGCCGCGCACGACTCCTGGCGCGCCGGCGAGCTCGTCACCCGGCCCAACCGCACCCGCGTCGAGGGCCTGGCGGTCGGCTGCGGCTTCGCCCTCACCCAGCGGCTGATGCGCGAGCACGGCCTGGCCGACTTCGTCCTCCTCGACGACGCGGCGATCGCCGCCGCCCAGTGGCGGCTGATGCGCGACGCCCACACCCTCGTCGAGGGTGCCGGCGCCGTCGCCCTGGCCGCGCTCCTCGCCGACCGCGAGCGCTTCGCGGGACAACGCGTCGCCGTGATGTGCTCCGGCGCCAACGCCAGCGAACACGAGGTCAGGAGCTGCTGGCCCGGCGACGGTGCCGCCGCCGAGGCCACCGCGGCCGCGGTGGCCTCCGGCGTGGGCAGCGCGAGCCCCGCCGGCCCGCGCGGCGTCACCGCGCGCTGAGCACCCCCGGCTCCGCCCGGTCCGCCGCGCCCACCGGCTCGACGGCACGCAGCCGGTGGAGCGTGCGCAGCAACGTCAGGGTGGACGCGGTGCGCGCGTCGCCCCCGCCCCCCGTCCGGCACAGCTCACGCACGCCGGTCTCGCGCCCCAGGGTCAACGCGGACAGCACCCGCCGGTCGGCGCCGCGCGGCAGCGCGTGGCCGTTGACCGCCCACGCGCCCCGCACCTCGACGAGGTGGCTGGTGACGCGGATCCGGTCCGTTAAGCGGAGCGTGGAGACGGCGCCGGGCGGCGGCGCCGGAAGCAGCCCGGCCGCGGAGCGCCCCACGGCCCGCTCCGTCGCGTTCGCCGGCAGGGCGCCGCCCTCGGGCAACGCCAGCCGCAGCGCCACGGCGGCGCCGGTCGGATACGTCTCGGCGACGTGGTACCCGGCGGGCCAGTAGAGCAGGTCGCCGACGGAGCCGGACAGCCGGAGCGCCGGGGGCCGCTCCCCGCGCAGCAGTACGGTCACGCCGCCGCGCAGCACCCACAACAGTCCGGCGGGTGTCCTCGGATGAGCCGGGTCGTGGTCCCGGCTGTGGCCCCGGCCGATGGCCAACTCGGAACCCACCGGCTCGTGCGGCCAGCCCACGCGCCACCACAGGTTCGTGAGCGCGTCACGGACCTGCGCCCACAGCGCGAAGCTGGCCGGCAGCGGGTCCATGACGCTCAGCAGCCAGTCCCCCTCGTCGCCCATCCGCGCCAGGTACCCGTCGAGGTCGCCGTCGGCCTCGCGCGGCGCCCACCCCGAGCCGTCGGGAACGGCACGGCCGCCGGAGCGGAACGTCACGTCGTCGCGGGAGGCGTCGACCGTGGCGACGGCCGCCTGGTAGGCACGCCCGGTGTCGAGGCCCGCGTGGCTCACCCCACCCGTCAGGCGGACCGGCTCCCGCCCCCAGTGCTCGGCGGCGAAACGCTCCCAGTCGAGCTGCCGCACGACCATCCACGTCACGACGGGCACGTGCCGTCCAGCGCTCACGCCGGCCCTCCCTCCCCTTCCCGGCTCCCCCCGGGGGGCTGCTCACAGGATGTTCATTATCCTCCAGAAATTCGAGGGAGATCCGTCCCTTCTGATGCTGAACGTCACGGCATATTCCTACGGCCCGTGACATGCCTCCGGCGTCAACGCCGCTGCCGGAACGCGTCCGGCAACTCCCGCGCGCCACCGAGTGACGGCGAGGCCGACCACCTGCTCTGGCCGGACCCGTGTGCCGGGTCATCCCGATGGAGCACCCGCACGCCTCCCTCCCGTGTGGCACGCCGCGTTCCCACCCGCGCGGTGAGAGCTTGGTCCCGGGCCCGGAGCGCTGGGCAGCACCGCCGGGCAGGACCGACGAGAGGACGAGGCCGATGACCGCCTGGAACAGCGACGAACTCACGGCGATCGCCGGCTCCGACGAACTGGAGATCGCCCCCGAGCGCACCGACGGCACCCGGCGTCGCCCGAACCCGGTCTGGGTCGTGCGCGACGGCGACGAACTGTACGTCCGCTCCGCCCGGGGCGTCGACGGGATCTGGTGGCGCACCGCCAGAGCCAGCCACAGCGGCCACATCAGCGCCGGCGGCGTCGACCGGGACGTCACCTTCGTCGAGGTGGCCGGGGACCGGGAGCTCAACGACCGGATCGACGCCGCCTACCGCAGCAAGTACGGCGGCTACAGCGCCACCTACGTCGACCCGATGGTGGCCGACAGCGCCCGTGTCACCACGTTGCGGCTCCAACCGGCCTGAACATCACCCGGCGGGCGCGTCGTGGTCCGCGAGTTGTGAAGACTGGGGCGGGGCACGCGAACCGGCGTGACAGCGCGAGTACCGGCCGTGCATGATGATCAGATGGCACGACTCCACGACATCGTCGTCGACTCGGCGCACCCGGCCTCCATCGCGCGCTTCTGGGCCGACGCGCTGGAGGGCTACGCCGTGGCGCCCTACGACGCCGCCGAGCTCGCGCGGCTGCGTGCCTTCGGCATCGAGGACCCCGAGGACGACCCGACGGTCCTCGTCGAGCCGCAGGGGCCGCGCAACGGCGGGCCCCGGCTGTGGTTCCAGCGGGTCCCCGAGCCCAAGACCGGAAAGAACCGGCTCCACCTCGACCTGCTCACGCACAACGTGGAGGTGGAGATAGCCCGCCTCACGGAGCTGGGGGCGAAGGTCCTCTCCCGCCACGAGCAGATCACGATCCTCGCCGACCCCGAGGGCAACGAGTTCTGTCTCTCGCAGGGCTGACCCGCCGTCGCCGGTTCAGGAGACGGTGCCGCCTCCGTTCTCGACGCAGCGGACGAGGGTGTTGGCCGCGTCCTTGACGGGGTTGCCGAGGCCGGGGAGGGAGAGCGAGCCCCGGTGGGCGCCCCAGCCGGGGGAGACGTTGTACTTCTCGCCGTTGGCGAGGGTCAGGGCGACGACGGCGCCTCCGGTGATACCGCGCTTCGATGCCTGCACCTGGGGGAGGGGTGCGCTGTCGATGGGTTGGCGGTCGCTGTCGAGGAGGGTGAGGACGCCCTGTTCGATGACGACGAAGCCGTGTTGGGCGAGGGGGCGCATGCCGCGCCCGATCTGGGTCTCGGCGAACACGACGCGCCCGTCCGGCGCCGCCAGCACGGGACGCGGCCCGTTGCCCGACCCGGGCGAGACGACCCGCAGCGAGGCGGCGATCTGGTCGACCAGTTCCACCACGCCCGAGCCGACGTTGTCGCAACTCCAGTTGGCGGACAGCAGGACGGTCTCGTCCGGACACGCCTCTGACCGGAAGTAGTGGTCCACGTGCTCAGTCTCTGCCCGGATGCGGGGGTAACCGGTGTCTGCGGATTCTGCCCAGTGCGTTCGATACGCGGTGCCCCCCGGCAGATCCACGGTCGTGGCCTCCATCGGCCTCGTTGTGGCGAGGTTGTCCTGCGGTTGGGGTGCGCGGTGCACCATCTCCTCGATGGTCTCCTCATATCCGGCCGGATAGCGCACGGAGAAGACGCGGACAGGTGCGGGATGGCAGGTGACAGGCCACGTGTGCGGCACGTAGATCACACCGACCTGGATCGGGATCTCGTGCGCCTCCGCCTGCCAGACGAGCTTCAGATGTTCGCTCAGAGTGCGTGCGTGCCGCTTGTTCTGCCGTCCGCCTCTGGCGATGACCTGTCGTGTGATCTGTTGGATTCCGTCATCAGAGAGGGGAAGCGGGCTTAGCGGGAACCACTCTTCTGAGGCCGGGTAGTCGAATACCGGTACGGCGTCCGTCATCAGATGTCCTTCGGTGGCTGGTGGCGGTCTTCTCGTCGATTCGACGCCGCTTATGTGGTTGTGCCGCCTCCGTCCTCGACACAGCGGCGGAGGGAGTCGGCGGCGTCCTTGACGGGGTTGCCGAGGCCGGGGAGGGAGAGCGAGCCCCGGTGGGCGCCCCAGCCGGGGGAGACGTTGTACTTCTCGCCGTTGGCGAGGGTCAGGGCGACGACGGCGCCTCCGGTGATGCCGCGCTTCGATGCCTGCACCTGGGGGAGGGGTGCGCTGTCGATGGGTTGGCGGTCGCTGTCGAGGAGGGTGAGGACGCCCTGTTCGATGACGACGAAGCCGTGTTGGGCGAGGGGGCGCATGCCGCGCCCGATCTGGCTCTCGGCGAACACGACGCGCGCGTCCGGCGCCGCCAGCACGGGACGGGGCCCGTCACCCGACCCAGGCGAGACGACCCGCAGGGACGCGGCCATCTGGTCGACCAGTTCCACCACGCCCGAGCCCATCACGTCCCTGTTCCAGTGGGCGTTGAGCAGCAGGATCTCCTCTGGGTAGAGCTCTGCCAGTACATGGTGTTGCACGTTCTCGACCATCACCTCGCCGGACCGCCCCGCGTTGAGGGAGAACGCCTCACGTACACGGCAGGCGGGCCCGACCGACAGGTCCTTCACGGTGACCTCTCGTTCCGTCGAGGCGCCCGTCTCCCCCATTTTGGCAACGAGCGCGTCCATAGAGCGCTCGTGATCGGGTGCCACACGCCGCACGGAGATGGTGGCGGGAACAACCGGCTGCGTGGTGCGCGGCACCAGCGGCACATACACCACCTGAGGCCCCGTCGCATCCGTTCGTGTTCCCTGCCAAACGAACTCCAGGTGCTGGCGAATCGCCTTGGCGTATTTCCTGTTCTGCCGTCCACCGCGAGCGGACACCCGATCCTCGGCGTAGTCGGCCGCGACCTTCAGGTTTGCGTCGAGTGCCAGCCACTCTTCGGACATCGGGTAGTCGAACATCGGGATCAGGTCGGTCATCGGTTCTCTCCATTACCGTTGTTGGCGGTCATCCGTTTCCCTCCGTTGCTTCATCAACCCGCACGGAAAGGGAGGCAGCCATCTCGTCGGCCGTCACCATCGCCCGCGCTGTGATCGCAGGACTTGACCATGTCACGGAGAACTTGAATATCCCCTCGGGACAGTGGGGTGGTAGTACGTAGTAGTCAATGTGCTCCGACAGGGAGCGCCGACCGCGGTCTTCCTCGTCGTGCACGACGACCTCCTGGAGTCGGCAGGCGGGGCCCGCTGGCAGCTCCACCAGCGCGATGTCGGGCGGCCGGAACGAATCGGGCCGGCTCTCACTGGCCATGGCGACGACCGCCTCCATGGTTCGCTCGTGTGGGGCCGTCCGGCGCCCCTGGACGTAGGCGATGATCGGCACCCGCAGGCGGGAGTCGAGCGGAACGGGGGGGACGTAGACGGCGACTGGAGCGGCTCGTCGGTCCTGCATCTCCTCCCAGATCGCGCGTAGCTCCGGATACACCTCGTCCGCGTACTCCTCCATGCGTTCGCCGTCCCAGTCCGCGATGGCTCGTGCCGCGCGTTCGACGCCGTCCGGGTCGTTCATGACCAGGGGAAGCCAGCCCGTTTCCGGGGTGTCGAACTGGGAGATCCACCGCCTCACCGGACCCGGGCCCCGCTCTCCCCGTGGGGGAAATCCCCCACCTCGAGGGGTTCATCAGTGAGGGACATCCCGGGCGTGTCGGAGAAGGGGAGGTTCCAGTTGGCGGACCAGCCGTCCGAGGGATGGAGTTGCACAGGCGTGTTCATCTGTATGCCGCTGTCGGCGTCGTGTGTCCACAACGTCGTGGCCGTGCCGGCGCCCCAGCTGGCGACTTCGCCGGCGCCCGCCCAGCTGGCGGCCGAGCCCATGCCTGCCATGTCAGTTCTCGCGAGAGAGGAGTCGGTCAGCCCCATGGCTTCCTGCCAGCTGTCGGCTCGCTGCCATTGACTGGGGCGGAATCCGTCCCGCAGGCTACTGCGCAGGTCCGGAAGAGTATTTCGGAGGCTGGCCATCGGACTGTCCACCAGATCGGTGCTTTCCTGTAGTTGGCGCCTCGCCGCGTTCGCGGTGCTCGGGTTCCCACCGGCTTCAGCCCGATACATCGCGAGCCTTTCCCTGACGGGCAGGTTTCTGGGAATTGACGAAAGGGCCGAGTCGCTCACTTCGTCGATGGTCCGCGCCGCCCGCGTGCGCACCGTCCGGGCCGCCGCTCCCGCCAGGCGGCCCGCGCCGAAGGTGAGGAGGCCGATGGAGTCGAGGAGTACGCCGTGCCAGTCGCCGTTGATCAGGTTTCCGGCCAGGGAGATGACGGTGGCGATCGTCGCGACGGCGGCGAGGGCCTGGCCGAGGACGGGGACCCAGCACAGGGCCAGGGAGGCTATGCCGGCGTACATCGCGATCTGCCCGGCGATCTCGCCGAGGACGGCCATCGCGTCCTGGAACGCCGAGAACATGCTGTCGAAGAAGCCGTCCTTCAGGCCGTCGCTGCCGATGAACTCCCCGATGGCGTCGGCCGCCCGCTGGGCGGCGTTGTCCTTGTCCTCGACGACCTGTTCCAGGCGGTCGCGGAAGCGTTGCAGCTCGGCCCGTGCCAGGCCCAGGTCGCCCTCCAGCCGGCCGAGGTCCTCGTGGGTGTCGGAGTCCTCGTCCGCCGCCGCCGTCACCTGCCGGGTCAGGGCGTCGATCTCGTCCTGGGCCGCGTCGGCCGACCGCCACAGGTCGAGGCTCTCCTCCTGCGCGTCGCGCAGCTCGGGCCAGTACTCGGCCAGCGCGGTGGCCACGGCGTCGTACCGCCCGTACGCCTGGAAGACGTCGTCCGACAGCTCGGTGGCCTTCTCGCGGAACGCGTCTCCCGCCTCCGACCGCCAGCCGTCCCTGCTGTCGGTGACGTCCCGTAACAGCGTCCGGGCGGTCTCGATCGCCTCGGCCGTTCTGCGGTATCGGGCGGCGGCCTCCTCGACCAGCTCCCAGTCGCCCGGGACCGGGTCCGAGGCGTCCTCGACCAGGGGATACCAGTCGCTGGGCCGGATGTCCGCCATCAGCCGTCGCCCTCCAGCGCGTCGACCAGCGCCCGCTCCAGCCCCTCGAACCCCTCGGCCGCGCCGACGGCGGCGTTGGCCAGCTCCTGAAGGCCCTCCATCAGCTCGCCGCGCTTGTTCTCCCAGTTCTCGGCGAACTGCTCCAGCTCGTGCGCCAGGTCGCCGTGGGAGACGGCCTCGCCGTACTCCTCGGCGATGTCGTTGGCGCCCTCGAACTCGGTGGCGATGAACCGCAGCTTCTCGCCCAGCTCCCGCACGTCGTCGGTCGACAGTCTCAGATCGGACATGGTCCGGCCCCTCCCCTTCTCCTCTTTTCCTCTCTTCGGTCCTGCGACGGCCCTACGACCACCGCAGCGACGCGGCGATGACGTCGAACAGTTCGACCTGCGCCTCGGCCAGTTCCGGCACCGGGGCGTTGAACGTCAGCAGCAGCCAGGCCGAGGAGCCCGGCACGGGCAGGTAGGTGTCCAGCACGGTGGTCGGACGGTCCGGTGGCACGCCGAGCGTCGTCGCCTCGTCGTCGAGCTCGCGCCGCAGGCAGCGGACCGCCGGGCCGCTGGGCAGCTCCACCGGGTCCACCTGGGCCCGGTCGCGGTACTTCTCCCGCAGCGCGAGGGCCAGCGTTTCCGTGGCCCCGGTGGGTAACGAGCGGGGGAGCGCCGGGTTCTCCGGCTCGACGCTGACGAGCAGGCTGGCGGGGATCGGCACCCCCAGGACGGAGTGGGTGGCCAGGTACAGCTCGACCCCGTCGTTGAGCGCCGCCCGCTCCACGACGGCGATCAGCAGCTCGCGCAACTCCCGCCGCCGCGCGGCGTGCTGGTCCCGGGCGGGACAGGTCCGGTCGACCAGGGCGGCGACGGACCGCTCCCGCCGGGGATCCGAACGCAGCGGGATGCGGAACCAGTCGTCCGGGGTGATCAGGTGGTACCGAGACGGCGGAGAGGGCCGAGGCAGCCGGGGCGGCCGGGATGACCCGGGTAACCCGGATAAGCCGGGCACAGGCACGGTCACAGCGAGCGTCGCTCCCCTCCCCACCGGACTCCCCAGGCCGGTGCCAGACCGCGGCGAGGCCCCCGCCCCGCTGCGCTAGGTGATGAATAGAACGCTGAACGTGGTCTCAGGCGACGCTAGATCGCGTGCGAAGACACGGGCAAGCGCCGTGACCTCATCGTTACCAGGCGTTCACGTGTCACATGCCATCGGCCGGGTCGCGGGCGAGGAGGGTGCGGATCTCGCTGACCTGGTCCCCGGTGAGCGGTCCGAACGCGAGGGCGCCCGCGTTCTCCTCGGCCTGGGCGACCGTGCGGATGCCCGGTATGGGGACCGCGTGCGGGCTGCGCGCCCACAGCCAGGCCAGGGCGCCCTGGGCGGGTGTGCGGCCGCCGGAGGTGAGGATGTCGCGGACCGCGTCGAAGCGCGCCGCCCACTCCGGCGCGAGACGGCCGTCGCGGAAGAACCGCAGCCAGGCCGGGGGCGTCGCGCGGATGTCGCCGCTGGAGAGGGAGCCGGCGGTGGTCGAGAACCTGCCGGTCAGCGCGCCCATCGCCAGCGGGCCCCGGATCACGGCGCCGAGCGTGACCTCCTCGGCGAGGGTGAACATCGCGGGGGCGTCCTCGAAGACGTTGGCGTTGACCTGCACCGTGGCGCAGTGCGGGCCCTCGGCGAAGAGGCGGGCGCGTGACGGGTCGTCCGTCGACCAGCCGTAGGCGCGGATCAGGCCCTCGCGGACCAGGTCCTCGCAGGCGGCGCGGAGCGCCGTGGCCTCGTGGGTCGGCGCGTCGCCGAGGTGGAGCTGGTAGAGGTCGAGGTGGTCGGTGCCGAGGCGGCGGAGCGTGGCGGTGAGCGCGCGGCGGACGTATCCGGGGGTGAGGTCGGGGACCAGGTCGCAGACGCGGCTGCCCTCCTCGAAGGTGTTGCCCCACTTCGAGGCGATGACCACCTGGTCCCGGCGTCCCTTCACGGCCCGGCCCAGGACGGTCTCGCTGTGGCCGGTGCCGTAGCAGTCGGCCGTGTCGAAGAAGGTGACGCCGAGGTCCATGCCGCGGCGCAGGGCGCGTACGGACTCCTCGTCGTCGACCGCGCCCCAGCCCCACGGCTGGCCCTCGGTGCTGAACCACTCGCCGCCGATCGCCCAGCAGCCGAAGCCGAGGGCGCTGACGGTGATGTCGCTTCGTCCCAGTGTGCGGTGCATCGTGGTGGTGTCCATGGCCAGGAGTCTGCCGGGTGGAGCGGACTCCAACGCAAGCGCCGTCGGTCGGAGCGGGAAGATCGGCCAGGCGGTCGGTCAGAGCGTGAAGATGCCGAACGAGAAGCCCGCGGCCGTGATCTCCCGTTCGCCGATCGTGACGCCCTCGGCCTCCACCGGGCGGGCCCCCGCCATCTCGGTGCGCGGGAGCGCGAGGGTGGCGGGGGCGCGGCGCGGGTTGACGACGACGAGGTAGCGTCCGCCACGCACGTAGGCCAGGGGATAGCCGGTGTGCAGGACCTCCAGCGAGCCGCCGCTGCCGAGCTCGGGGGTGGAGGTGCGCAGCGCGACGAGCCGGCGCACCAGGTGCAGCAGCGAGCCGGGGGTGGCGCGCCCGGCGGCGACGGTGGGGCGGTCGGGGTCGGGGTCGAGGGGGAGGTAGAGCCGGTCGGGCGGGGCGGTGGAGAAGCCGGCGTTCGGGGTGCGGTCCCACTGCATCGGCGTCCGGGAGCCGGCGCGGTTGTACCGCGGGCCCAGCACGCTGCCCTCCTTGTCCGGCAGCCCCGGGACGTACCGCATGCCGATCTCGTCGCCGTAGTAGATCGCCGGCAGCGACGGCCAGGTGAGCTGGAAGGCGAAGGCTGGCGGCAGCTGCTCGGCGGTGCGCGGGCCGCAGGCCAGGCGGGAGAAGTCGTGGTTGGCGGTGGGCAGGACGATGAAGCCCGCGTCGGCGATGACCCGGGCCGTGGCCTCGAAGGCGGTGACGAACTCCCGCGCCGAGCCGCGCCCCTCGGCGTCGAAGTAGCAGACCTCCCGCTGCTGCTCCCAGTGTTCGTGGACGGTGCCGTGTCCGTTGTTCCACAGGGAGCGCATCGGCAGGCCGTCGTCGGGGCCGCCGAACTGGAGGAGGAAGTCGGCGTGGAAGCCGGCCGGGACCGACGTCGAGGGGTCGCCCCACTCGGCCAGCAGGGCGGCCTGCCGGTGGGTGGCGTCCAGCCAGGCGCGCAGCTCGCCCCAGAGCTTGGAGGTCTCCGTCATGCCCGGGTCGTCCTTGACGAGCGAGTGGGCCATGTCGACGCGGAAGCCGGCCAGGCCCAGGCGCAGCCAGTGGTCCATGATCTCGCGCAGCGCGGCGCGGTTGGCGCGCGGGCCGTCGGCGTCGATGGGCTGGCGCCAGGGCTCGGCCGGGTCGGGGCGGGCGTAGCCGAAGTTCAGGGCGGGCTGGCTGTCGAAGAAGTTCGGCAGGTAGCCGCCGGGGCGGCTGCCGGGGGAGGGGACGAAGCCGGGCGGCAGCTCGGTCTCCGTCCCGTCCGTCCAGATGTAGCGCTCGTCGGTGGGGTCGTTGGCGGCGGTGGTGAACCAGGGGTGCTGGTGGGAGGTGTGGCCTGCCACCAGGTCCAGCATCACCCTGATGCCGCGCCGGGCGGCGGCGTCGACGAGCTCGGCCAGGTCGTCCTCGGTGCCGTAGCGGGGGGCGACCGCCAGGTAGTTGGAGACGTCGTAGCCGGCGTCGCGGAAGGGGGAGGCGAAGCAGGGGTTGAGCCAGACGGTGTTGACGCCGAGCCACTCCAGGTACTCCAGGCGCTCGGTGACGCCGTCGAAGTCGCCGATGCCGTCGCCGTTGGAGTCGGAGAAGCTCTGCGGATAGATCTGGTAGAGGACGGCGTTGGCCAGCCAGGACGGCACGTGGTGAGGGAAGACGGACGGAGGTGGCATACCGGTACGAACCTTTTGCGTGGACAAGCGGAGAACGAAACGAAAACGGACGATCGTTAGCTTCCCACGGTTACGTCGTGGTTACCGTGTGGCGTCGCCGAGCTCCCGGAAGACGGCCGTGTTCAGGGCGAAGGCGCGCCGGCACTCGTCGACGACGCGCAGCTTCTCGTCGTCGGTGACGGGGATCGCGTCCAGCCGGGCGCGGTACCTCCGCTTGAACGCGGCCGGGTTCCCGACCTGGTCGAAGACGTAGAACCGCACGCCGTCGCCCCTGGGGGTGAAGCCCCAGGTCTTCTCGGCGGTGCCGCGGATGACCTGGCCGCCCGAGAGGTCGCCGAGGTACCGGGTGTAGTGGTGGGCGACGTACCCGCCCGGCCACCCCTCGGCCACCTCCCGCACGCGGGCGGCGTACCTCTCGGTGGCGGGCAGGGGCGCGAGCGTCGTGCGCCACGCGGTGCCGGCGTGCAGGTGGTCGAGGTCCTGCGCGAGGGCCGCGGTGCGGAACAGTGCGGGGCTGACGAACGGACCCGCGACCGGGTCGTCGGCCAGCCGTTCGGCGGCCTCCTCCAGGGCGCGGTAGACGAACCACAGCTGCTCCGTGTACCGGGTGAACGCGGCCACGCCCAGCCGGCCACCGAGCATCTCGCTCATGAAGGGGGAGCTCTCGGCCTCGACGTGCTGCTGGTGGGAGGCCTCGCGGATGAGGGTGGAGAACGGGGTGGCGGCGGTGTTCAGTGCGGTGGTCACCAGGCCATGGTGAGTACTTAGGTTCACCTAAGTCAAGGGTTTACCGACACGCTGTCGGGAAACGCGGGCGCGAGAAACGGGCAGGAACGCGGCTCCGGAGTGTGGCTGGGAGTGTGGCTGGGAGTGGGGCCGGGAGTGGCTGGAAGCGCCCGCCTCACGCGGTGGACCCGGCCGGCCCGGCCACCCGGCGCAGGTGGGCGCGGACGACGGCCGCGAACGCCTCGGGGACGTCCAGGTGCACCGCATGCCCGCCGCCCGGCACCACCTCCCGGCCCAGGCCGCCGCAGTGGCGGGCCAGCGCCGCCACCGAGGCGTGCCGCGCAGCCGGCGAGCGTTCACCGACGGTGAGCAGCACGGGCCCACAGCCGGGCGCGGGAGCCGCGGGCTCGAAGCCCCGGAACATCGCGAACTCCCGCTCCACGACAGCACGCCCCGGCGCCGCTCCGGCGTCGAACGACGGCCCGTACAGCGCCCGCCCGAAGCCCGCCACGCCACCCGTGCGCAGCCCCTCGGCGACGTGCGCCAGCAGCCCGGGGGCCAGCGACCCCGCGGCCGGCTCGTGGAGCACGGCCGCCGTCAACGGCACCCCGCGCGCGGCCAGTTCCAGGCCCAGCGTGGCGCCGCCGCTGACCCCGGCCACGGCGGCGTCCGCGCACAGCGGGGCGAGCGCGGCGACCTCGGTCTCCAGCGAGCCGGTGCAGGGCCGCTCGGGGCAGACGACGTCGAGGCCGTCGAGGCCGTCGAGGTGGGGCAGCATCCGCCGCCACACCTCCGCCGTCGTGGCGGCGCCGTGCAGCAGCACCAGGCGGGGCCGCACGTCACGGCACCCGGTAGACGACCGTCACGGTGCCGCCGCCCGGCGGGCCCTGGTGCTCCGCCCCGCCCGAGACGTACAGCGCCGTGTGCCCGGCCAGCGCCGAGAGCAGTCCGCCGACGGCGGCCCGCGCGTGTCGCGTGGCGTGCAGGTCGGAGTCGGTCAGCATGGTGTGGCGGACCCCGCGTACCGTGCCCGCAGGGTCCGCCTCCGCCTTCGCGAACACCTGCACCACCTCCCCGCCGGCCCGGCGCACGTGGTCGAACAGGCCCGTCAGCGTCGTCAGGTCGATGGCGTCGGCCATGGTGCCGTGCACGGCCCGCAGCCGGCTGCGGGCGGCGGTGCTCGTGCCCAGCACCAGCACGTGACAGTCGGTCAGCTCGGCGCCCGCGCTGGCCGAGGCACGGGAGGACCACACCCGCGCGCCGGCCCCGGAGGCGGGCCCGGAGGCGAGCGCCGCGTCGGCCTGCTCCGGCGTGCACTCGCCGAGCGCCAGGGCGATGCCGAGCGAGGCCGCCGCGCGGGACCGCGCCATGGACTCGTAGGTGTCCTCCGTCACCGGCTCGCCGCCCTCGGCGCGGCAGGCCGCGACCCGCTCGGAGGTCAGCAGCGGGCACTTGACGAGCACCAGGTGCGTCTCGTCCGGCGCCAGACCGAGCCGGGCCAGCAGGCCCTCGACGGTGTGGCGCACCGCCGTCACCTGCGCGGCCCTGCCCACCTCCTCGGGCGCGAGGATCCGGGTGCGCGCCGCGGCGGCGACCAGGCCCCGGTCGTACCGGTCGTGCTGTTCGTGCTGCTCGCCGCCGGGGTCGCCGCCGGGGTCGGCGGTGTCCGGGTCGGCGGTGTCCGTGCCCACCAGCAGGTTCACGTGCGGGCTGAGGACGCCCTCCGTGCCGCCGGAGAACACCGTGACGGTCTCCGGCGGCAGCAGCGTCTCCCAGCGGGCGGCGGCCAGCGTGCGGGAGAAGTCGTTGACGCAGCCGTTGCCCTCCGTCTTGCCGACGACGGCGAGCACGTCCGCGAGGCGGTACCCGGCGGCGGCCAGCGCGTCCACGGCGCGGACGTCGCCGGGGTCGGAGGTCTCCACACGCACGAGGTCGACGGTGGTCACGGGCGCTCCTTCTCGGTGGTGCCGGGGGCGGCGTTCTCGGTGGCGTCGGGGGTCGCGCCGGCGGCGGGGGTGGCACCGGCGGCCGGGCGGCCGACGGCGAGGTGGTGGAAGAAGAGGTTCAGGCAGAAGGCGACGATGACCGCGCTGGAGATGGAGCCGCCGGCCACGATCCGGAACCAGGAGGGGAAGTCCGCGTAGATCTGCGGCGCCACGACCGGCACCATGCCCACCGCGAGCGCCAGGCCCACGATCGTGCCGTTGTGCGTGCCGTCGTAGGACACCTGACTCAGGGTGCGGATGCCGGTCAGGGCGACCATCGCGAACATCACCAGGCTGACCGAGCCGATGACGGGACCGGGCAGCGAGGCCACCGTCTCGCCCATCTTGGGCACCAGGCCGAGCAGCACCAGCAGCACGCCGGCCGCCGTGACCGCGTACCTGCTGCGCACCCCGGTCATCCGGACCAGGCTGACGTTCTGCGCGAACACCGTGTCGGGGAAGGAGGTCATGGCGCCGGCCACGGTGCCCGACAGGCCGTCAGCGGCCAGGCCCCTGGCCAGTTCCGCCCGGCCCACCGGACGGCCCGTCATCTCACCGACCGACATCAGGTACGCGGTGGACTCGGCGAAGATCACCAGCATCACCACGCACATCGAGGCCACGGCCGCGAGGGGGAACTCCGGCGCGCCGAAGTGGAACGGCTCGGGGAAGCCGAACCAGTCGGCGTCGGAGACCGTGGAGAAGTCCGTCATGCCCATCACGGCCGCCGCCCCCGTGCCCACCAGCAGGCCCACGAGCACGACGGTCTGCGCCAGGAAGCCGCGCGCGAAGCGCGTCAGCGCGACGATCAGGACGATCACGCCGGCCGCCAGCGCCAGCCGGTCCATCGCCGCGTAGTCGGGGGAGTCCGGGTCGTCGCCCGCGATGAGCGCGACCGCCTTCCCGACCAGCGACAGGCCGATCACGGTCACCGCGGTGCCGCGCACCACGGGCGGGAAGAACCGCACCAGACGCGCGAACGGATAGGCGATCAGCATGCCGAAGACGCCGGCGGCGAGCATCGCGCCGTAGACCGCGGGCAGACCGTACTCGCCCTGGATGCTGATCATCGGGGTGACGGCGGTGAACGAGGCGCCCGCCACCACCGGCATCCGCGCGCCGAACAGCCGGGTCAGGCCGAGGCTCTGCACGATGGTGATCAGGCCGGCGACCAGCAGGTCGGCGGCGACGAGCATGCCGATCGTGGCCGTGTCCAGGCCGGCGGCGGCGCCGAAGACCAGCGGCACGGCCACACAGCCGGTGTACATGACGGCGACGTGCTGGGCGCCGAACGCCACCAGCCGGCCGAAGGGCAGCCGTTCGTCGACGGGATCGGGGGAGGAAGCGGCGGCGGTGGAGGGAGCGGCGGCGGAGGGAACGGGGTCGGGTGCGGGTGCGGGTGCGGGAGCGCGGCCGGCGGCGGGCTCGGCCCGCTCGGCGGGGGTGTGGGTCATCGGTCGACTTCCCTTCCTGGGGGACGAGGGGCCCGGCGTGCCAGTTAGGCACGCCAGTCCCGGTGAGCGGAGATGTCCTCGGCTCCCCGCGCGGCGTGCGCCTCGCACAGGAAGCCGGTGACCGAGGTGCCGTCGTCCAGCAGCACCCGGCCGAGCGCCATGGGCTCGGGGAGCGTGGCGAGGAGGTGACCCAGCTGCGCGGGCGGCAGCGCCCACACCTCGCCGACGAGGGCGTGCCCGGCGCCGCCGCCCTCACCGTCGGGCACCCGCAGCAGCCCGGGGCGCGGCGGCTCGCCGGGCAGCGCCACCATGCGGTAGCGCGGAGCGGTGGTGACCGGGCCGAGGAGGCGGGCGCCGCGCCCGGTCAGCTGGTGGTTCAGCGGCTGGCCGGCCAGGTGCGCCCCGAAGACGGCGAGCCGCAGGCCGGGCGGGCCCCAGGCCGGCAGCCCGCCCTCGCCGGATCGGGCCGGCGGTGCCGCCCGCTGTGGGGAGAGCGTCGCGGCGAGGTCGGCGGCCACCCGGTCGGCGAAGGCGCGGGCGACGACGGTGACCCCGAACGGGCCGCCGTCCACGCTGCCCGCGGGGACCGCCACGGCCGCGAGGTCCAGCAGGTTGACGAAGTTGGTGTACGTCCCGAGGCGGCTGTTGACCCCGACCGGATCGGCCGCGACCGCCTCCAGCGTCGGGTGCTCGGGGACGGTGGGCAGCAGCAGCGCCGCGCAGTCCGCGATCCGTGCCGTCGCGGCCCGCCGCAGCTCGGCGAGCCGCGCCAGGTCGGCCGCGTAGCGGTGGGCGGGCAGCCGCCCGGCGGCGGTGATGATCGCGCGGACGGTGGGATCGACGTCGTCACCGCCGGCCTCCACGAAGGCGCCGACCGCCGCGTGACGTTCCGCCGCGAAGCCGCCCTCGTAGAGCAGGCGTGCCGCGCTCAGGAACGGCTCGATGTCGACGGGCACCACCGTGGCGCCGGCCGCGCGCAGCCGGTCCGCGGCCCGGTCGAACGCGGCCCGCCAGGTGGGGCTCAACGGCGCGAGCTGCGCGGCCAGCGGGACCGCGACGCGCGGCGCGGGCGGTGCCGCCAGCGGCGCGTCGGCCGGCCAGGCCCGCGCCTCCACGCCGCCTTCGGCGTCCGCGTTGCCGGCCGCGTTGCCTCCGTCCGTGCCGTGTCCGCCGCCCGCGCCGCGTGTCGCGGTGCCGGCCAGGACCGCGGCGGCGGCCTCGGCCAGCGGCAGCGTCGCCGCGAACACGGTGACGCAGTCGAAGGAGCGGGCGGCGGGCACCACGCCCTCGGTCGGCACCAGACCGCGCGTCGGCTTGATCCCGACCACCCCCTGGAACGCCGCCGGCACCCGCCCCGAGCCCGCGGTGTCGGTGCCCAGCGCGAGGTCGACCTGCCCCAGGGCCACCGCCGCCGCCGAGCCCGAGGAGGAGCCGCCGCCGACGCGCCGCGGGTCGTGCACGGCGCGCACCGCCCCGTACGGGCTGCGGGTGCCCACCAGGCCCGTGGCGAACTGGTCGAGGTTCGTCTTGCCCACGACCACCGCGCCGGCCGCCGTCAGCCGTGCCACGGCGGGCGCCGAGACCTCCGGGTCGTAGGCGAACGAGGGGCAGCCCGCCGTGGTGGGCAGCCCCGCCGCGTCGATGTTGTCCTTCACCGCGCACACGAGCCCGGCCAGCGGCAGCTCCTCGCCCGCGGCTACCCGGGCGTCCACCGCCGCCGCCTCGGCGAGCAGCTCCCCGGCCGGCCGCACGGAGATCCACACCTCCGGGTACGGACTCTCCGCCAGCAGCGCGAGCGTGCGCCGCACCCGCGCGAGGGCGGTGCCGGCCACCGCGCCCGTGTCGGCCGTCGCCTCCCGCGTGGCCCTCACGCCGCCTCCCCGCGCGTGGCCGGCGCGGCGCCCGGCGACGCGGCCGGCTCGCCGAGCGCCGTCAGCAACGCCTCGCTGGTGGCGACGGCGCCGAAGACCCCGCCCTGCATCTGGACCATCCGCAGCGCCGCGTCGTGGTTGTCCCGGTCGGTGGCGCCCGTGCAGTCCGACAGCAGCAGACACTCGTAGCCGCGGTCGTTGGCCTCCCGCATGGTGGTGTGGACACACACGTCCGTGGTGATGCCGGTCAGCACCAGGTGGGTGACGCCGCGCGAGCGCAGGAGCAGGTCGAGGTCGGTGGCGTAGAACGCGCCCTTGCCCGGCTTGTCCACCACCGGCTCGCCGGGGGCCGGGGCCACCTCCGGCACGATCTCCCAACCGGGCTCGCCACGCACCAGGATGCGCCCGCAGGGGCCGGCCGACCCGATCTCGGCGCCGATCCTGCGCGAGCGCCAGCGCTTGTTGGCCGGCAGGTCCGCGAGGTCGGGGCGGTGGCCCTCGCGCGTGTGCACCACGGGCATCCCGGCGCGACGCGCCGCGGCCAGCACCCGCGCGGTGGGTTCGAGGCCGGCCCGGGTGAGGGAGATGTCGTAGCCCATGGCGTCCACGTAGCCGCCGGGGCCGCAGAAGTCCGTCTGCCAGTCGATGCACAGCAGCGCCGTCCGGGCGGGGACGAACGTTCCGTCGTAGGGCCAGGTGTAGGGGGTGGCGTCGATCGTCGCCATGCGGCTCACGTCCTTGCGGGTCGTTCGGGGTGAGGGTGGGAGCGGCGGGGAGGAGGCGGCACGGTGCGGCGGGGTGAGGGGGCCTCGGCCGGGGGCCTCAGCCGCCGCCGCGCAGCGCCATCTGCGCGATGGCGTGGGCGGCGCGCTGCTCGACGACGTCGAGGGACTCGCCCACGTGCAGCCGCAGCGCGGTGAGCGCCTCGGGCAGCCGGCCGGCGAGCACGTGCTCGACGATCTCCAGGTGCTCCGTGACGGTGCGCTCGACGCGGTCCTCGGTGAGGTAGTCGTACATGCGCACCGGGCGGATGCGGACGTTGACCGACTCCAGGGTCTCCGTCAGACGCGGGTTGCCCGAGGAACGCAGCAGCGTGAGGTGGAAGTCCTCGTCCTGGAGCACGAAGCCGGGGTCGGGCTCCGGCGGCTCGGCGCGCAGCGCGCGCCAGTGGTCCCGCAGCGGCTCCAGCAGCGCCGCGTCGTGGCGGACGGCGTCGGACTCCAACGCCCTCGCGAGGCCCCGGAGTTCGACGGTGACGCGCAGTTCGTAGAGGTCGCGCAGCCCGGCGAGGTCGGGGCGGGCCGGGCGGTAGCCGTCGGGGCCGCGCTCGACCAGGCCGTCGGCGACCAGGCGCACGAGGGCCTCGCGCACCGGGGTGCGGGAGACGCCCAGACGCTCCGCCAGCTGCACCTCCACCAGGCGGGCGCGGGCGCCGAACGCCCCGGCCAGCAGCAGGCGACGCAGCTCGGTGTAGGTCTCCTCGCGGCGGTTGCGTCCGCCCCGCCGAGGTGTGGGACCGGCGGACGACGACGCTGTCGACAGCGGTGTATACATCGGTGCATCCATGGCCGGGAACGCTAGGGAGCGGGCGTTTCCGCGGCGGGGTGCACGTGTGGCACGCGTGTTACGCCTGGGGCGGGTGTGTTACGGGATGACTCCCCGCGGCCGCGTTCGAACGCGCTGGAACGGCCACCGCGTCCGGAACGGCCAAAACGGCCAGAACGGCCAGAACGGCCGGTGTGGCCGGGCGGAGGGCGAGCGGCGCGGCAGGCGGCAGGTGCGGCCGGGGCGGACGGCGGCGCGGCCGGTCCACCCTCCGGCGAGGAGGACGCTCAGGGAAGGGTGAGGATCTCCGCGCCCGTCTCCGTCACCAACAGCGTGTGCTCGAACTGGGCCGAACGCGCCCGGTCCCTCGTGACCACCGTCCACTCGTCGTCCCACATCTCCCACTCGTGGGTGCCGAGGTTCAGCATCGGCTCGATGGTGAACGTCATCCCCGGCCGCATCACGGTGGTCGCGTTCGGGTCGTCGTAGTGCGGCACGATCAGGCCGGAGTGGAACGCCGTGTGGATGCCGTGGCCCGTGAAGTCCCGCACCACGCCGTACCCGAAGCGGCGGGCGAAGGACTCGATGACGCGGCCGATCACGTTGATCTGCCGGCCGGGCTTCACCGCGCGGATCGCGCGGTCCAACGCCTCCCTGGTCCGCTCCACCAGCAGCCGCGACTCCTCGTCCACGGCGCTCTCCCCGCCCACCAGGAAGGTGGCGTTGGTGTCGCCGTGCACGCCGTCGACGAACGCCGTGATGTCGAGGTTCACGATGTCGCCCTCGCGCAGCACCGTGGAGTCGGGGATGCCGTGGCAGATGACCTCGTTCACCGAGGTGCACAGGGACTTCGGGAAGCCGCGGTACCCGAGGGTGGAGGGGTACGCGCCGTGGTCGCAGAGGAAGGCGTGCGCCACCTCGTCGAGTTGGTCGGTGGTCACGCCCGGCGCGATGTGCGCGGCCGTCTCCGCCAGCGCCCGCGCCGCGACCGACCCGGCCACCCGCATCCGCGCCACGACGTCCTCGCTCTGCACGGCCGGGCCCCGGTACGGCAGCGGTCCCTTCCTGCCACGGCCCACGTACTCCGGGCGGGGGATGGCGGTGGGGACGGATCGCGTGGGGGAGACCCTGCCGGGAACGACGAGCAGCGACTGGCCAGACATGCGATCGAGTGTACGGCTGGGCAGGATGACGGTATGGCCCCTCCATCCTCGCGTCCTCCGCGCTTTCCCCGCTTCCCGCGCCCGTGGCGCTCGCCGTCCGGCCAGCCGGGAGAGTGGTACTACTGCCTCAAACACCGCAGGGTGGAGGAGGGACCCGACTGCCCGGCGAGAAACCGGCTCGGCCCGTACGCCAGCCGGGAGGAGGCCGCGGAGGCCATCGACATCGCCCACGAACGCGAGGCGACCTGGCGCACCGACCCGCGCTGGAACGACCGCGAGGACGGCGGGTCGGGCGGCGACGGCGGCCGCGACGACAGGGCCTAGCGGTGCCGCGGCGTGACGTCCGCCACCGCGTCATGCCTACCGTTGCTCTAGGAGCACTTGGCAGGATGCCGCTATGACGACGAACGACGCCGCGAACGCATCGGGTGCGAGCAAGCCGGCGCCCAAGGATCCCTGGGACCTGCCGGACGTGTCAGAGCTGGTGGTCGGGGTCCTCGGCGGCACCGGGGACCAGGGCCGTGGGCTCGCCTACCGGCTGGCCAGGGCGGGACAACGGGTGATCATCGGGTCGAGGGCCGCCGAGCGGGCCGAGGCCGCCGCCCGCGAGCTCGCCGAGCTCGACCTGCCCGACGGCGGCGTCCGGGGGATGGACAACGCGGCCTGCGCCCGCGCCAGCGACATCGTGATCGTCGCCGTCCCGTGGGACGGCCACGCCCGCACCCTGTCGGCGCTCACCGAGGAGCTGACGGGCAAGCTCGTGGTCGACTGCGTGAACCCGCTCGCCTTCGACAAGCGCGGCGCCCACGCCGTGCGGCCCGAGGAGGGCAGCGCCGCCGAGCAGGCCGCCGCGCTGCTGCCCGGGTCACGGGTGACCGCCGCCTTCCACCACCTGTCGGCCGTGCTGCTCCAGGACCCGGCCGTGGAGAAGATCGACACGGACGTGATGGTGCTGGGCGACACGCGGGCCGACTGCGAGATCGTGCAGGCCCTGGCCGGGCGCATCCCCGGCATCCGGGGTGTCTACGCGGGGCGGCTGCGCACCGCGCACCAGGTGGAGGCCCTGGTGGCCAACCTCATCGCCGTCAACCGGCGGTACAAGGCGCACGCCGGCATCCGCCTCACCGACCTCTGAGGCGACCTGTGACAATGGCGGGGTGCCCCGGGGCGGCCACACGGGCCGGCGGGGCACCCCGCCCGACGAGCGTCGCCCACGACAGCCCCACCCCGGAGCCGTGACCATGCCCCCCGTGCCTCCCGCCCCGACCGCCGCCAAGGCGCGGCGCTTCGCCCTCTACGCCCTGCTGCTGTGCGCGCTGACGGTGGCCGCGGCCGTGGTCTCCTTCGCCCGGGGGAACTGGCTGGGCGTGGTGTGGGTGCTGATGGCGGGCCTGTCGTCCAACATGGCCTGGTACTACCTGCGGCGCTCCCGCCCGGCGCGGGCGGCGGCCGCGTCGCCGGCCATCGCGGAGCCGGCGCAGTGCACCGGGGAACCGCAGCCGAACTGACCCGACGCGGCCCGGTCACCGACGAGGCCCGGTCACCGACCATGGGCCCCGCCACCGACCAGGGTCGTCGGCCGGACACCACGGCCGGGCGGACCCCACCACCGGGCGGACCCCACCACCGGACGGGGCCCGCCCAACCGGCTCAGTGGAAGCTGTGCCCCTCCGCCGGGTACGCGCCCGACACCACGTCCTCCGCGAAGGCCCTGGCCGCGTCGCCGAGGGTCTCGCGCAGCCGCGCGTACTCCTTCACGAAGCGCGGCGTCCGCCCGCCCGGCCACTCCGTCATCCCGGCCATGTCCGTCCACACCAGCACCTGGGCGTCGCACTCCGCGCCCGCCCCGATGCCGACCGTCGGGATGTGCAGGCTCCGCGTGACCTCGGCGGAGAGCTCCGCCGTCACCAGCTCCAACACCACGGCGAAGGCGCCCGCGTTCTGCACGGCCTTGGCGTCCCGCAGCAGCTGCTGCGCCGCCTCCTCGCCGCGCCCCTGCACGGGGTGGCCGCCGAAGGCGTGGACGGACTGGGGCGTGAGGCCGACGTGGGCCATGACCGGTATGCCGGACTCCACCAGGAGCCGGATCTGGTCCGCGGACCGCTCGCCGCCCTCCAGCTTGACCGCCCCGACGCCCGCCTCCTTGACCAGGCGGGTGGCGCTGCGCAGCGCCTGGGCGGGGCTCTCCTGGTACGTCCCGAACGGCAGGTCGCCGATGATCAACGCGCGTCGCGTGCCGCGCACCACGGCCGCCGACAGCATGACCATCTCGTCGAGCGTCACCGGCACCGTCGTGTCGTACCCCAGGTGGCAGTTGCCCATGGAGTCGCCGACCAGCATCACGGGGATGCCGGCCTGGTCGAAGACGGAGGCGGTCATGGCGTCGTAGGCGGTGAGCATCGGCCACTTCTCGCCGCGCCGCTTGGCGGCGGAGATGTCGCGGACGGTGACGCGGCGGCTGCTCTTGCCGCCGTAGAGGGCAGGGGTCTGCTGGGTGCTCACGGACGCGTTCATCACGTGCTCCTGTTCGTCGTTCTCGAGGCGCCGTGACGGCGTCCCCGGATCGTCACTCCATCGTCGCACCGGGGCCGCGAATGAGGAATCGCCGGGAGCAGGAACTACGGACGGGTCCGGTCTCGTCCCGCTTGGTGGGGCCGGGTGGCGTGTCCGCGATTTGCCGCCCCCGGCGGCGGCTCCCTAGGGTGCCGGGGCAGGCCAGGTGAGAGGTCGAGTGACCGGGGCGAGTGACCACGTGAGAGGTCGGCGAGGAGACGGATGGCACGGCTGTTTACTCCGGGCGCCAGGCGGGGGCCGCGCGTCGAGGCCGACAGCGGCGCCGCCGGCCCGGAGCCGGAGGAGGACGGCGGGCGGCGCGACGGCGTGGCCGGACGTGTCCGTCGGTGGTGTGCCGAACTGCCGGGCCACTGGCGGCGCGGCTGGGTCGTCGTGGTCGCGGCGGTGCTGCTGGCACTGGTGATGCTGCTCCACTCCCGCGTCCCCAACGCGGTGGGCAACCTCGGCAGCCTCCTCCAGACCTTCCTGCCCTGGCTCGGCCTCGGCATCCCGGTGCTGGGCGTGTGCGCGGCGGTGCGCCGTTCGGCCACGGCCGGGATCGCGCTCCTCCTGCCGGCGCTGGTCTGGTTCGACCTCTTCGGCGGCCTGCTGAGGGACAAGACCGACGAGGGCGGCGCCCTCATGGTCATCAGCCACAACGTGGACGCCGACAACCCCGACCCCGCCGTGACGGCGCACGCCCTGGCGGGCAGCGGAGCGGACGTCATAGCGCTCCAGGAGCTGCCGGAGGAGCAGCTGGAGACGTACGAGGAGGCTCTGGCCGCCCGCTTCCCGCACAGCGCCGTCGAGGGCACGGTCGGCCTGTGGAGCCGGTACCCCATCAGCGACACGGCCGCCGTCGACATCGGCCTGGGCTGGACCCGGGCGATGCGCGCCACCGTCACCCCCGCCGAGGAGACAGGGCTGGAGCAGGTGGCGGTCTACGTCGCGCACCTGCCGTCGGTGCGGGTGCAGTTCGACGCGGGCTTCACGGCCGGGAGGCGGGACGAGGCCGCCGACCTGCTGGGGCAGGCGATCGCCGCCGAGCCGCTGGCCGAGGTCGTGCTCCTCGGGGACCTCAACGGCACCATGAACGACGGCGCCCTCGCGCCGCTCACCTCCCAGCTGCGGTCCGCCCAGGGCGCGGCGGGAGAGGGCTTCGGCTTCAGCTGGCCGGCGGGCTTCCCGATGACCAGGATCGACCAGATCCTCGTCCGGGGCCTGGAGCCGGTGTCGGCCTGGACCCTGCCCTCGACCGGCAGCGACCACCTGCCCGTGGCCTCCCGCGTCGACCCCGTCGTCGACGGCTGAGCGCGCCCGAAGCCCTCCTGGGCGCGCCCTGAGCCCTCCTGAGCGTGTCGTCGAGCGCGCCCGCGAGCGGGCTCTCCGAGCGCCGTTTCTTCCGATAGGTCTATTTTGGGAAGAGGTCGGCTCTCGACGGGCAGGAGGAGTGATGGCACACACCCGGTACGCGTCGGACCGCGGGCTCACCAGCCGGATGGTGACCACCATGTTCCTCATCGGGCTGCTCTACGTCGTCTTCGTCGGCGTCCTGATCGCCGCGCTCGGCTCCTCGTGGCCGCTGATCATCCTCCTGGTGGGCGGGCTCTTCGTCGCGCAGTTCTGGTTCAGCGACCGCATCGCCGCGTACAGCATGGGCGCGAAGGAGGTCACGCCCGAGCAGGCGCCCGAGCTCCACGGGGCGGTGGACCGGCTCTGCGCCCTGGCGGACATGCCCAAGCCCAGGGTCGCGATCGCCCACAGCGACGTGCCCAACGCCTTCGCCACCGGCCGGGGCCAGCGCAACTCCCTGGTCTGCGCCACCACCGGGCTGCTGCGGCGGCTGGACCCCAGGGAGCTGGAGGGCGTCCTGGCCCACGAGCTGTCCCACGTGGCCCACCGCGACGTCGCGGTCATGACGATCGCCTCCTTCCTCGGCGTGCTCGCCGGGCTGATCACCCGCATCGCGCTGTGGACCGGCTTCGCCCGGGGCGGACGCGACAACAACAACGTGTTCCTGCTGCTCATCCCCCTGGTCAGCGCCGTCGTCTACGTGATCAGCTTCCTGCTGACCCGGCTGCTGTCGCGCTACCGCGAGCTGTCCGCCGACCGAGCCGGCGCGCTGCTGACCGGCCGCCCCTCCGCCCTGGCCTCCGCCCTCACGAAGGTCTCCGGCGAGATGTCCCGCATCCCCACCCGGGACCTGCGGCAGGCCGAGCCGTTCAACGCGTTCTTCTTCGCGCCCGCGTTCAGCGGGAAGAGCATGAGCGCCCTGTTGTCCTCCCACCCCCCGCTGCGGCAGCGGCTGGACCAGCTCGGCCGGCTCTCCGCCCAGCTCGGCGGGTCGGCCTGAGCGCGGCGCGGCGGCGCGGGCGATGGGACGCCTCCTCGACATCCTGCTGGGCAGGACCAAGCCGGTCCGGCCCGACCTCGACCAGCTCTTCGCGGTCCCCTCGGCGGCCGTCACCCTCCAGGCGGGAGCCGGCTTCCGCCCCACGGGGCGCGGCTCGGTCTGCTTCGCCAGCGTGGAGGGCGGCGCCTTCGCCCGGCTTCGGGACGAGGTGCGCGGCCTGCTCGACGCCGACGCCGACGCCGTCGCCCACGCGGACCCCGGCGCCGGGGAGGTCGGCGCGGACCCGGCGACGATCCCCGTGGAGTTCAGCGCCGACTCCTACGGCTACACCTGGCTGCTGACCCGGCACGCCCCGGACGACCTCGCCGGCCTCGTCAGCGACCTGCACGCGGTCAACACGGTGCTCCAGGACGGCGGCTTCGGTCCGCAGCTGCTGTGCTCCCTCGTCGGCTTCCGCGACGAGCACGAGCGCCCCCTGGCGCTGGTCTACCTCTACAAGCGCGGCACGTTCTACCCCTTCGCGCCCCTCCCCGAGGGCGGGGAGCGGCGCGACAACGCGCTGGAGCTCCAGCTGCGGGCGATGCTGGCGGACGACCTGCGCGTCGAGGACGACCTCGCCCGGTGGTTCCCCGTCTGGGGCGCCCCCGGCCTGTGAGCCGCCGCCCGCCGCCCGGGGCTACGCCGACTCGCGCCAGCGGTTGGTGATCGGCAGCCGCCGGTCCTTGCCGAAGCCCTTCGGCGAGATCTTCGTGCCCGGCGGGTACTGCCGTCGCTTGTACTCGGCGAGGTCCACCATGCGCAGCACCCGCGTCACCAGCTCCTCCTCGAAGCCGGCGGCGATCAGCTGCTCCCGCCCCTGGTCGCGGTCGACGTACCGCTCCAGCAGCCGGTCGAGCACGTCGTAGTCGGGCAGGGAGTCCGTGTCCAGCTGGCCGGGGCGCAGCTCCGCGCTCGGCGGCTTGGTCAGGGAGTTCTCCGGGATCGGCGGGGTCTCGCCGCGCCGCGCCGCGGCCTCGTTGCGCCAGCGCGCCAGGCGGTAGACCGAGGTCTTGTACAGGTCCTTGATCGGCCCGTAGGCGCCCACGGAGTCGCCGTAGAGGGTGGAGTACCCGACGGCGAGCTCGCTCTTGTTGCCCGGTGCGAGCACGATGTGGCCCTCCTGGTTGGAGATCGCCATCAGCAGCGTGCCGCGGAGCCGGGACTGGAGGTTCTCCTCCGCCAGGCCCGTCAGGCCGAGCTCGGCCATGTACGCGTCGAACATCGGGGCGATCGGCACGGTCCGCAGGCGCAGGCCGGTGCGGCGGGCCAGCTCGGCGGCGTCGTCGAGCGAGTGCTGGGAGGAGTACCGGGAGGGCATGGCCACGCCGTGGACGCGGTCCGGGCCGAGGGCGTCGCAGGCCAGGGTCGCGGTCAGCGCGGAGTCGATGCCGCCGGAGAGGCCGATGAGGGCCGTGCCCAGGCCGTTCTTCTCGACGTACGCCCGCACGCCCGTGACCAGCGCGCGGTAGATCTCCTCGGCGTCGTCCACCGGGGGCGCGAACCGCTCCGGCGCGCCGGCGGCGTACCGCGGCTCGTAGGCGGGCAGCGGCCCCTCGCCGAGGGTGACGCGCTCGATCCGCAGCCCGTCGTCGGTGACGCCCTCGCGCGCCCCCGGGTCGGCGGCCGGCAGCTCGAGGTCGATGACCAGGCACGCCTCCTCGAACTTCGGCCCGCGGGCGAGGACCGTGCCGTCCCGGTCGACCACGATGGAGTCGCCGTCGAAGACCAGCTCGTCCTGGCCGCCGACCATCGCGAGGTACGCGAGCACGCAGCCCGCCTCGGCGGCGCGCTTGCGCACGAGCTCCAGCCGCGTGTCGTCCTTGCGCACCTCGTACGGCGAGGCGTTGATCGACAGCAGCAGCCCGGCGCCGGCCGCGCGGGCGCCGGGGACGCGGCCGCCGTCCTGCCAGAGGTCCTCACAGATCGCCAGGGCCACGTCCACGCCGTGGACCCGCACCACCGGGAGGGTCTGGCCGGGCACGAAGTACCGGAACTCGTCGAAGACGCCGTAGTTCGGCAGGTGGTGCTTGGCCAGGGTGAGGAGGACCCGGCCGCGGTGGAGCAGGGCGGCGGCGTTCCGGGGGGCGCCGGCCGGCTGGCCGACGTTGCCCGGGGGACGCTCTGCCTCCTCGGCCCGGTCGAGGTACCCGACCACGACCGGCGTCTCGCCGAGGCCCTCGTCCGCCAGCCGCCCGGCCAGCGCGTGGAGCGCGTCGCGGCTGGCGGAGACGAAGGAGGAACGCAGCGCGAGGTCCTCGACCGGGTAGCCGGTCAGCGTCATCTCGGGGAAGGCGACGAGGTGGGCGCCCTGCTCGGCGGCCCGCCGCGTCCAGCGCACCACCGCCTCGCAGTTGCCGGTGAGGTCGCCGACGGTGGAGTCGACCTGGTTCAGGGCGATGCGTAGCTGAGGCACGTCGTCGAGTCTAGGGCAGAAACGCCGGCTAATCGTCGGACTGACATTATGGGGGCGTGCGCCGTGGCTATATGCGCCGGGCACTTTCCGGCCATCGGTGTGATCGTCTGATTGCGTTCGGTGACCCACGGGCAGGCTCTCCCACGCTGAAACCCTGCCGGCCCCCGCACCCATCCGCTCGGACGATCCCGCTCGGACGACACGGAGGCCCCGACCTCCCACGCAACGCTGACCTCCTCAGCAGCTCGGCCTCCTCACAGGGGCCGCCCTCCTCAGAAGCTCGGACGTCTCGGAAGCCAGGAAGCTCGGAAGGGAAGTGGGCGATGCCGCAGGACGTCGGGTTCTTCCTGCCGTTCCCGACCCGGACCAACCCCGAGGCCGACCGGGCCAGGGGTCACCACCTCGCCTGGGTCCGCGCCCACGGCCTCGTCCGCGGCGAGGACGCCCTCCGCCGGTACGGGCGCTGGCGCCTGACGGACCTGGCCGCGTACACCTACCCGGCGGCCACGGGCGCCGCGCTCGACCTGGTGACCGACGCCGTCTGCCTCGGCTTCCCCCTCGACGACCAGTTCGACGGCGAACTCGGGCGGCAGCCGGAGCGCGCCGCCGCCCTCTGCGCCGCGCTCGCCTCGATCCCCTACCAGCCGCCCGACGCGCCGCCGCCGCTGGACGTGCCGCTCGCCCACGCCTACCACGACGTGTGGCGGCGCAGCGCGCACGGCATGTCCCCCGCCTGGCGGGAGCGCGCCGCCGCGAACCTCACCCGCTTCTTCCGCTCCTACGTGCGGGAGGCGGCCAACCGCCGGCACGGCGTCCGCCTCACCGAGGAGGCGTACCTGGCGCTGCGCCGCCAGGCCGTGGGCACCGCGCCCTGCTTCGACCTGATCGAACGCGCCGGCCGCTTCGAGGTGCCGCCCCCCGCGTACGCCAGCCGCGAGGTGCAGACCCTCACCCGCTGCGCCGGGGACGTCGTCTTCCTCTGCAACGACGTGCACTCGGTGGAGCGGGAGGAGGCCCAGGGCGACCCGCACAACCTCGTGCTGATCCGCCAGCGCGACACCGGCTGCGGCAGGAGCGAGGCCACCCGGCAGGTGGAGCGCCTGGTCAGGCAGCGGGTGGAGCTCTTCCTCGACGTCAGCCGCCGGCTGCCGCGCCTGGCGGCCGGGCGGTGGCGGCTGGCCGCCGCGGGCCGCGAGGCGCTGGAGCGGTACGTCGACGGGCTGCGCGCCTGGATGGTCGGCAACCAGCGCTGGGGCGTGACGACGGCCCGGTACGGGCCGGGCGCGGGCGGCGCCGAGGGGCCGGTCGTCGGGGACCTCACCGTTCCCGCGCGCGCCGGGTGACCCGGGCCAGGCGGCGTCGCCAGCGGGGGCCCGCGCCGTGCCGTCTGCGCCGCCCGGCCCCGCCGGGACCCGCGACCGGCCCTGCCACGTCGCCCGCCCTCTTCGCCCCGGTCGCGCGGCCCGCGCCGTGCGCCTCGTCCGGCCCTTCCGCCGCGTCCGCCGTCTCGGCCGCGTCGGCCGCGTCCGCCGCGCGCGCCGAACGGGAAAGGGCCGCGCCCGGCGTCGGTGGGCGCTCCGGGTTGACCTGCTCGGTGGGCGTGAACTCCACGGGCAGCGCCTCCAGGTGGCGCGACCAGGTGGAGGTCGCCCACCGCAGCTCGTCCGGCTCCACCGTCAGCCGGAGGTCCGGCAGCCGCCCCAACAGCACCTCGATCCCGGTTCCCGTGATGGCCCTGCCGATGTCCTGCCCCGGGCACTCGTGCGGCCCGTAGGTGAACGACAGGTGCGAGCGGTTGCCGTGCATCAACGCCCCCGGCTGGGGCCGGATCGTCGGATCCGCGTTGGCGGCCGCGAGGCCGAGGAGTAACGCGTCCCCCCTGCGGATCGTGTGCCCGGCCAGCTCCATGTCGTAGGCGGCGAACCCGCCGGGGCACACGGCGAACGGCGGCTCGTCCCACAGCACCTGCTCCACCGCCGAGGGGAGCGTCATCTGGCCGCCGCGCACCGAGCCGTGGAAGCGGGGGTGGGTGAGGACCATCCGCAGGGTGTTGGCGATCAGGCTGGTGGTCGACTCGTTGGCCGCGATCATCACCAGCCGCAGGTGGTGGGCGACCTCCTCGTCCGTCAGGCCGCTGTCGTGGGCCAGGAGCCACGAGGCGAGGTCGTGACCCGGCTCGGCCCGCTTCCGCGCCACCAGGCCGCCGAGGGTCCGCTGGATCCGCTGGTCGGCGACGACCGCCTTCTCCGTGCCCATCAGCAGCTGACGGCTGGCCGTCACCATGCGCGGGCCCTCCTCCTCCGGCAGTCCGAGGAGCCTGGCGAGCACCAGCATCGGCAGCTGCTGCGCGTACCGGGAGAGCAGCTCGGCCTGTCCCGTGCCGCAGAAGGCGTCGATCAGCCGGTGCCCGTGGTAGGTGACGTCGCGGCGCAGGCCGCGGCGGTCGCAACGCTCCAGGCTCTCGTTGACGGCGCTGCGCAGCCGCTGGTGCTGCGCGCCGTCCTGGTGGGTGCAGTCCGGTCCCCACAGCAGCACGGGCGCGATCGGGTCGTGCGGCTGGACCCGCCCCTCCTGCCACTCGCGCCAGTTGCGTCCGTCGCGGCTGAAGCGGCGCGGGTTGCGGGTGATGTGCAGGATCTCCTGGTACCCGAGGACCAGCCAGGCGGGGATGTCGCCCTCCAGCAACACGGGCGCGACGGCGCCGTGGTCGGCGCGCAGCCGGTCGTACACGGCCGTCGAGTCCTCCGCGACGCCCGGCCCGTAGAGCCGGACCACGCCGCCGGGGCCGAGCGCGTGGGCGGGACACCCGGGCGGGGGCTTCGGGGCGGGGGACGGCGGCGGGACCGCGGCCGGGGGGTCCACGGGGAGGGCGGCGGGTGAGTCGGCGCGGGACGTGTCGCTCATCGTGAGGGAGCCTCCGAGGTAGCGGTGGTGTACAGGTAGCGCATCAGCGTCAGCAGCACCTCGCGGCTGGAGTCGAGCTTGCGGGCGTCGCAGTTGACCACCGGCAGGTGCTCCGGCAGGTCGAGCGCGGCGCGCAGCTCGGGCACGGGGTGGACCGGCGTGTCGGGGAAGTTGTTGACCGCGACGACGAACGGCACGCCGCCGCGCTCCAGGCGGTCCATGACGGCGAAGCTGTCCTCCAGGCGGCGCGTGTCCACCAGCACCACCGCGCCGAGCGCCCCCTCGATCACGCCGTTCCACAGGAACCAGAAGCGCTGCTGCCCCGGCGTGCCGAAGAGGTACAGGACGAGCCGGTCGTTGAGGGTGATCCGGCCGAAGTCCATCGCGACGGTCGTCTCCGTCTTGCCCTCCACCCCGGAGATGTCGTCGACCCCGACGCCGGCGGTGGTCATCGTCTCCTCGGTGGTCAGCGGGCGGATCTCGCTCACCGAGCCGACCAGTGTCGTCTTGCCCACGCCGAAGCCGCCGACGATCACCACCTTGACCGAGGTCTCGGCCGAACTGGGCAGCAGGTCCTCAGCCCGGGGGCCGGGCACGGTGCCGACCCCTGAGCCGTAGTCACAGTCGTTGGAGTCCATCGATCAACGCCTTCAGCATCTCGAGATCGGGGTCGGAGGAGGCCAGCTCCTGCTCCGCGCGGGTCTGGCGGACCTCCACGTGGCGGTGGGCGAGGAGGTCGGCGACCAGCAGGTTCACCGCGCTGAACGGCAGGTCCAGGTGGGCGGAGATCTCGGCGACGGACAGCGGGCGCCGGCACATCCGCAGGATCGCCGCCTGCTCCGGTCCCGCGCCGGCGGACGGAGCGGATCGGGACACGACGAGCGTGACCAGATCCAGGACTAAGGAGTCGTCCTCCTCGCCACCTCCGGTCACGACGTACAGCGGAACGGCGGGCCCCTCCGTGCGCGTCGGCCCGTCGTCGTCGCCGGGGACCTCGCTCACGGGGCCGCCTGCTCGGGGGTTCGGGGCTGGGAGGAGAGGTGCTCGCCGATCCGCAGCACGAGGTCCCGCATGCGGTTGCTCACCAGGCCGGGATCGACCTCGGGGCCCGCCGTCACCGCGAGGTAGGACTTCTCGCCGGCCGACATCAGGTAGAAGAAGCCGCCGGCCAGGTGCAGGATCACCAGACGGACGCCGCCGTCGTCCGGGACGCCGGGGGTGACGGGGAGACCGGGCTCGTCCGGGTCCTCGGGCGGGAGCTCCGCGGCGATGGACTGGGCCAGGCTCCTGACGCCGGAGGCGGCGGCCGCGATGCGCTCGGCGCTGTCCCGCTCGGTGCTGTGCCGTGCGATGCACAGGCCGTCGGAGGTCAGCACGACGATGTGCCGGATCGTCGGAACGGTGGCGGCCAGGTCCCGCAGCAGCCAGTCCATGTTCTTGAGCCGATGGTGTGTCACGTCAGCCTCACTCTTCCTTGCTCTCTGCCGCGCCGGGTGCCGCGTCCGCGGCGGTGGTGGCCCCCGTGGCCCCCGTGGCTTCGGTGGCTCCCATGGCTTCCGCGACTCCGGCGGCTGCGGCGTCGTCGCCGACCTCGGCGGCGTCGGCGACCTGCCGTGCCCGGCCCTCCGGGTCTCCGGCCGCCTCACCGCCCGCCTGGCCCGGCTCGCTCCCGCCCGCCGCCTCCTCAGGGGCCGACGGGGCGCGCCGGGCGTCGGCTTCCGCGACACCCGCGAAGAACGCCTCCACCCACTCGCCCGTCTCGGGGGGCACCGCGCTCCGGTCGGCGGCCGGCTGGCGCCGCGGCAGGGGCCGCCGCCCCGGGGCCGGCCGCCGTGGCGGGATGTGGTGGCTCGGCGGCATCGCCCCCGGCACCGGGTTCTCCAACGCCCGGCGCAGCCGGCGCTGCGGCAGCCCGTTCGCGGCCCGCTCGTACTCGTACAGCTCGTCGGTGGCCGGCTCGGTGGGGTACGTGGGAGCGGGGCGCGCGGACCGCGAGGGTGGGGCGGACCGCGGCGGCTGGGCGGACCGCGAGGGCTGCGCGGAGCGCCGGGGGGACGTGCCGGGACGCGGCGCCGGCGGCGTCTCCGTCTCCACCATCGCCGGGTGCGGGTTGTAGATCGCCGGGCCCTTCATCGGCGGGGCCGGGGCCAGCAGGGACTGCGGGACGAAGACGACGGCCCGCACGCCGTCGCAGGTCGAGGGGCGCAGCGAGATGCGGGCGCCGATCTGGCTCGCGAGGATGCCCGCCACGCGCAGGCCGAGCCGCGCGGTCTCGCCGAGGTCCTCCATGTCGATGCCGTCCACGCCCTGGTGGAGCAGGAACTCCGCCCGGCGGCGCTTCTCCTCCGTCAGCCCCGTGCCCTTGTCCTCCACGGAGACCTCGACACCGGTCGCGACCTCCTCCGAGTTCATGATCACCATGGAGGTCGGCGGCGAGTACCGCGTGGCGTTGTCCAGCAGTTCGCCGAGGATGATGATGAGCGGCTCGACCACGTCGCCCCGTACCCCGACCTCGATGACCCGCTGCTGCTCCACCCGCAGGTACTCGTTGATCGGGCCCGAGCCGGCGCGCATCACGTCGTAGAGCGAGACGGCGTTCGTCCAGCGCCGCACCGGGCCGCCGCCGCCGAGGACGGCGAGCCCCGCGGCGAAACGTCCCGCCACGTTGATGCCGTGCTCCACCCGCATCAGGTCGTTGAGCATGCCCGGCGCGCCGTGCCGGAACTGCATCCTCGTGATCTCCTGCCGCATCCGGTTGATCTCGGACTGGATGCGGTTGGCGACGTTGACGATGGCGTGCTTGCCGGAGTCACGCTGCAACTCCATCTCGCACAGCGTGTCCGTCACCCGGAACACCACGGCGTTCAGGCGCGCCACCATCCGCGGGTCCAGCTCGCACGCGGGGTCGGGCTCGAACGTCCTGGTGAGCTCCACCTGCCGACGCGCCCGCGTCATGACGGCCGGCAACACCTCCCGCGCCAGCCGGTCGGTCTCCGAGAGGTGGCCCTCGATCCGACGCCGCAGCAGGGCGACCGTCCTGCCCCGCCGGACGGTCTCGCCCGCCATCGACGCCACGGCCAGCGTCGCCACCGCCCCACAGGCCGCCGCCGCGAGCCGCGCGTCCGCCGGGACCAGGACCGTGGCGACGAGCGTGACGACGGCGAGCAGGGCGGGTGGAACCCACCACACCGCGCCCGGGACCGGGCGTCGGTCTCGCGGTAAAGAAGCGGCTCGCACCATGGGCATCCTCACTGTGGCGGTTGCGGGCGGTCCTGCCGGACTCCATGCCTCCGGCAGGGGCGTATGCCTCTGACACGTGCGAGGCGTCGGTACACCACCGCTGGTGATCAACCAGCAGTAGTGGAGAAACCTCGCAACGTGACGGAAGGGTAGGGGGAGTGGCCCCCTTCGCGCAGGCGCTTGTCGAAACCTCCCCCAAACGGGGTCCGTCTGCGGTATACAGCCCGAGGCCAACGCCTTCGAGTTCCGCCGGGGGCCGACGGCCGGCCCCGGCCCGACACACGGCGGCACCCGGCGCCGTGTCTCACAATGTGGGGGAGGGCGTGCGCTCGCCGGCGCACGCCGCGAGAGGTGCGCAACGCCCAGGAAACCCCGGCCTGCGAGGATGGCTCACTATGGAGAAGCAGCAGGAGTTCGTGCTCCGCACGCTGGAGGAGCGCGACATCCGGTTCGTGCGCCTGTGGTTCACCGATGTGCTCGGCTTCCTCAAGTCCGTCGCCGTCGCCCCGGCCGAACTGGAGCAGGCCTTCGAGGAGGGCATCGGCTTCGACGGCTCCGCCATCGAGGGCTTCGCCCGGGTCCACGAGTCCGACATGATCGCGAAGCCGGCGCCCAGCACCTTCCAGATCCTGCCCTGGCGCGCCGAGTCACCCGGCACCGCGCGGATGTTCTGCGACATCCTGATGCCCGACGGCTCCCCCTCCTTCGCCGACCCGCGGTACGTCCTCAAGCGCGCCCTCGCCAAGAGCTCCGACCTCGGCTTCACCTTCTACACCCACCCCGAGATCGAGTTCTTCCTCCTCAACGACAAGCCCGTCGACGGCAGCCGGCCCACCCCCGCCGACTCCTCCGGGTACTTCGACCACACCCCGCAGAACGTCGGCATGGACTTCCGGCGCCAGGCCATCACCATGCTGGAGTCGATGGGCATCTCCGTGGAGTTCTCCCACCACGAGGGCGCTCCGGGCCAGCAGGAGATCGACCTGCGGTACGCCGACGCCCTGTCCACGGCCGACAACATCATGACGTTCCGGCTGGTGATGAAGCAGGTGGCGCTGGAGCAGGGCGTGCAGGCCACGTTCATGCCGAAGCCGTTCTCGGAGTATCCCGGCTCCGGCATGCACACCCACCTCTCGCTCTTCGAGGGCGACCGCAACGCCTTCCACGAGACGGGCGCCGAGTTCCAGCTCTCCAAGATCGGCCGCTCCTTCATCGCCGGCCTGCTCCGGCACGCCGGGGAGATCTCGGCCGTCACCAACCAGTGGGTCAACTCCTACAAGCGGATCTGGGGCGGCACCCAGCGCACGGCCGGCGCCGGCGGCGAGGCCCCGTCCTACATCTGCTGGGGCCACAACAACCGCTCCGCCCTCATCCGCGTGCCGATGTACAAGCCCGGCAAGATCGGCTCCACCCGCATCGAGGTCCGCTCCCTCGACTCCGGCGCCAACCCCTACCTCGCCTACGCCGTGCTGCTGGCCGCCGGCCTGAAGGGCGTCGAGGAGGGCTACGAGCTGCCGCCGGGCGCCGAGGACGACGTCTGGTCCCTCACCGACCGCGAGCGGCGGGCGCTCGGGATCGAGCCGCTGCCGCAGAACCTCGGCGAGGCGATCGCCCTGATGCAGCGCAGCGAGCTCGTCGCCGAGACGCTCGGCGAGCACGTCTTCGACTTCTTCCTGCGCAACAAGCGGCAGGAGTGGGAGGAGTACCGCTCCGAGGTCACGCCGTTCGAGCTGCGCAAGAACCTCCCCGCCCTGTAGCCCGGGGCGCTCGCGGAGCGCACGTGGTGCGAGCCGCGTCGCGGGGCGCTCGGCTAGTCTCGGCCAGGTGAGGCGGCGCGCGAGCGCCGCGACGGCCGCCACGGGCGCGAGGCCCGTGGCAGAGGAGACAGGGCGGGTGCCGGTGGAGGGCCGACGGGACAGCAGGTTCGGTCGGCTGCTGCGGCACGGGTTCGACGATCCCGCCGCCGCCGAGCGGCTGCTGGACGGGGACGCGCTGCGCGGCTCGGCCGACGCCGGGCTGATCGACGCCCTCGGCCGCGTCGCCGACCCCGACCTCGCCCTCCGCGGCCTCGCGCGGCTCGCCGAGGCCCAGCCGCCCCGCGAGCGGGCCGCGCTCGTGGCGGCGCTCCGGGCCGGGGGAGGGCTCCGCGACGGGCTGCTGGCCGTCCTCGGCGCCTCCGAGGGCCTCGCGGACCACCTCGCCCGCCACCCCGACCACTGGCGGGCTCCCGACCCGTCGGCCACCGCCCCGCCGGTCGCCGACCCGTCGGCCACCACCGACCCGTCGGCCGGCTCCCCGGCCGAGGATGCCGCCGGCCGGCGGCGCCCGACGCACCCGAACGCGCCCGACCACCCGGACGCCGGCGTCTTCGACGACGCGCTGGCCGAGGCCGCCGACCCCGACGCGCTGCGCGTCCTCTACCGGCGGGCCCTGCTCGGCATCGCCGCCCGCGACACCACGGGCTCCGTCGGCTTCGCCGAGACCGCCGCCGCCCTCGCCGACCTCGCCACCGCCACCCTCCGCGCCGCGCTGCGCATCGCCGAGGCCCAGGCCCCGGACGACGCGGCGGCCTGCCGGCTCGCCGTCATCGGCATGGGCAAGTGCGGCGGCCGGGAGCTCAACTACGTCTCCGACGTGGACGTGATCTTCGTCGCGGAGCCGCCGGCCGGCGCCGGCGAGGACGCCGAGGGCCCCGCCCTCCAGGCCGCGACGCGCCTGGCCGCCGCCCTCGTGCGGATCTGCTCCGACACCACCGCCGAGGGCACCATCTGGCCCGTCGACGTCGGCCTGCGGCCCGAGGGCAGGAACGGGCCCCTGGTCCGCACCCTCGTCAGCCACCTCGCGTACTACCAGCGCTGGGCCAAGACCTGGGAGTTCCAGGCCCTGTTGAAGGCACGCGCCGTCGCCGGCGACGCCGCCCTCGGCGCGGACTACTGCTCGGCCGTCGCCCCCCTGGTGTGGCGGGCCGCCGAGCGGGACAACTTCGTCCCCGACGTGCAGCGCATGCGCCGCCGCGTCGAGAGCTCCATCCCCGCCGCCCACGTCGAGCGCGAGCTGAAGCTCGGGCCCGGCGGGCTGCGTGACGTCGAGTTCGCCGTCCAGCTCCTCCAACTCGTCCACGGCCGGACCGATCCCGAACTGCGCCACGCCACCACCCTCGACGCCCTCGACGCGCTCGCCGCCGGGGGCTACGTGGGCCGCAGGGACGCCGCCTCGCTCGACGCCTCCTACCGCTTCCTGCGCACCGTCGAGCACCGCATACAGCTCCACCGGCTGCGCCGCACCCACCTGATGCCCACCGACGCCGCCGAGCTGCGGCGCCTCGGCCGCTCCCTCGGCCTCACCGGCGAGCCCGTCCAGGAGCTGACGGCCGCCTGGCGGCGTCACACCGCCGCCGTCCGCCGGCTCCACGAGAAGCTCTTCTACCGCCCGCTGCTCGACGCCGTCGCCCGCCTGGAGGCCGGCCAGGCCCGCCTCGGGCCCGAGGCGGCCCGCGAGCGGCTCGAAGCCCTCGGCTACGCCGACCCGGCCGCGGCCCTGCGCCACCTGAAGGCCCTGACCTCGGGCGTCAGCCGCAAGGCGGCGATCCAGCGGACGCTGCTGCCCGTGCTGCTGGACCGGTTCGCCGACTCGGCCGACCCCGACGCCGGGCTCCTCGGCTTCCGCAAGGTCTCCGACGCCCTCGGCACCACCCCCTGGTACCTGCGGCTGCTGCGCGACGAGGGCGCCGCCGCCGAGAACCTCGCCCGCGTGCTGTCCGCCGGCCGCCTCGCCCCCGACCTGCTGCTGCGCGCCCCGGAGGCCGTCGCGCTGCTCGGCGACCCGGCCGGGCTCACGCCCCGCGGCCGCGCCGCGCTCGACGCGGAGGTGCTGGCCGCCGTCGGCCGCGCCGACACCCCGGGACACGCGGTGACCGTCGCCCGCGGCGTGCGCCGGCGCGAGCTGTTCCGCACCGCGGCGGCCGACATCGTCGGCGCCTACGCCCCCGAGGGCACCCCGGCCTTCGAGGCCCCCGGCACGGTCCTCGACCGCGTCGGCGACGCCCTCACCGACCTCAACGCCGCCACCCTGGCGGGCGCGCTCCGCGCCGCCACCGAGGCCCGCCTCGCCGCCACCGGCCAGACGCGGCTGCCCACCCGCCTGGCCGTCATCGCCATGGGCCGCTTCGGCGGCCACGAGCTGAGCTACGGCTCCGACGTCGACGTCCTCTTCGTCCACCAGCCGGAGGACGGCGAGGACGAGGCGGCCGGCCCGGCCGCCTTCGCCGTGGCCAACGAGACGATCCGGCTCCTCCAGCTGCCCAGCGTCGACCCGCCGCTGCTGGTCGACACCGCGCTGCGGCCGGAGGGCAGGAACGGCCCCCTGGTCCGCACCCTCAGCGGCTACGCCGCGTACTACCGCCGCTGGTCACTGGTGTGGGAGAGCCAGGCGCTGCTGCGCGCGGAGCCCGTGGCCGGCGACGCGGAGCTCGGGCGGCGCTTCGTCGAACTGATCGCCCCGCTGCGGTACCCCGAGGACGGCCTGACGGAGTCGGCGGTCCGCGAGATCCGCCGCCTCAAGGCCCGCATGGAGGCCGAGCGGCTGCCCCGCGGAGCCGACCCCACCACCCACACCAAGCTCGGCCGGGGCGGCCTGTCCGACATCGAGTGGACCGTGCAGCTCCTCCAGCTCCGCCACGCCGGGCGGGTGCCGGCCCTGCGCACCACCCGCACCCGTCCCGCCCTGGCCGCCGCGGCGGCCGCCGGCCTCCTCGACGCGGACGACGCGGCCGTCCTCGACGAGGCGTGGGTGCTGGCCTCCCGGGTGCGCAACGCGGCGATGCTGGTGCGCGGCCGGGCGCTGGACACCTTCCCCACCGACCCGCGGGAGCTGGCCGCGACCGCCCGGTACCTCGGGTACGAGCCGGGCGCGGCGCGCCAGCAGGACACCGGCAGCAGCGGCCACATGCTCGACGACTACCGGCGCACGACGCGCCGGGCCCGCGCCGTCGTGGAGCGACTGTTCTACGACGGGGCCTGAGGGCTGCCGGGGCGGCTCCCCGTGGCCTCTCCCGCACGCCGCTCGGCGGCGGGGACTCCGTCCCGTCCCGGAGGTCCGGGGGAGGGGAGCGGTGGAGCGGCAGGCGTCGCGAGCCCGCCGGGGATCGTTTGCCAGCCCCCGAGGGCGCATGCGCCCTCGGGCGTGTCGGGACGGGTCGGACAGATCGAACAGGCCGGGGCGCGAGGGCCGGGGCGCGCGCGGGGGCGGGTCCGTGGTGGACGCCCGCCGACGCCCCGGCCGCCAGCACCACGCTAGGGGCCGCGCTGAGGGGTCGCGCTGAGGGCCGGGGCGGCCCCGGCCCCGGCCCTCGGCTCACGCTGCTCCCGCGGTGTCGGGTCAGCCGGTGAAGTTGACGTCGGTGCAGTGGTAGTACGACTGGTCGAGGTGGCTGGCCTGCCAGATGGTGTAGACGACGTGGTGACCGGTCCGGCCCGGCGCGGACACCTGGAACGGGGTGGTGGGGCTGGTCGGCATCGGACCGACCTCGGTGACCAGTTCGAGGTCGCCCCAGCCCAGTCGCTGGGTGGTCGGGTCGAAGCCCTGCTTGGTCACGTACACCCGGATGAAGTCGGCGCCGTGGTGGGAGTTGTCGAGCAGGTTCATGGTGAACGTGTTCGACACGTCCTTGGCCTGCCACGGGCCGGGCTCGTCGAGCGCGGCGTACCGTCCGCCGGCGGTGTTCCCGCCGCTGCAGAGCGTGCCGTCGGGGACGGCGGCCTGGTAGTTGCCGCCGACGCCGTCGCGGAGCAGGCCGTTCCAGTTCCACATGGCGTTGGGGTCGGCCTGCCACGCCTGGTAGCACATGGGGTCTTCCTGGGCCATGGCCGGGTTCTGCCAGTCGCCGGCCCAGCGCTCGTAGCAGCCGTAGACCCGCGACGGTGGGTCGCTGATCGCGCCGTGGGCCTGCGCGCTGTTCGTGCTGACCGTGGTCATCAGCGCGAGCACCGCGGCCACGCCCGCCAGGACTCGCCACGTCGTCCTTCTGAGGGAGAGCCTCACTTCCGCCACATCTCCTTCGGTGATCGTCGGACCGGGGCATGGGAGCGCTCCCAAACGCTGAGGGGACCGTAGCAACCACAGGCCGACCTGTTAAGCCTCCGCGCAGGACGACCGTGCGCCACGAGGTCCGTGCGCTACGAGTCCGTGCCGCTACGACGCCCGTGGTGCCACGGCACCGCCGCCCCCGCGGCCGTCTCCCGTGTCCTCACCCTCGCCCTCACCCGGGCCGGCAGCGCCCGCGTCCGTGCCCGTGCCCCGGCGGCCCCGACCCGCGCCCGCGCCCGCGCCCGCCGCGACCGAGCCTGGCTCCGCCGCCAGCTCCCGCGGCAGCCGGTAACAGAACCGCCCGAACCACAGCCAGGCCACGCCGTACCCGAAGCCGAGGCAGAGCATGCCGCCCACCGCGTCGAGCCAGAAGTGGTTCGCGGTCGCGACGATGACGACGAGCGTGACCGCCGGGTACAGCACCCCCAGGGCCTTCAGCCACAGCGGCCTCGCCAGGACGGCTATCGTGACGCCGCACCACAGCGACCAGCCGATGTGCATCGACGGCATCGCGGCGTACTGGTTCGACACCGACGCCATCGCCGTGCCCTCGGCCGAGAGCGAGCCCCACGTGTGGTGCACGGAGGCGGTGTCGATGAAGTCCATCCCCTCCATGAGGCGCGGCGGCGCCAGGGGATAGAAGTAGTACCCGACGAGGGCCACCCCCGTGGTGGCGAAGAGCACCAGCCGCACCGCCCCGTACCGGCCCGGGTGGCCGCGGAAGAGCCACACCAGGACGGCGATCGTCACGACGAAGTGGAGCGTGGCGTAGTAGTAGTTCATCGTCACGACGAGCCACGTGACGCCCTCGACGGCGTGGTTCACCGAGCGCTCGAAGGCCAGCCCCAGGGTGTCCTGGAGGTCCCAGATCCAGCGCGCGTTGTCCTGGGCCTGCTCGACGCGGTCGGGGGCGGCGTTCCTGATGACCGAGTACGTGCCGTAACTGACGGCGATCAGCATCAGCTCGAACCAGAGCCTGGGACGCCGGGGCGCCCAGCGTCGGCGCGTCGTGGCCTGACCGGTGGGTGCTGACGTCGTCGGTGTCTCCGTATCCTGACCGGTCACGACGCCCGCCGCGCTCCCTCGGTGATCTTCCTTCGGCCTGACGCTGACTGCCCCCATGTGGCCATAGTCTGCCAGAGCACTGACAACCGATTGATCATCCCATGGTCGGGTCTTCGCCCCGGTATATCCCCCACCTCCTCGCGCCGCCGACCCCGAGCCGCCCTCACGGCACACGCCGCCCTCGGCTACGGGGCGGTGGGGATCGGGGCCGGGGGTGTCGGTGGCGCGGCGGCCGTCGAGCCGCGGACCACCAGCTCCGGCATGAAGACGAACTCGCTGTGGGGGGTCGGGGTGCCCCCGATCTCCTCCAGCAGGGCGCGCACGGCGGCCTGGCCCATCGCGGTGACCGGCTGCCGGATCGTGGTCAGGGGTGGGTCGGTGAAGGCGATCAGCGGGGAGTCGTCGAAGCCGATGACCGAGCAGTCCGCCGGCACCGACCGCCCCAGCTGCCGCGCCGCGCGGATCGCTCCCAGGGCCATCATGTCGCTGGCGCAGACCACGGCCGTGCAGCCCCGCGCCAGCAGCGCGCTCGCCGCGGCCTGGCCGCCCTCCAGGGTGAACAGCGAGTGCTCGACGAGGCTCTCCGCCTCCTGTCCCGCGGTCCCGAGGTGCTCGCGCACCGCCCCCAGGAACCCCTCGATCTTGCGGCGCACCGGCACGAAGCGCGCCGGCCCGAGCGCCAGCCCGATCCTGCGGTGGCCCAGGGAGGCCAGGTGGGTGATGGCCAGCCGCATCGCGGCCCGGTCGTCGGGGGAGACGAAGGGGGCGCGGACCTTCGGCGAGAAGCCGTTGACCAGCACGAACGGCACGCCCTTGCCGCGCAGCCGCTCGTAGCGCGCCATGTCGGCGGTGGTGTCCGCGTGGAGGCCGGAGATGAAGATGATGCCGGCGACGCCGCGCTCGACGAGCATGCCGGTCAGCTCGTCCTCGGTGGAGCCGCCCGGGGTCTGGGTGGCGAGGACGGGGGTGTACCCCTGACGGGTGAGCGCCTGCCCGATGACCTGGGCGAACGCCGGGAAGATCGGGTTCTCCAGCTCGGGGGTGATCAGGCCCACGAGGCCGGCGCTGCGCTTCTGGAGCCGGGCGGGGCGCTCGTACCCCAGGAGGTCGAGCGCCGTCAGGACGGATTCGCGGGTGGGTGCGGCGACTCCCGGTTTGCCGTTCAGCACCCGGCTGACGGTCGCCTCGCTGACCCCCGCCTGAGCTGCGATGTCAGCAAGCCGTGCGGTCACAGCTTCGGACTGTACCCGGCGTGCCGCGCGCTGCCCACGGCGGAGGGGAAAGTGTACTGAGATGCTCGCCACTCTTGCAGAAATTTACCGCAAGGTCTTTCCAAGCTTTGGCCTCGCTGTTACGTTCCTCCTCAGTCCGGCGCCGCAGGGGTGTGGCGCATAGGGTGGATTAAGCCCCTCATATCGGGTGAATCGCTTGAAGGAGTTCACATGCGGCGCAGCATAGGGACGACGGCGGCCGTGGTAGCCGCTCTGGCTCTTACGGCAACGGCTTGCGGCGGGGATGACGGGGACGGCGGCGGTGGGGGCGGTGGCCAGGACGGCGAGCTCTCCGGCACGGTCACCTTCTGGGACACCTCCAACGAGACCGAGGCCGAGGTCTTCCAGGCCGTCGCCGAGGACTTCCAGGAGCTTCACCCGGGCGTCACCGTCGACTACGTCAACATCGGCTTCGACGACGCGGAGAACCGTTTCAAGAACGCCGCCGGCGCCAACGAGGCGCCCGACGTGATGCGCACCGAGGTCGCCTGGGTCGCCGACTTCGCCAGCCTGGGATACCTCTACCCACTCGACGACACCGCCGCCCTGGACAACCAGGACGACTTCCTGGACCAGGCCTGGGCCTCCACCCAGTACGAGGGCCAGACCTACGCCGTGCCGCAGGTGATCGACACCCTCGCCCTCTTCTACAACGAGCAGCTGCTCCGGGAGGCGAACGTCGAGGTCCCCGAGACCCTTCAGGACGTGCGGAACTCCCGCGAGGCGTTCGACGAGGTCGGCGCCACCCCGATGTACGTGCGCGGCGACGACCCGTACTGGTTCCTGCCGTTCCTCTACGGCGAGGGCGGCGACATGGTCGACGCCGAGGCCCAGACGGTCACGATCGACAACGAGGCCGGCGTGGCCGCGTTCACCCAGATGCAGGAACTCATCGAGTCCGGCGCCGGCATCACCGACACCAGCGACGGCTGGGAGAACATGATGTCCGCCTTCGCCGACGGCGAGGTGGCCATGATGGTCAACGGCCCCTGGGCCATCGCCGACGCCACCGCCGCCCTCGGCGACGACCTCGGCGTCGCGCCCGTCCCCGCCGGCGGCGCCCAGCAGGCGGCCCCCCAGGGCGGCTGGAACTACGGCGTCTACGCCGGCACCCCCGAGGCCGACGCCTCCTTCGAGTTCGTGAAGTACATGAGCTCCGCCAAGACCCAGCAGCGGATCACCGAGGAGCTCAGCCTGCTGCCGACCCGCGCCTCCGTCTACGAGGCCCCCTCGGTCCAGGACAACGAGATGGTGCAGTTCTTCAAGCCCGCCGTGGACGTGGCGCACGAGCGTCCCTGGATCCCGCAGGCCCAGTCCCTCTTCGAGCCGCTGGAGGTCGCCATCGAGGCCATGCTCACCGGCTCCGCGTCGCCCGAGGAGGCGGCGGGCAGCGCCGGCGACGAGTACCGCGAGCTGCTCGAAGACTGGAAGTGACGCGGCGCGCCCAGGAAGGACACGGAGGGTGACAGGAGGGCCGAGACATGGCAGCTGATGCGGACACGCCCGACGCGGTGAACCCCGGGGGCGGCCCCGGGAGCCCGGAGCCGCGCAGGACGGCGGCCCTGGAGCCCGGCGGCGAGGGCCGACCCACCACGAGCCCGGCCGCTGGACCTCCCGGCGCGGTCGCCGCCCCCGGCACGCCCGGCGCCCCCGACCCTGACGCCACCGGCCCCGCCCACGGCGGCGGGGCCGGGGCCTCCGGGCGGCGGCCGGGTGGCCCCGGCGCGCGGCGCCCGGCCCGGGCCCCCGGGAAGGGCCCCGCCGGCCGGCTGCGGCTCGCCCTGAGCCGTCACTGGTACGCCTGGGCGATGATCTCCCCGGTCATCCTCGTCGTGGCGGCCATCATCGGCTGGCCCCTGGTCCGCGGCGTGTACCTGTCGTTGACCAACGCCGACGAGGCCAACGTCGAGCGGCAGATCGGGGTCAACAAGATCCCGGCCACCTACGAGTGGGTGGGCCTGGAGAACTACCGCGACATCCTCACCGACGACGACTTCTGGGACCGGCTGGGCTGGACCGTGCTGTGGACGGTGGCGTGCGTCGCGATCACCTTCCTCATCGGCCTCACCCTCGCCGTCATGCTCAACCGCACCTTCCGCGGGCGCACCGTCTACCGCATGGCGCTGATCCTGCCGTGGGCGATCCCCGCGTTCGTCTCGGTCTTCGCCTGGCGGATGCTCTACAACGAGCGCAACGGCATCCTCAACAGCCTCCTCGACGGCCGCGGCATCGACGGCGTCGCCTGGCTGTCCGACCCCACCTGGGCCAAGGTCGCCGTGATCGCGGTCAACGTCTGGCTCGGCGTGCCGTTCATGCTCATGGCGATGCTGGGCGCCCTCCAGTCCATCCCGCCCGACCTGTACGAGGCGGCGGAGATGGACGGCGCCGGCCCCTGGCAGCGCTTCACCAACATCACGCTGCCCGGCGTCCGCTCGGTCAGCATGACCGTGGTGCTGCTCAGCACCATCTGGACCTTCAACATGTTCCCGGTGATCTTCCTGCTGACCCGTGGCGGTCCCGCGGGAGCCACCGACATCCTGGTGACCGAGGCGTACCGACTCGCCTTCGTCACCAGCCCCCGCGACTTCGCGAACTCCGCGGCCTGGGGCGTGCTGATCCTGCTGCTCCTGGTCCTCTTCGCGATCTCCTACCGCAGGGTGCTCCGCCGGCAGGGAGAGGTGTGGTGACGATGGCGACCACGACCGACCAGACCAGGACCAGGACGCGCCAGGGCCGCGCCGACGAGCTGACCGGCGGCCCCGGTCGGGGCCACGGCCCCGGCCGCGGGGGCGGGGGCGGCAGGGGCCGGAAGGTCCGCCGCCGCGGCGAACGCGGCCCGCTGGCCTCCATCGGCCTCCACGCCGCGCTGCTGACCGCCGCGTTCATCGCTGTCTTCCCGCCCTTCTGGCTGCTGGTGACCTCCTTCAAGCCGAAGGCCGACACCTTCACCCTCTCCCTGGTCTCCGACTTCAGCCTCGACAACTACGACCACGTCATCAACGACACCGAGTTCCTGAGCTGGTTCGGCAACTCGCTGTTCGTCGTGGTCTCCACCACCGTCATCGGCGTGCTGATCTCCTCGACCACCGGCTACGCCCTCAGCCGCTTCCGCTTCCCCGGCATGCGCGCGCTGATGTGGGTCCTGCTGATCACGCAGATGTTCCCCATGGCCGTGCTCATCGTGCCGCTGTACAACCTCATGTCGCGTTACGGCATCCTCAACCAGCCCGTCGCGCTCATCGTCACCTACCTGACGATCGCCGTGCCGCTGTGCGCGTGGCTGATGAAGGGCTTCTTCGACACCATCCCCATCTCGATCGACGAGTCGGGACGCGTCGACGGCCTCTCCCCGTTCGGCACCTTCTGGCGGCTGATCATGCCGCTGGCCCGGCCGGGCCTGGCGGTCACCGGCTTCTTCACCTTCGTCACGGCCTGGGCCGAGGTGGCCTTCGCCACGGCGTTCCTGACCGGCGAGGAGAACCTCACCCTCGCCGGGGGCCTCCAGACCTTCGTCAACCAGCACACCCAGGACTGGCACCTGATGACGGCCGCCGCGGTGCTCATCGCCGTGCCCGCGATCGTCGTCTTCGGGTACGCGCAGCGGCACCTCCAGTCCGGACTCACCACGGGCGCCACCAAGGCGTGACCGCCTGACGTCAGCGACCGCGACCATCACCTTCCCAGGGACGACATGACCCAGCATCTCGCCGACCCCACCCAGCCGCAGACGACGCAGACGACGCAGACGACGGACGCGACGCCGACGACGGCCCCCGCCGCGGACCCCTCGGCCAACGGCCGACCGCCGGCCGACTGGTGGCGCGACGCCGTCATCTACCAGGTCTATCCGCGCTCCTTCGCCGACGGCAACGGCGACGGCATGGGCGACCTGCCCGGCATCCGCCAGCGCCTGCCCCACCTCGCCCGCCTCGGCGTCGACGCCGTGTGGCTGAGCCCCTTCTACGCCTCACCCCAGGCCGACGCCGGCTACGACGTCGCCGACTACCGCGCCATCGACCCCATGTTCGGCGACCTCCACGACGCCGACGCCCTCATCCGGGACGCCCACGAGCTCGGCCTGCGCATCATCGTCGACCTCGTCCCGAACCACTCCTCCGACCAGCACGAGTGGTTCCAGCGCGCGCTGCGCGAGGGCCCGGGATCGCCGCTGCGCGAGCGCTACCACTTCCGCCCCGGACTCGGCGCCGACGGTGAGCGGCCCCCCAACGACTGGGAGTCCATCTTCGGCGGACCCGCCTGGACCCGCACCACCAACCCCGACGGCACCCCCGGCGAGTGGTACCTGCACCTGTTCGCCCCCCAGCAGCCCGACCTCAACTGGGACAACCCGGCGGTCCACGACGAGTTCCGGTCGCTGCTGCGCTTCTGGCTGGACATGGGCGTCGACGGCTTCCGCATCGACGTCGCCCACGGCCTGGTCAAGGCGGCGGGGCTGCCCGACATGGGCCACACCGGACAGCTGAAGCTCCTCGGCACCCAGACCCTGCCCTTCTTCGACCAGGACGGCGTCCACGAGATCTACCGGTCCTGGCGCACGATCCTCGACGAGTACCCGGGCCAGCGCGTCGGCGTCGCCGAGGCGTGGACCCCGAACGCCGCGCGCACCGCGCTCTACGTCCGGCCCGACGAGCTCCACCAGGCGTTCAACTTCCACTACCTCACCACGGAGTGGAACGCCGAGGCGCTGCGGGCCGCCGTCGACGAGTCGCTCGACTCGATGCGCCCCGTGGGCGCCCCGAGCACCTGGGTCCTGTCCAACCACGACGTCGTCCGCCACCGCACCCGCCTCGGCGGCGGCCTCGCGCGCGCCCGCGCCGCGACGCTGCTCATGCTGGCGCTGCCCGGCTCCGCCTACCTCTACCAGGGCGAGGAACTCGGCCTCCCGGAGGTCGTCGAACTCCCCGACGAGGTCCGGCAGGACCCCGCCTTCCTGCGCCGTGTGGCCGCTGCCGGGGCCGCCGCGGCCGCCGCGGCCGCCGGCGCTCCCGGCGCGGAGGCCGAGGGACAGGACGGCCTGCGCGACGGCTGCCGCGTCCCGATCCCCTGGACGCCCGTGGGCCGCTCCTACGGCTTCGGCGAGGGCGGCAGCTGGCTGCCGCAGCCCGCCGGCTGGGGCGAGCTGTCCGTGGCGAGCCAGACCGGCGATCCCGACTCCACGCTGGAGTTCTACCGCGCCGCCCTCGCACTGCGCCGGCAGCACCCGGCCCTCGGCGCCGGGGACCACGTCGAGTGGCTCGACGCCCCCGACGGCGTGCTCGCCTTCCGACGCCGGGCCGCCGACTCCACGACCCTCACCTGCGTCACCAACACCACCGACCGCGAGATCGCGTTGCCCCCCTCGCTGCTGGACGACACCGCCCGCCCCCTGATCGCCAGCGGCCCCCACGCCGGCGGCGCGGCCCTCCCCGCCGACACCACCGTATGGTGGGCGGCGTGACCTCGGGCGACACAGTCTCACACCCCAGCGCGACGGGCGGCCCCGCCCGCCTTGCCGACATCGCCCAGCGGCCCGCGTCAGCGAGGCCACGGTCAGCCGGGTGCTCAACGGCAAGGCGGGCGTGGCCGCCGCCACCCGCCAGAAGGTCCTCGCCGCGCTCGACCTCCTCGGCTACGAGCGCCCGGTGAGGCTGCGTCAGCGCAGCGCGGGGCTCATCGGGCTGGTCATACCGGAGCTGACCAACCCCATATTCCCCGCGTTCGCCCAGGTCATCGAGCAGGAGCTGGTCGCCCACGGGTACACCCCGCTGCTGGGCACCCAGCCGCCGGGCGGCACCACGGAGGACGAGCTCGTCGAGCAGCTGGTCGACCACGGCGTCACCGGCATCGTCTTCATGTCCGGCCTGCACGCCGACACCACCGCCGACCCCTCCCGCTACGCCCGTCTGAACGGCCGCGGCGTGCCGTTCGTCTGCATCAACGGCTACCACCCGGACATCAAGGCCCCGTTCGTCTCCCCGGACGACGCGGCGGCCACCCGCATCGCCGTCCGCCACCTGAGCGCGCTGGGACACCGGCGGATCGGCCTGGCCGTCGGACCCGACCGCTTCGTCCCCGTCCAGCGCAAGCTCGACGGCTTCCACGCCGAGACCACCGCCCTCGACCTCGACGCCACGGTCCACCACACCCTCTTCTCCGTCGAGGGCGGCCAGGCCGCCGCCTCCTCCCTCCTCGACGCCGGCTGCACCGGCCTGGTCTGCGGCAGCGACATGATGGCCCTCGGCGCCATCCGCGCCGTCCGCCACCGGGGCCTGCGGGTCCCCGAGGACGTCTCCGTCGTCGGCTACGACGACTCCGACCTCGTCGCCTTCACCGACCCGCCCCTCACCACCCTGCGCCAGCCCGTCCGCGCCATGGCGTCCGCCGCCGTCCGCTCCCTCCTGGAGGAGGTCGCGGGCAACCACGTCCACCACACGGAGTTCGTCTTCCAGCCCGAACTCGTCGTCCGCGGCTCCACCGCCCAGGCCCCGGCCCCCGCCGCCTGATCCGCTCGCCCGCTCCCCGGGCGAGAGCCGTGCCCGGCGGGCCGGGCGGGCCGGGCGGGGGACGTCCGGGTGAGCGGCTCGCCCCGGCGGGCAGGAGCTACTGTCGCGGGCATGGTCGAACACGATGCCCTCACCGCCACCCGCGAGGCCTACGACGCGGTGGCCCTCACGTATGCCGAGACGTTCCGCGACACGCTGCGCGAGAGGCCGCTGGAGCGGGCGTTCCTGGGTGCCTTCGCCGAGGTGGTGCGTGGAAGCGGGGAAGCTCGGGTCGCGGATCTGGGGTGCGGCCCTGGCCATGTCACCGCCTGGCTGGAGGAGGTGGGGCTGACGGCCTGGGGCGTCGACGCCTCTCCCGCGATGATCGAGCTGGCCCGACGCGCCTACCCGGGCCCGCGGTTCGACGTGGGTTCGATGGCCGCGTTGGACATCGCCGACGGCGTGCTGGGCGGCGTCCTCTCCCGTTGGTCCGTCATCCACACCCCGCCGCCGGAACTCCCCGCCATCGTCACGGAGTTCCATCGCGTGCTGGCGCCTGGCGGCCACCTTCTGCTCGCCTTCTCGGCCAGCGACGACCCGTCTCACCCGACGCAGGTCTTCGACCACACCGTCGCGCCGGCCTATCGGTGGTGGCCTGACCACCTCGCCGCGCTGCTGCGCGCCTCCGGGCTGGCCGAGGTGGCCCGGATGGTCCGCGAGCCCGAGCCCACGGACCGACGGCAGTTCCGTGAGGTCCACCTGCTCGCCCGCAAGGTCTAGGAAGGGCCCGGTCGCTATCGTGGCCGTGCGCGCGAGGGCGTCGACGCGGGCCAGGGAAGGGGGCGGCATGACGGGTGTGGTGCGGCTGGTGACGCACGTCGACCTCGACGGCGAGGCGGCCGGCCCCAGGGAGCTCTCGGTGTCGGCACGCCTGGAGACGGTCCTCGCGGACGGCCGCTCCGTGGTGCTGCTCGACGACCGGGGCTGGAGCTCCTGGTTGAGCGGCGACGACGGGGACATCGGGGCGTTCGTCTCGGTCGAGGAGATCGAGGAGACGGCCCGCGTGGTGGTCGGGCCGGACGAGCCGGTCGAGGGCGAGACGCACGAGCGGATGGCGGCCGGACACTGGGGGTTCCTGGCCGGCGTCCTGAGGGGGCGGGGCGTGGACGTGGACGCGGGGGAGCTGGAGCGGCTGCGGCACGACGTCGTGCTGAGCGACCGCCTGCGGGCGAGGATCGCGGGCTGAGAACGGAGGTCCCCGCGCCGTGGGTTCCGGCGGCGGTGGCGCGGGGCGGGAGTCCTCCGGACAGCGTCCCCGGCCGGCCGGGCGCGTGGGGCCGGACCGGCCCGCGGCCGACCGGGGGCGGGTCGCAAGCTAGCAGTGCGGGCCGCGGCGTGTAAGAGGTTGCGCAAGTTGTTGCGGCATCCGTGTGCCCGATCAGGCCATACCAACGGGGCGGATGGCGGGGAACTTCCGGGTGTGCCGGGAGCCTTGACCGTGTTACCGAGTCGTCCTACGGTCTGTGGTGCACCAGGCATGCAAGAAATTGCAGCAAGAGTCATGGCGCGTGGCCTCTTCGCTGGTCCGAACACCCCCCACCCCCACATCACCATCAGGAGGCGCCATGTCGCGTTCACGACGACTCGGCGGGACCCTCGCGGGTCTCGCGGTCGCCGCGTCCGCCGCGGTGACGTTGACCGCCCTACAGCCGTCCTCGTCGGCCGAGGCGGCACCCCCGGGGAACCGGGACGTCACCGCCGTGCTCTTCAGCTGGACCTTCGACTCCGTCGCCCGCGAGTGCACCGACCGCCTCGGCCCCGCCGGATACGGCTACGTGCAGGTCTCACCGCCACAGGAACACATCCAGGGCGGCCAGTGGTGGACCCAGTACCAGCCCGTCAGCTACGAGATCAACGGCAGGCTGGGCAACCGCCAGCAGTTCCAGAACATGGTCGACACCTGCGCCGACGCGGGCGTCGGCGTCGTCGTCGACGCCGTGATCAACCACATGACCGCCGGCTCCGGCACCGGGACCGGCGGCTCCTCGTACACGAAGTACGGATACCCGGCCGTGCCCTACGGCGACGGCGACTTCCACGGCTGCCGCAGCGAGATCAACGACTACGGCAACCGCGACAACGTCCAGAACTGCGAGCTCGTCGGCCTGTCCGACCTCGACACGGGCAGCCCGTACGTGCAGCAGACCATCGCCGACTACATGAACGACCTCCTCGCCATGGGCGTGGCCGGCTTCCGGATCGACGCCGCCAAGCACATGTCCGCGAACGACCTCGCCGGCATCAGGGCCCGCGTCAACGGCGGGAACGTCTACTGGAAGCAGGAGGTCATCCACGGCGCGGGCGAGGCCGTCCAGTCCGGCGAGTACACCGGCGTCGGGGACGTGCAGGAGTTCCGCTACGCCTTCGACCTCAAGCGGGTCTTCCAGAACGAGAACCTCGCCTACCTCAGGAACTACGGCGAGGGCTGGGGCTACCTCCCCGGCGGCGGCGCGGCCGTCTTCGTCGCGAACCACGACACCGAACGCAACGGCTCCACCCTCAACTACACCAACGGCGCGGACTACACCCTCGCCCACGTCTTCATGCTCGCCTGGCCGTACGGCTCACCGGACGTCCACTCGGGCTACGACTTCTCCAGCCACGACGCCGGCCCGCCGAACAACGGCGACGTGGGCGCCTGCTACCAGGACGGCTGGCGCTGTCAGCACGCCTGGCCCGAGATCGCGTCCATGGTGGCCTTCCGCAACGCCACCGACGGCCAGCCCGTCACCGACTGGTGGGACAACGGCGGCGACGCCATCGCCTTCGGGCGGGGAGGCCAGGGCTTCGTGGCCATCAACCACGAACAGTCCGAGCTGACCCGGACGTACCAGACGTCGCTGGCACCGGGCGACTACTGCGACGTGCAGAGCGGCAGGACCATGACGGTCGACGGCTCGGGACGGCTCACCGCGACCCTCGGCGTCAACACCGCGCTCGCCCTCCACACGGGCGCGGCGGGCGCCTGCGGGGCGTAGCGCGGCGCGCGGGCCGGCCCGCCCCGGGGAGCGTCAGCGGCGGGGATCGAAGGAGCCGTCGCGCACGTACGGGGCGAGCTGGCCCGGGCAGTCGGTCGGACTCAGATCGCCGTGCCGGTTGATGCCCAGGCCGGCGCCGCCCGCCTCGCGCAGGGCGGCGACGGTCCGCCGGATGGCGCGGACCATCGCCGGTGTCACCGGGTCGTACGTCCCCGGCACGCCCCCGACCAGGCCGCAGATGGCGTACCAGTTCTGGTTGCCCTCGCCCGCCCCGTTGGCCGCGGTGCGGCGCCACGGGCCGCGTCCCTCGAAGACGTGGCCGTGCACGCACACCAGGTAGGTGTAGGCGATGTCCGACCAGCCGTTGTCGTCCATGTGCTGGTCCTGGATGATGCGCACCTGCTCGGCGCAGTCGCCGTGGTCGTCCCGCGCGACGGGGTCGCCTCCCACGTAGTGGATGGCGACCCCGCCGTTCCACGGCGTGATCACCGGGTTCGACGGCCGGCGCCGCGGCCGGGCGTTCCACTCGGAGCGCGGCACGAGCTTCGCGATCTCGATCTCGGGCGGGGCCGCGACGGCCGGTGCGGCGGGCCGCTCCGGCGCGGCGGCGTGGTCGGGCTCGTCCGCCGCGATGGAGGGCCCGGCGGAGCCACCGGCCCACAACACCGGTAAGCCGGCCGCGGCCGCCAGCAGGCCCCGCCGGGCCACGCGCCGGGGCACGCGCTGTGTCAGCTGCCGCGTCAGCTGCTGGGGGAGTGGCTCGGGTGGCGGAGGCGTGGGCGTCACCCGTGCATCCTCCGCCCGAACGTGTCAGCGACGAAAGGGGCCCGGAGTCGCGAACGTCACACCGTCGGGCCCCTCGCCTCGCCGGGCGTGCCGCCCGCGCCGTCGGCCGTATACGACCGACGGGCCCGGCGGCTCTCAGGAGGCCGCGTGTTCGAGGTACGCCAGCACCGCCAGCACGCGGCGGTTGTCGTCGTCCGACGGGGGCAGGCCCAGCTTGGCGAAGATGTTGGAGGTGTGCTTGGCCACGGCCCGCTCGGTGACGACCAGCCGTTCGGCGATCGCCGCGTTGGACCGGCCCTGCGCCATCAGCTCCATCACCTCCAGCTCGCGCGGGGTGAGCTTCTCCAGCGGCGAGTCCCTCGTGCGCTGCGCCAGCAGCTGCTGGATGACCTGCGGATCCATGGCGGTGCCGCCCCGCGCCACCCGCGTGACGGCGTCCACGAACTGCTCGGCGTCGAAGACCCGGTCCTTCAGCATGTACCCGATGCCGCCGTTGCCGTCGGCCAGCAACTCGCGGGCGTAGAGCCGTTCCACGTGCTGGGAGAGGACCAGCACCGGCAGCCCCGGGCGGGCGCGGCGGGCCGTGAGGGCGCACTGGAGGCCCTCGTCGGTGAAGGACGGGGGGAGCCGGACGTCGACGATCGCCACGTCGAGTTCGAGCTCGGCCAGGGCCCGGCTGAGGGCGGGGCCGTTGTCGACCGAGGCGACCACGGTGAAGTCGTGGGCCTGAAGCAGCCGGACCAGGCCGTCACGGAGCAGGAACAGGTCTTCGGCGACGACGACTCTCACCGCCCCAGCGTATCCACCTAGCGCGTGACGAGCTCGCAGGGGATCTCGATCGTGACGAGCGTCGGGCCGCCCTCGGGGCTGGTGACGGCGAGGACGCCGTCGAAGGGCCCGAGGCGGCGCTCGATGCCGGCCAGCCCCGTGCCGCCCTCCAGGTTCGCGCCGCCGCGCCCGTTGTCGGTGACGGCGATCCGCAGCGTGCCGGACTCGCGGCTGTAGAAGATGTCCAGCCACGCCCGCGCGGCGCCCGAGTGCTTGGCCGCGTTGGTCAGCACCTCGCTGATGGCGAAGTACGCCGCCGACTCCACGGGTTCCGCGAGCCGCCCTGGCAGGTCCGCGTCGACCTCCACGGGCAGCTGCATCCGCAGCGCCAGGGCCCGAGCGGCGTCGGCGAGGCCCCGCTCGGCCAGCACGGGCGGGTGGATGCCACGCACCAGGTCGCGCAGTTCGGTGAGGGCCTCCGCGGAGTTCTGCCGGGCCTGGGCGATCAGCCGCTTCGCCTGCTCGGGGTCCTTCTCGACCAGCGCCTCGATGGTGCCGAGGCTCATGCCCATGGCCACGAGCCGGGCCTGGGCGCCGTCGTGCAGGTCGCGCTCGATGCGGCGCAGCTCCGCCGCCGAGTCGTCCACCGCGTCGTACCGGGTTTCGGTCAGGTGCGCCACGCGCTGCGCCAGCTCCTGCTTCTCCGACCATCCCATCAGGTGGCCGGCCAGGAGGAAGTGGCCGCGGATCAGCAGCGGGTTGACGTAGAGCGCCAGCACGGCGAGGCCGGTGCCGGTGACGGCGGCCAGCACCGCCGTGCCCCAGGAGCTGACGGGCACGAACGCGTACCAGAACGTGCCGCCCGCCCCGACGATGGGCTGCCACACGCCGGCCACGAGCACCAGGCCGTAGAGGAAGTAGCCCAGCAGCGCCCCCGGCAGCAGCGCCAGGACGAAGCCGGCCACGGCGTCGCAGAACAGCCAGCCCACGTCCCGCCAGGTGGCGGGGTCCCGCAGCACGAAGAAGCAGCGTTCCACGAGGCCCGCGGCGGTGGGGCGGCGGGCCGTGGCCGGGATCGTCCGGTACGCGGGTGGGATGGTCAGGCCGCACCAGGCGCGGGCGAACGCGCGGCGGTGGTTGGCGTGCAGGCGGATGGCGTCGACCAGGAACGGCGTGCTGAACAGGCCCAGACCGATCACGGAGAGGCTGAGCGACACCACGAAGAGGACGAACAACAGCAACGAGACGCCGAGGGACAGCAGCGAGAGCAGCATCCCGCGGACCGCGGCGAGCAGTGCTTCTCCTACCCGGCGGGCGGACAGGCCCGGTCCCGGGCCCAACGTGGTGGTGGTCATGAGAGAACTGTCACGCATCGGGGCGCCGCCCGTCAGGTGGGTGGCGCCCCGAAGGCATGGTGTATCTGGATACACCCGGACGAGGGTGGGCCGTCCGCGTGGTGGTGGGTGTCTCCCCGGGTCCACGCCCGAGCTGCTGGCCGTGGCCGGGGAGACGTCGTGGGGTTTGGCGCGACCGGACGGGTCCGGAGGGCCGGACGGGGAGGGCTCAGACGAGGCCGGCCTTCTCCAGCTCCGTGCAGACGGTGTCCACCAGCAGGCGGGTCACCACGTACGGGTCGCAGTTGGCGTTCGGGCGGCGGTCCTCGATGTAGCCCTTCTTGTCCCGCTCCACCTGCCACGGGATGCGGACCGAGGCGCCGCGGTCGGAGACGCCGTAGCTGTACTGGTCCCACGGCGCGGTCTCGTGGGCGCCGGTGAGCCGGTCCTCGACGCCGACGCCGTAGTTCTTGACGTGCAGCAGCGGCTTGTCGTCCTTGCCGAGGGCGTCGCACGCCGCGATGATCGCGTCGTAGCCCTCGCGCATGGCCTTGGTGGAGAAGTTGGTGTGCGCACCGGCGCCGTTCCAGTCGCCCTTGACCGGCTTGGGGGTCAGGGTGGCGGAGATGCCGAAGTCCTCACCGGTGCGGTAGAGCAGCCAGCGGGCGATCCACAGCTGGTCGGCGACCTCCAGCGGGGAGAGCGGGCCGACCTGGAACTCCCACTGGCCCGGCATGACCTCGGCGTTGATGCCGGAGAGGGTCAGGCCCGCGGCCAGGCAGTTGTCGAGGTGGGCCTCGACGACCTCGCGGCCGGCGATCTCGTCGGCGCCGACACCGCAGTAGTACGGGCCCTGCGGGCCGGGGAAGCCGCCGTCGGGGAAGCCGAGGGGCCGGGCGCCCCGGAAGAAGGTGTACTCCTGCTCGATGCCGAAGATCGGCTCCTGGCCGGCGAACTTCTCCGCGACCGGGCGCAGCTGGGCGCGGGTGTTCGACACGTGCGGGGTGTCGTCGCCCGGGTTGTACACCTCGCACAGGACCAGCTTGTCCTCGCCGCCGCGGATCGGGTCCGGGTAGACGGAGACGGGCTTGAGCACGCAGTCGGAGGCGTGGCCCTCGGCCTGGTTGGTGCTCGACCCGTCGAAGCCCCAGATCGGCGGCTCGGCGCCGTCGGCGAGGATCTTCGTCTTCGAGCGCAGCTTCGCGGTCGGCTCGGTGCCGTCGATCCAGATGTATTCGGCCTTGTAGCTCACTTTCGGCTTCCTCCGGGAGGTGTTTTCGCGGGTGCGGTCACGTACGCGCCATACGTGTGCCGCCACCATCGCGACCAGCAGTTTCCCGGCAGTTGCTCGTCCGTTAAGGCGCTGTGAACTACATCCGCCACGGGTGGCTCACGGTGGGAGAGGCCGGGGCCGTAGGGTGGGCGCCGGCGTGAGACCGCCGACAGATCGCTGACAGACCGCCGACCGACCGCTGACAGGAGGCGCCGTCATGAGATTCGGCCTGCTGGGAACGGGTCCCTGGGCCCGCAGGGCGCACGGGCCCGCGCTCGCCGCGCATCCCGACGTCGAGCTGGTCGGCGTGTGGGGCCGGCGCCCCGAGGCGGCGGCGGACCTGGCCGACGAGCTGGGGACCCGTGCACACGACAGCGTCGACGCGCTGCTGGCCGACTGCGAGGCCGTGGCCGTCGCGCTTCCCCCCGACGTGCAGGCGCCGCTCGCGATCAGGGCGGCCGAGGCCGGGCGTCACCTGCTGCTGGACAAGCCGGTGGCCACGACGGTGGCCGGCGCGCGGGAGCTCGCCGACGCCGTGGGGCGGGCGGGCGTCGCCTCCGTGGTCTTCTTCACCCTGCGGTTCTCCCAGGAGACGGCCGCGTGGGTCGCCGCCCAGAGCGCCACGGACGGCTGGCTGACCGGACGGGCCGACTGGTTCTCGCCGGTCTTCGGCGGGGCGGACAGCGCGTACGCCGCCTCGCCCTGGCGGCGCGAGCGGGGTGCCCTGTGGGACGTGGGGCCGCACGCGCTGTCGGTGCTGCTGCCGCCGCTGGGCGAGCTGCTGCCGGGCGCCGGGGCCGTCACGGCCGCCCGTGGCCCCGGCGACATGGTGCACATCGTGCTGCGCCACGCCTCCGGAGCCTCCAGCACCGTCACCGTCAGCCACACCGTGCCGCCGCAGGCGGCGGCGGTCACCGCCGAGCTGCGGGGCGCCGCCGGGGTCTCCACGCTGCCCGAGCGCGCCGAGGGCGGCGTGGTCCCGGCGGCGGGTCGGGCGGTCGACGCGCTGCTCCAGGCGGTCCGCACCGGCGAGCCGCACCCGTGCGACGTGCGCTTCGGGCTGCGGGTGACGGAGATCCTGGCCGCGGCCGAGGAGGCGCTCGGGCCCGTGCCGGCGGACCGGCCCGCCGAGCCCCACCCCGTCCCGGCGCCGGCCGCTCCCACGTCCTGAGACCGGCCGGCCGCGCGGCCCGCCCGCGCGGCGGCCCCCGCGGGCCCTACACCGGCGCGGTGGCCAGGTCCAGCTCCCAGTCCTGGGCCGTCTCCTCGCGGCCGAAGCGGTTCTCCACCACGCTGCCGCTCAGCCGGAAGCCGACGCTCTCGTAGATCCGGCGGGCGTTGCCCAGCCTCTCGTTGGTCCACAGCACCATGCGCGCGTACCCTGCCCGCCGGGCGAAGCGCAGGCACTCCTCCACGAGCGCGCGCCCCAGGCCGAGGCCCCGGGCGTGCGGCTCGATCAGCAGCAGCCGCAGCCGGGCCGTGGGCAGCGCCACCTCGTGTTCCCTGGCCTCGTCCACGCACAGGACCGAGCCGACGGGGGCGCCGTCCAGCTCGGCGATCCACAGGGCCTCGCGGGCCGGGTCGTGGGCGTGGGCGTACCGGGAGACGACGTCGGCGACGAGCGTCTCGAAGGCCGCGTTCCAGCCGTACTCCGCCGCGTAGAGCGCGCCGTGCCGCTGGACCACCCAGCCCAGCTCGCCGGGGAGCGGCGGCCGCAGCCGGTAGGGCGGCGTCGCGTCGCCGGGGCGGGCGGCACGGCGCGCGGCGGGCCGCAGGCGGAGCAGGCCGCTGACGGTGCCGAGGGCGGAGAGCAGCAGCTCCCGCTCGGCGGTGGTCAGGTCCCTGACCAGGGTGCCGGTCACCTCGGTGGAACGCCTCTCCAGCGTCGCGGCCGCCGCGCGTCCGGCGGTGGTGAGCTCGACGAGCTGGCGCCGCGAGTCGTCGGGGTCCCGGCGCCGCGTCAGCAGGCCGTCCTCCTCGGCCCGGGTGAGGAGCCGGCTGAGCTGTCCCGCGTCCATCTCCAGCTCCCGGCGGAGCTCGGTGACGGGGAGCCGGTCGCGCTGGGCGAGCTCGTAGAGCACGCGGGCCTGCGGCAGCGAGTACGGGGTGCCGAGCCGGTGCTCGTAGTCGAGGGCGCCGATGAGCCGGGTGTAGTCGCGGTTGAACTCCCGGATGCGCCGCACGGCCTCGTCCTCGGGCACCCGACCGTTTGTTGAGCCAGTCATTGACTCAGTCAAACATTGGGGGAGGGAGTGCCGCAAGGGACGGGGCGGCGCACACTCAGTACGTCACGGTGATCCGCCCGGCCGGCCCGTCCACGCGGACGAGCCCGCCGTAGGGGATGACCTGCTGCGGGTCGGTGTGGCCGATGTCCACGTCGAAGACGGCCATCGCCTCCGGCGCGTACTCCGCCAGCGCCCGCTCCACGGCCGCGCGCTGCTCGCGGCGGTACGCGGCGCGTTCGGCCTCGGGGCGGGGGTCGCGGAACGACCGGGCCTTGGCCCGGCCCACCAGGACGGCGGGATAGCGGCGCAGCAGGCCGCGCTCGCCCATGCTCCGCAGCACGTGGTAGACCTCGCGGGCCGGCGGCAGGTCCTCGGAGGTCTCCAGGAACAGCACCCGTCCCTCGTGCTCGGCGGGCTCACCGATCTCGCGGTCGGCCATCAGCAGCCAGGCCAGCACCTCCACGCAGCCGCCCCAGGCGCGTCCCTCGACGACCCGGTCGCTCCGGTGCCAGCTCCAGCCGGGGCACGGCTCCGCCCCGGGCTCGCGGGCCAGCGCGTCCGGGTCGTGCCAGGGGCGCTCGATGTCGTTGGAGGAGGTCACCTCCCGCAGCTCGTGGGGGCCGGAGGTGAAGAGCGCGGCGCGCAGCGAGTCCGCGGTGACGGGGTGCATCGCGCCGGGCCGCCCGAACTCCACCATCACGCTGCCGCCGTGGTACCCGACGACGCCGGTGGCGGCGAGCCAGGCCAGCAGGGCGGTGTTGTCGCTGTAGCCGAGGAACGGCTTGGGGTGGGCCCGGACCAGCTCGCGGTCGAGGTGGGGCAGCACGGTGATCTGGTCCTCGCCGCCGATGCTGGCCACGATCGCCGCGACCGAGGGGTCGGCGAACGCCTCGTGCAGCTCCGCCGCCCGCTGCCGGGGTGAGGTCCGCAGGGTCCGCGTGCCCGGGTACTCGACGACCTGGAGGCCGAACTCCTCCGTCAGCCGCCGCAGCCCCAGCTCGTGAGGGCCGGGGAAGACCTCCGCCAGCCCGCCGGACGGCGAGACGACGGCGATCCTGTCGCCCGGCCGCGGCTTCGGCGGATAGACGGGGAGTGTCGGCCCGGTGCCGGTGCGCGGCGTCATGCCGGCAGGCTACGGCGGCGCGGAACGCTCGGCCCACCGCTTTTCCCCGTCGGCGGGCGCGGTGGGGGCGTGGCCACCAACGAGCGCCTAGCGGCTGGGGCCGCGCCCGAGGGCGTCCGCGACCTCCTGGACGTTGACGTAGGTGACGCCCTTCGGCAGCTCGCGCGCGGCCTCGACGAGGGCGTCCGGCGCGTGCTCGGCCTGGAGGGTGCTGAGCACCTCCTGGCGCTTGGCCGGGAAGATCGTGGGCCGCAGGTGCCGGGCGAGTTCGAAGCGGAACTCCACGTCCTCCGCCTCGTCGACGTCGGGGTCGCCGCGCGGCGGCACCGTGCGCCGGGCCACCTCGGGATCGTCCTCGGCGGTCGGCTCGGGGTCCCGCCACTCCTCGGCACGGAGGGGGCGTTCGGCGCGCAGCCGGTCGTCGAGCTCGCGCTTCATCGCGTCGTCGCGCTGGGGGCTGACCCGGTCACTACCTCGCTGTTGCATGGCTGTCCACCTCTCGTGCTCGGGCTCTCGCGAGTACCCCGTCGGGGCGGCGCCGACACGACGGGCCCGGCCCCGGCCGCGTTTGACCGCCGGTGGAACGGGAAGTCGCACTATCCGGCCGCGAGCGGCCTGTGGGCGGTGGAAGGCTCCGGGTACGGGCAATCAGGGGGCCCGACCCGGAGCCGACCCCCGTTGTGGGGCCCCCGGCTCGGGGCCCCCGGCTCGAGGGTCTCGAGGGAGCCCGTCGGGCAGCCGCCGCACGCTCGTCGCCGCCCCCGTCACCCTCACGGAGCCTCCCGGCTGTCTCCGTCGCGCCGACTGTGGTAAATGTCGCGAATGTCTTATGTGCGAGCATAATGGGAAGTGTCTTGTTGTCCTCCCCATGGCCTACACGGCTGGAACGAAGGAGGCACCTCACATGACCGACGTCTCTCACGCCAGGACGGTGGAGCGCACGGAGATGACCGGACATCCCGACGCCATGGAGATGCGGGCGCGCTACGACCGCGTCCTCGGTGGCAAGGACGTGATGTTCGTCGACGCGCCCGTGTTCCTCGCCGGACTCTACGTCGCCGTCTCGCCCTGGGTGGTGGGCTTCACGGCAGGTCAGCCCGACCTCATGATCAACAACCTGATCGTGGGCCTCGCGCTGGCCGTGCTGGCACTGGGGTTCACCACGGCACCGGAGCGGATGTACGGCCTGAGCTGGGCGATCTGCGCCATCGGCGCCTGGCTGGTGATCTCCCCGTGGATCGTGGGCGACAGCCCGGACGGCGGGGTGATCCTCAGCAACGTCATTGTCGGCGGCGTGGTCTTCCTCCTCGGGCTGGCGAGCGTCGCCGCGGCAGCCAAGGCGAGGGGGGCGATGAAGACGACCGACTGACGGAAGGCACACACGCCACGGTGGGGCGCCGCGCACGCGTGCGGCGCCCCACCGTGTGTGTCCCGACCGTGTGTGTCCCGACCGGCCGAGTCCGGCCAGGCCGGCCGCCGGCTACCTGTCCCGGCCGCGCGAACGGTACATCGCCCGCTGCGCCCTGTGGATCACCTTCCACTGCCGGGTCTGCTCCGCCCGCAGCCGGGCGTCGCTGCGCGCCGCCGCCCAGGCGTTCTCGCGCTGGAGCTTGCGGTAGCTCGCCAGCCGGCGCGGCGCGAGCTCGCCCGCCTCGATCGCGGCCTGGACCGCGCAGCCCGGCTCCGAGTCGTGGCCGCAGTCGCCGAACCGGCACTCCGCGGCCAACTCCTCGATCTCCGCGAAGACCTGCTCCAGACCGGCCGACGCCTCGTGCAGACCCACGCCGCGCAGCCCCGGCGTGTCGATCAGCGTGCCGCCCTCGCCGGGCAGGCCCGGCAGCGGCACCAGCTCCCGGCGGACCGTGGTGTGGCGGCCCTTGCCGTCCTGCGCGCGGATCGCGCCGGTGGCCAGGCGTTCGTCACCGAGCAGCGCGTTGCCGAGGCTGGACTTCCCCGCGCCGGACCGGCCCAGCAGCGCCACGGTGCCGCGCAGCAGCGACCGCAGCACGTCGAGGCCCTCGCCCGTCAGGGTGCTGGTGGCGACGGCGTCCACGCCCGGCGCCACCTCGGCCACCTCGACCAGCGTCTCGGCGGCGTACCGCGCGTGCTCGCCGTCGGCCTTGGTGAGGGCGACCACCGGCTGGGCGCCGCTCTCCCAGGCCAGGGCGAGCAGCCGCTCCAGCCGCCCGGCGTCCAGCGCCTCGGTCAGCGCGACGGTGAGCACGACGGTGTCCACGTTGGCGGCCAGCACCTGGCCGTGGGAGGTGGCCGCCGCGGCGGCCCGCACGATCGCGGTGCGGCGCGGCAGCAGGACGGCGATCTCCGGCAGGCCCCGCACCCCGGGGCCGGGCTGTCCCGGGTGGAGCCCGGCCCAGTCGCCCGTGCACGGCGCGGACACGGGATCGGAGGAGAAGACGGCGGCGGTGCTGGCCCGCACCGTGCCGTCGTCGGTGACGACGTCGCACTGCCCGCGGTCGACGGCGACGACGCGGCCGGGCACCAGTCCGGCGTCGCGGTGGGCGGCGAAGTCACGCTCCAGCCCCTCGTCCCAGCCGTAGGCGGCGAGCGGGGGCGGAGGAGGAGTGGGGGAGGACGGTGAGGAGGTGAAGGAACGCAAGGCGAGTGACCCTTTTCGAAGCGGGGATCCGCCCCCGGCGCGCGCACGGGTGGGCCGTCGACCCGGAAGCCGGGCGGGCTACCGAGCGGGACAGGCTGTGGCGACCGAACGAACGGTCAGGCCGGGGTCCGGAAGGGGTGGATGGACGAACGGGCGCCGCACAGGGCAGCGGACATCACCGCGACAGTCATCAACCTCACCTCCCGGTCACTCGCACCAGCCGGCGTCGCGTGCCACGGGCACGCGCCCCGCCAGGCGTGGCGGGCGCGCACAGGCTAGCACCCCCCATCCGACGCCGTCGCGCGATTTATCCGCGCCGCGTGGCGTCCACCGCCCGCGTGAAGCGTTCGCCCCACTCCCGCACCTGCTCGCGCAGCTCGGCGGGCTGAAGCACCCGGAACTCCGCGCCGATCGTGCCCAGCGCCATCGTCGGCCAGTCCAGCGACGCGGCCGACATCCGCACCCGGCACGTGGCGGCGTCCACCTCCTCGACCGCGCACCAGCGCCCGATCCGCTGGCTGACGGCCGCCGCCGGCGCGTCGACCAGCGCCTCCACCTCGTACGGGCGGGTCGCGTCCCTCAACCCCGCGCGGATGTACGCGGCGGCGTCCTCCGCGGGCAGCGGGCGCGGGCGGAAGCGCACGCCGTCGCCGCGCGGCCCGACGAGCCGGTCGACGCGGAAGCTCCGCCAGTCCCGACGGGTCAGGTCGTAGGCCACGAGGTACCAGCGGCGGTCCAGGCTCACGAGCCGGTGCGGCTCGACGTGCCGCTCGGTGCGGCGGCCGTCGGCGGCGGTGTAGGCGAACCGCAGCCGCTCGTCGTCCCGGCAGGCCAGCGCCGTCACCGTCAGCACGTCGGGGTCGACGCGGGCGCCGAGGGGAGCGTCCCAGTGGGCGGGCACCGTCATGGCGCGCAGCGCCTCCACCCGCCGCCGCAGGCGGGTGGGCATCACCCGCACCACCTTCGCCAGCACGCGCACGGATGCCTCGGCGATGCCCGCCACCGAGCCCTCCGCGGCGGTCTGGAGTCCCACGGCCAGTGCCACGGCCTCCTCGTCGTCCATCACCAACGGCGGCAGCGCCGCGCCCGCCGCGAGCTGGTAGCCGCCGTCGACGCCGCGCTGCGCCTGCACGGGATAGCCCAGCTCGCGCAGCCGGTCGACGTCCCGGCGCAGGGTGCGCGCGGAGACGCCGAGCCGCTCGGCGAGCTCCTCGCCCGGCCAGTACCGGTGGGTCTGGAGCAGGGACAGCAGCTGGAGCATGCGGCCGGAGGTGTTCGCCATGGTTCTGATTCTCTCGCGCTCCTGGCCCATTCAGGTCAGAAACTGACCGCTATGGCTCCTAGCGTGGTCGACGACGGGGTGAGGCCCCGGCACCAACGAACGGAGAGCGGAACATGACGGTCGACGAGCTGACTCTCACCGGCGAGCGCGCGGACCTGCTGGCGGCCCTGGGCAAGGCGCGGCACTTCCTGCGGTTCACCACCCGCGACCTCACCGACGAGCAGGCCGCGACGCGGCCCACCGCCAGCCAGCTCTGCCTGGGCGGGCTGATCAAGCACGTCACCGAGGTCGAGCGGGGCTGGGCGGCGTTCATCCTGGAGGGCCCCTCGGCGATGGGAGACGTCACGGAGGTGACGCCGGAGCTCGTCGAGCAGCGGACCCGGGAGTTCCGGCTGCTGCCCGGCGAGACGCTGGCCGGGGTGCTCGCGGCCTACGAGGAGGTCGCCCGCCGCACCGACGACCTCGTGGCCCGCCTGCCCGACCTCGACGCGACCCAGCCGCTGCCGAGCGCCCCCTGGTTCGAGCCGGGGGCGCGCTGGAGCGCCCGCGCGGTCCTCATGCACATCGTCGCCGAGACCGCCCAGCACGCCGGCCACGCCGACATCCTGCGCGAGACCATCGACGGCGCGAAGAGCATGGGCTGACCCGGCGGGAACCCGACGGGGAACCGCCGCGGAGCCCGCCGCGGAACCGCCGGGATCCGATGCCGACCCGGTGAGACCAAAGGGGTGGGGCCCTCCCGTCGCGAACGGAAGGGCCCCACCCGTGGGACCACGGTCGGCCGACGGTCAAAGGACCGTCAGCCGCCTGTCACACGTCGAAGTACAGCTCGAACTCGTGCGGGTGCGGACGCTGCGCCATCGGCGCGATCTCCTTCTCGCGCTTGAAGTCGATCCAGGTCTCGATCAGGTCGGGCGTGAAGACGCCGCCGGCCTGGAGGTAGTCGTTGTCCTCCTCCAGCGCCTCCAGCACGGCCGGCAGGGAGGCCGGGACCTGCGGGACCTCGGAGTGCTCCTCGGGCGCGAGCTCGTAGAGGTCCTTGTCGATCGGCTCGGCCGGCTCGATCTTGTTCTTGATGCCGTCCAGGCCCGCCAGCAGCATCGCCGCGAACGCGAGGTAGGGGTTGGCCGACGGGTCGGGGGCGCGGAACTCCACGCGCTTGGCCTTCGGGTTGGAGCCCGTGATCGGGATGCGCAGCGCGGCGGAGCGGTTCCGCTGCGAGTACACCAGGTTGACCGGGGCCTCGAAGCCGGGGACCAGGCGGTGGTAGGAGTTGACCGTCGGGTTGGTGAACGCCAGCAGCGACGGCGCGTGCCGCAGCAGGCCGCCGATGTAGTAGCGGGCGGTGTCCGACAGGCCGGCGTAGCCCTGCTCGTCGTAGAAGAGCGGGGTGCCGTTCGACCACAGCGACTGGTGGCAGTGCATGCCGTTGCCGTTGTCGCCGAAGATCGGCTTGGGCATGAAGGTGGCGGTCTTGCCGTTGCGCCAGGCGACGTTCTTGACGATGTACTTGTACAGCATGAGGTCGTCGGCGGCCGCGAGCAGCGTGTTGAACTCGTAGTTGATCTCGGCCTGGCCGGCGGTGCCGACCTCGTGGTGCTGCCGCTCCACCTTCAGGCCGGCCTTGATCAGCTCCAGCGTGATCTCGGCCCGCAGGTCCGCGAAGTGGTCCACGGGCGGCGCCGGGAAGTACCCGCCCTTGTAACGGACCTTGTAACCGCGGTTTCCGCCCTCCTCGATGGCGCCGGTGTTCCACGCGCCCGCCTCGGAGTCGATGTAGTAGTACCCGGCGTTCTCCCGGGTCTCGAAGCGGACGTCGTCGAAGACGTAGAACTCCGCCTCCGGGCCGAAGTACGCCGTGTCGGCGATCCCCGAGGAGGCGAGGTACGCCTCCGCCTTCTTCGCCACGTTCCGCGGGTCGCGGCTGTAGGCCTCGCCCGTCACCGGGTCGTGGATGAAGAAGTTGACGTTGATCGTCTTGTCCTTGCGGAACGGGTCCACCCGCGCGGTGGACAGGTCCGGGACGAGCGCCATGTCGGACTCGTGGATGGCCTGGAAACCGCGGATCGACGACCCGTCGAACATCACGCTTCCGGTCGGATCGAAGCTGTCGACCGGCACGGTGAGGTGCTGCATGATGCCCGGCAGGTCACAGAAGCGGACGTCGACGAACTTGACGTCGTTGTCCGCGATGTACTTGGTGATCTCGTCGGGGTTCTGGAACATCCGGATGTCCTCCTAGCCCCACCGCGTGGGCGGGGAATTTCGCAGCTCGGGGAATGGCCCGGCGCGCGGGCCTGCCGAGGGCGACCCTAAAGACATCCGGTTTCTCAGGCATGACCCATTTGTTTCTCCGGTGTTAACCAGGTGACGGCCGGGACGTGGCCCCACGCCCGGTGACCTGCGCGCCACCCCGCCGCGCTACCGTGGACGAATGGACAAGCGGCAGGCGATTGGCTCATGGCTGTCCGGACCGCGCGCTGCGGCCGAGGACATGGGGGTCGATTTCGGGTACCGAGGTGAACGGCTGGGGCTGCCGAAGGAGGGGCAGGGCTCCGTCGCCCCCGTGGGCAGGCGCCTGCTGGCGATCCTCATCGACTGGGCGCTGTGCACCCTGATCGCATACGGTCTGCTCGCCGACGGTCAGCCGGCGGCGGCCAGCAACTGGGCGCTGATCGTCTTCTTCCTGCTGGGCCTCGCCACCGTCGGCACGATCGGCGTCACTCCCGGCAAGCGGCTGATGAACCTGCGCGTCGTCTCCGTCAGCGGCGCGCGGCTGAGCTTCCCGCGCGCGGCGCTGCGGACACTGCTGCTGTGCCTGGCGGTCCCCGCGCTGATCTGGGACCGCGACACCCGCGGCCTCCACGACCGGTTCGCGGGCGCGGTGCAGGTCAGGAGCTGACCCGCGCGGCCTGCTGCCGCCCCACGCGGCCGTTGACCCCCGGCGTCGGCACACGGCGGGGCACGGACCCCTTCGGGACGACGTCACGGCGCCCCTCACGAGGTCACCCTCGTCCCCGACCGGCACCAGGACCGCATGACCCGCGAGAGCCTGACGTGCGACGCGGAAGGCCCCCCGCGCCCGGTGGCCGCCGATCACCGTCCGCCGGTCCTGCGACCCCGCTCGCCGAACGGGCGCGCCCGCGGGCCGTGCCGAAGCCTTCCTGGGAAGGACGGCGGGACCCGCGGGCGGCGCGTCGGACGTTTCGGGAGTCGGACGTTCGGAAGTGCGGGGGAGACGGGGCGGGGCGGCTAGCGCCGGCGCTGGACGTTCCCCTTCGGCAGGCGCATGCCCTTCGGCATCGGGCCCTTCGGCAGCGGCATGTTGCTCATCAGGTCGCCCATCGCGCGCAGGCGGTCGTTGACCTCCGTGACGCGGGGGCCCGAGAGCACCTTCGGGTACTTCATGACGGTGGAGCGCACCTTCTTCAGCTCCACCTGGCCCTCGCCCTTCCCGACGATCAGGTCGTGCACCGGGACGTCGGAGACGACGCGGTTCATCCGCCGCTTCTCGGCCGCGATGAGGGTGCGCAGCCGGTTCGGGTTCCCCTCGCCGACCAGTACCACCCCGCACTTGCCGACGGCGCGGTGGACCACGTTCTGGTTCCGGTCGATCGCCACGGCCGGGGTGAACACGATGCCGCGGCGCATGTTCTCCAGCACCGCGGCGGCGGCGCCCGGCTGGCCCTCCATCTGACTGAACGCGGCCCGCTCGGCCCGCCGCCCGAAGACGATCGCGGTCGTCAGCAGCGCGACGAGGAAGCCGAGGATGCCGAGATAGATCGGGTGACCGATCAGGAAGCCGAACGCCAGGAAGACACCGAAGGTGCCGAGGCCGACGGCCGAGATGATCCAACCGATCCACCGGTCGGCCCGCCGGGCCATCTTGTAGGTCAGCCCGATCTGCTTCAGCCGCCCCGGGGAGTCGGATCCTTGTTCCTTTTCCTTCCGCGCCATGCCGGTCAGTGTACGGGGCCCGCACGGCGCGCAGGACCCGGTGGGGTGGCGGATCGCACCGCCCCCGCCGGGAGCGCCCCGGCGGCCCGCCCCGGGTCAGTCCGCGGCGGCCGTGGCCCGCAGCGCCCGCTCCGTGGCGCGGCGCGCCGCCGCACGCTCCCGGTCCCGAAGGACCGCGGCGTGGGCGTTGCGCCGCGCGTCACGCAGCAGCCGGCTCTCCAGGGCGCGCAGGGTGTCGATCATGGTGCTCATGGACTCAAGTCTCGCCAGGTGTGATTGCCGGCCGGTGACCGGACGGTCAAAGTCGTTCGACAGCTTCGGTGCCACCGGACACGGACACGGACTCGGGACACGGGGTCGGCGGGTGCCGGCCGACGGGTGACGGGACGGGACGGACCCGGCTCAGGCCGCCTCGTCGGAGGACGCCTCACGGTGCGCGACGGCCTGCTGGTACAGCCGCCCGGCGCGGTAGGAGGAGCGGACCATCGGCCCCGACATCACGCCGGAGAAGCCGATCTCCTCCGCCTCCTCGCGCAGCTCCACGAACTCCGCCGGCTTCACCCACCGCTCCACCGGGTGGTGCCGCGGCGAGGGCCGCAGGTACTGCGTGATCGTGATGAGCTCGCAGCCCGCCTCGTGCAGGTCGCGCAGCGCCTGGCTGACCTCCTCCCGCGTCTCGCCCATCCCGAGGATCAGGTTCGACTTGGTGACCAGGCCGTCCGCGCGCGCCCTCGTCAGCACCTCCAGCGAGCGCTCGTAGCGGAACGCCGGCCGGATGCGGCGGAAGATCCGCGGCACGGTCTCGACGTTGTGCGCGAGCACCTCCGGGCGGGAGGAGAAGACCTCGGCGAGCTGCTCGGGGACGGCGTTGAAGTCCGGGATCAGCACCTCCACGCCCGTGCCCGGCACCATCGCGTGGATCTGCCGGACCGTCTCGGCGTACAGCCAGGCTCCGCCGTCCGGCAGGTCGTCCCTGGCCACGCCGGTGACCGTGGCGTACCGCAGGCCCATCCGCCGCACCGAGTCGGCGACGCGGCGCGGCTCGTCCCGGTCCAGCTCCTCGGGCCTGCCGGTGTCGATCAGGCAGAAGTCACACCGACGCGTGCACTGTTCGCCGCCGATGAGGAACGTGGCCTCCCGGTCCTCCCAGCACTCGAAGATGTTGGGACAGCCCGCCTCCTGGCAGACCGTGTGCAGGCCCTCGCGCTTGACGAGGCCCTGCAACTCCCGGTACTCCGGACCCATCCTCGCCCGCGTCTTGATCCACTCGGGCTTACGCTCGATCGGGGTCTGGCTGTTGCGAACCTCAAGGCGCAGCAGCTTACGACCGTCGGGTGCGACAGCGGACACGTCCGCCTCCCTACTCCCTACCGCTTTTGATTCCTCGGCGAACCCCAGCGTACGCCTTCGCTTGTGCTGGTCACGAGCCGGTTCCCGGGCCGTTTCCCGCACCGGTTCCCCGGCCGGGTCCGGGGACGCCTCCGCCACCGGGTCACACGGCCCGGGGGAGGGGCAGCGACTCCTCCAGCACCGCCCTCAGGTGCTTCTCCACGACGGGCAGCACCTCGGTGACGGTGACCTCCCGCCCGAGCTCCTGGGAGAGCGAGGTGACCCCCGCGTCCCGGATGCCGCACGGCACGATCCGGTCGAACGCCGTCATGTCCGGCGAGCAGTTCAGGGCGAAGCCGTGCATGGTCACGCCCTTGGCGACGCGGATGCCGAGGTTGCACAGCTTGCGGTCCTCGCCGCGCTGCCCCGCGTTGGACGGCGCGTACTCGGGGCCGCTCAGCCGCGGGTCGAACTCCTCGTCCCGCTCGACCAGCCGCGGATCGAAGTCCAGCGACAGGCCGCCGCCGGCCGCGGCCGGCCGCCGGTCGATCCCCTCGCCCAGCACCCACACCCCGCTGCGGCCCTCCACACGGGTGGTCTCCAGGCCGAACTCGGCGCAGGCGCGGATCACCGCCTCCTCGATCCGCCGCACGTGGGCGATGACGTCCACCGGGCGTGGCAGCTTCAGGATCGGGTACCCGACCAGCTGCCCGGGTCCGTGCCAGGTGATCTTCCCGCCCCGGTCCACGTCGATCACCGGGGTGCCGTCGAGCGGCCGTTCGTTGTCCTCGGTGCGCCGCCCGGCCGTGTAGACCGGGGGGTGCTCCAACAGCAGGCAGGTGTCGGGCACCTCGTCGGCGAACCGGGCGGCGTGCACCCGTCGCTGCTCCTGCCAGGCCGCGTGGTACTCGACGGCATCGGCTCCGAAGCCCAGACGGACGAATCGCAGCTCGCTCACGGCGGCTCACCTCTCCTGAAAGGCCCATGGCGTCGAGCGCCTCACACAACTCTACGGCGGTCGCGTTCGAGCACTCCAGGCGGCCTCGGGCTCACACATACGGATGAATCCTCGCTGGAGCCGGTGATCGCGCGGTTCAGGACCGTTACATTCACGCCGTTCCAGCCGCACGCCGTAAGGCAGGAGACCGCATCGCTGATGTCCACGGAACGACCTCGAGGCTCGACCTCCTCCCAGACCTCCGCCTCGCCCCAGCGCACGCCCAACCGCCAGCTCGCGGCCCTCATCGCCGAGGCCGGCTTCTCCCACGCCGGGCTGGCCAGACGGGTCGATCAGCTCGGCCTCGAACACGGCCTGGACCTCCGCTACGACAAGACCTCGGTGACGCGCTGGCTGCGTGGCCAGCGCCCGCGCGGCACCACGCCGGCGCTGATCGCCGAGGTGTTCACCCGGCGGCTCGGCCGCCGGCTCTCCGCTCAGGACCTGGGGCTGGAGGCGTGCGCCCCGGTCTACGCGGGGCTGGAGTTCGCGGCGAGCCCCGCCGAGGCGGTCGACATCGTCTCCGGGTTGTGGCGCAAGGACACCGGAAGCTACGCCGAGCTGCGCAAGATCGCTTTCACGCCCGCCGGGCTCGTCGTGCCCAGCAGGGACTGGCTCATCGGCAGACCGGACGACCGGGTGGCGCGCGGCGAGCCCGGCGGCGCCGGCGGCCCGGGGAGCGCCGGCACGCCGGGCGCGGCAGGCGGCCAGGGCGCCGCGGGACCGCTCACCCGGGTCCCCGAACAGGGACGGGGGCCCGGCCGCCCGCCGTCGATGGCCACGCCCGGGGCGCCGGGGCCGCCGGCGGTCGCCGCCCTGACGGCGGCGCCGGGAGCGCCGGGCCTGCCCGTCGGGCGGCCCCTGCGGCCCGGCCAGCTCACCGCCGTGCCCGGCCTGGCGCGCCTGAGCCCGCTCGACCGGATCGACCGTGGGCCGGGCCAGCGCGTCACCGCGGGCGACATCGCGGCGCTGCGCTCGGTGGCCGAGCTGTTCAAGGCCCTGGACCAGGCGTACGGCGGCGGCCACGCCCGGCAGGCCCTCGTGCGGTACCTGGAGCACGAGGTGGAGCCGATGCTGCGCGGCACCTACGGCGAGCAGATCGGACGCCGGCTGTTCTCGGCGGCCGCCGAGCTGACCCGGCTCGTGGGGTGGACGGCGTACGACATCGCCGCCCACGGCCTGGCCCAGCGGTACTTCGTGCAGGCGCTGCGTCTGGCGCAGGCCGCGGGCGACCGCTCCTACGGCGCCTACGTGCTGGTGTCGATGAGCCGGCAGGCGGTCTACCTCGGGCACGGCAGGGAGGCGGTGCAGCTGGCACGCGTCGCCCAGCAGGGCATCGCGAGCTCCGCGCCGCCCACCGTCCAGGCGCTGCTGCACGCCGTGGAGGCGCGCGGGCACGGGCTCCTCGGCGAGGTGCGGTCCTGCACGGCGGCGCTGGCGCGGGCCGAGCGCGCCCTGGAGGCGGCGCGGCGCGGGGAGGAGGTGCCGCACTGGGCCCGGTTCTTCGACGAGGCGCAGCTCGCGGACGAGCTCGGTCACTGCCACCGCGACCTGCGGCAGTACCGCGCCGCCGCGCGTCACGCGGAGCGTTCCCTCCAGCTGCGGGGACCCGCGTACGCCCGCAGCAGGGTGTTCTGCCGGGTGGTGTTGGCCTGCGCGCGGCTGGGGCTCGGCGACGTCGAGCAGGCCTGCGTGCTGGCGAGTGAGGCCGCGCAGCAGGCGTCGGAGATGCGGTCGGCCCGTGCCCTGGAGTATCTCCAGGACTTCGAACGCCGCCTTGAGCCGTACCGGGACGCGGCGCCGGTCCGTGCGTACCGGGAGAAGACGGCGGCGCTGGTCTGAGGCGCCCGCCCGTCCCGTCCCGCCCCGGACACCACACGGGTCGGGGCGGGACGCGGCGCGTCGTGCGTCAGACGCGCTGGTGTAGGCCCGCGTCGGCGAGGAGGGCGTCGGCGGCGCGTTCGGCCGAGGCGAGGTCCCCGGTGAGGCCGGGGGCGTCCCGGTGGTCGCCGCAGACGTAGATCCCGTCCAGCAGCCGCACCCGCCGCGGCCCACGGTACGGCGGCGAGGCCACCGGCACCGCGCGCGGGTCGTGGTGCGTGGCGAGCAGCTCCCACTCCTCGGCGGGCGTGTCGTAGAGCTCCGCCAGCTGGGGGCGGACCGCCTTGTCCAGCAGCTCGGCCGGTTCGGCGGCCCGCGGGCCGAGCACCACGGAGGTGACCAGCCGCCAGCCCTGCGGGGCCCGCCCCGGGTCCGCCGCCGAGGCGACCATCGTGTGGGCGATAGGTCCCCGCCTGGCGGCGTCCACGATCAGCGCGGGCTCTCCGGCCAACGCCGCGGGCGCCGCGTGGTGGAGCACCGTCGCGGGGCGGTGGGGCGGCAGCCGCAGACCCGGCAGGAGCCTGGCCGCCTCGGCGACGCCGGTGGCCACGACGACGGCGCGGCAGCGCACCACGCGGCGACGGCGTGAGGGCCCGTGCGTCGACTCGGTCTCGACGGCGGTCGTCGCGACGCTGACGGCCCGCGTACCGGTGCGGATCGTCACCTCCTGGGGCAGGGCGCCGGCGAGGAGGTCCGGCACCGTGCCGGCGGCGGCAGCGCCGCCCGCCGCCGCGGCGGCGCCGTTCACCCCGCCGTGGGCGGGCGCGGCGGCGGGCAGGGCGAGGCCGCGGCGGGCGAACGCGCGCAGCCGCAGCTCGCCGAGCCGGCTGGAGGAGGCCAGCTCCGGATCCCCCAACAGCGTGGCGAGCAGCGGGCGGAGGGTCCCCTCGGTGACCCGGGCGGGGAGGCCGCGCCGGCGCAGGGCGGCGGCCGCGGTCAGCTCCGGCCCCACCCCGATGCGGGGGAAGTCCGTGTCGCCCGTGCCCACGCGGACCGTGCGGGCGGCGCCGCGCACCAGGACCCCGGCGGTGAGGGGGCGCAGCGGCAGCGGACGGGGAAGCCGCTGCAGCTCCGGGCGGTTGGGGAGCAGCAGTTGGCTGGCGCGGTCGAGGCGGAACCCGTCGCGGCGGTCGCTCGCCATGCGCCCGCCGACGCGGTCGGCCGCCTCCACGACGACGACGCTCAGGCCCGCGGTGCCCAGCCGGTGCGCGGCGAGCAGGCCCGCCGCCCCGGCGCCGACGACGACGACGTCGGCGACGTCCCCGCCCTCGACGGCCTGCCGCGGCACCGGGTGGAAACGGTCGGCGCGGGAGGCGGGGACGGAGGCCTCGGAGCGGTGGTGGGGACGGGGATCGGAACGGGGACCGGGGTGTGGATTCACGCCGTGTGTCCGGCTGCCAGGCACGGGCCCTCCTGGTGAGAAGCGGTCGGTGCGGTGCGAGCGGCGGTACGGGACAGGCCGTGGGTGAGCCTGTTCGAACTGATGCCCGCTCGTGGCACGGGAAATCCCGGCCCGGCAGACCATCTCAGGGCCGGACGGACGGCGTCAGACGCGCACGGACCGGGTATTGACGCACACCCAGCGCACACCGGGCGTGTTCGGGCGCCCTACCGGGCGCCCCCTCCGGTCTGCTGGTCCGGCGGCGGCCGGAGGCCGGCCCGCTCAGGCCAGGGCCGCGCGCAGGGCGGCGTCGATGCCGGGGTGGGAGAAGGTGAAGCCCGCCGCCAGCAGCCGGGAGGGGAGGACGCGCTGGCTGCCGACGACGTCCTGGGCGAACTCCCCGACGACGACCCGCAGCAGCGGCGTGGGCACGAAGAAGACCGTGGGCCGGTGGAGGGCGCGCCCCATGGCCCTGGTGATCTCGCGGTTGGGAAGCGGCTCGGGACCGGTGAGGTTCACCGGCCCCGACAGGCCCGTCTCCTCGCGCAGCAGGAAGCGTTGCGCGGCGACGTGGTCGTCCAGCGAGATGAAGCTCCAGTACTGCCGGCCGCTTCCGAGCCGGCCGCCGAGGCCGGCCCGGAAGATCGGGAAGAGGCGGCCCCAGGCGCCGCCGGAACGGGCCACCACCAGGCCCGTGCGCAGCAGCACGGTCCGCACGCCGGCCCCTTCGGCGGGCGCCGCGGCGGCCTCCCACTCCTGGGCCAGCTCGGGCAGGAAGCCCGTGCCCGGCCCCGCGTCCTCGTCGACGGGCCGGTCGCTGTAGCCGTAGTAGCCGATCGCGCTGCCGCACAGGAACGTGCGGGGCGGGACGTCCAGGGAGGCGATGGCCTCGGCCACGGCGGCCGTGCCCACCACCCGGCTGTCGCGGATCTCCCGCTTGTAGGAGGCGGTCCAGCGCCGGTCACCGACGCCGGCCGCCGCCAGGTGCACCACGGCGTCGCAGCCGGTCAGCGCGGCGACCGTCACCTCCCGCCGCCGTCCGCTCGGGTCCCACTCCGCCTCGTCGCCGGCCCGCGGCGGACGCCGCACCAGCCGCACCACCTCGTGCCCGTCGGCGCGCAGCGACCGCACCAGGGCGGAGCCGATCAGGCCGGAGGAGCCCGTCACGGCGATCCGGGCGGGACGGGCGCCGGCGGAGGCGTCGCCGGCTGGCTGCCCGGGCTCGTCGCGCTTCGCGGGCTCGTCGGGCTTCCCGGGCTCGTCGCGCTCCTCGGGTCCGGTGGGGTGCGTGGGCTGCATGGGCACATCCTGACGCGTCGTCGCGCCGGCCGCGACGCGGGGTGGGGTCGTCAGACGCGGAAGCGGGCCCAGAGGCGCGGGTAGGTCTCGGCCATGGCCTCCTCGTCTTCGAACTCCGGCGGGGTGCCCTCCGGCTCCTGCGGCGGCTCGGGCAGCCCGAGGTCCGGGAGTTCGACGCCGGTCAGCTGCTCGTAGGCGTCGTAGGCCGCGTAGCCGAGGTCCTCCGCCTCGCCGTCCCTGGCCTCGTCGAACCGCTCCAGCAGCACACCCAGCGAGTCGGGGTCGTGCAGCGCGCCCTCGAAGACGTCACGGCCCTGGCCGATGAGCCAGCAGCGGAAGTTCTCGAAGGTGTCGTCGCCGGCGCCGTCGAGCATCACCCACGCGGCACCCCACAGGTCCCAGCGGAACGCCCGGTTGAAGCGGGCCTCGAAGTGGCGGGCGAAGTCGCTGACCGTCTCCGGGTCGAGCCGGGTCAGCCGGTCGACGAGCAGTTCGGCGTGGGCGTCCGGATCACCGCCCGCGGCGTCGCGGGTGCTGTCCACGATCTCCCAGAACTCCGTCTCGTCCATCACTGCTCCAGCATCCGCGCTTAGACGCCGCCGCGCACTCCGTGTCGCCCGGACAGCGCACCGAACGGAACGACGGACGGAAAGTCGGACAGCAGGTGTCGTGTTTCGGTGGAAGCCTCGGTGTCCGTCACGGCACTACGAGGAACGTGAGGGGGCCACACACGTGGCGGACGAGAGCACAACGGCGGCGAGGGTGACGGCGACGGGCACGGGGGACGGGCGGGGGCCGCTCGCCGGCCGCGTCGCCCTCGTGGCCGGCGCGACGCGCGGCGCGGGCCGCGCGATGGCCGTGGAGCTGGGCCGGGTCGGGGCGATGGTCTACGTCACCGGCCGGACGACCCGGGACCACGTCAGTGAGGTCGGACGGGCGACCGAGACGATCGAGGAGACCGCGGAGCTCGTCACCGAGGCGGGCCGGGAGGCCGGCGGCACCGGCATCGCCGTGCCCACCGACCACCTGGTGCCCGAGCAGGTCAGCGCCCTGGTGCGGCGGATCGACACCGAACAGGGCCGCCTCGACGTGCTGGTCAACGACGTCTGGGGCGGCGACCACCTCCTCTCCTTCCCCTTCAGCGGCCCGATGTGGGAGCAGGACCTGGCCGGCGGCCTGCGCATGCTGCGCCTCGGCGTCGAGACGCACCTGGTCACCAGCCACCACGCCCTGCCGCTGCTCACCCGCCGACCGGGCGGGCTGCTGGTGGAGGTGACCGACGGCACCGCCGAGTCCAACCGGCGCTACCGCGAGCACCTCTACTACGACCTGGCCAAGAACGCGCCGATCCGCATCGCCTTCGGACTCGCGCAGGAGCTGGGCGAACGGGGATGCACGGCCGTGGCGCTCTCACCCGGCTGGCTGCGGTCGGAGGCGATGCTCGACACGCACTTCGAGGTGACCGAGGAGACCTGGCGCGAGGGGATCGCGAAGGACCCGCACTTCGCGATCTCGGAGTCGCCGGTCTACGTCGCGCGGGCCCTGGCGGCGCTCGCGACCGACCCCGAGGTGGCCCGCTGGAACGGGCAGTCGCTCGACAGCGGACGGCTGGCGCGGGAGTACGGCTTCACGGACGCGGACGGGTCCCGGCCGGACGCCTGGGGGTACATCGCCGACGTGGTGTACGGCGGCAGGGAGGCGTCCGCCGAGGACTACAGGTGAGCCCGGGGAGGCCGGCCGGGCGGGCGGTCCGCGCGCGGCGGCGGGGCCGCCGTCACGCGTAGAGGGCGGCGGCGCGGGCCGTCGCCTCCGCGAAGCGGCGACGCAACGACGCGGGGGCGAGGACCTCGCCCTCGGGCCCGAGCCCGAGGAGCTGGCTGAAGGCCACGTCGTGGGACTCGACGGGCAGCGTGACGGTGACGCGCCCCTGCTCGTCGGGCTCCCCGGCCTCTGCCAGCGCCTCCTCGGCCGCGACGCGGTCGGTCAGGTGCCGCACCACCCTGGTGCCGGCCGGTGTCAGCCGCAGCACCACCTCCGCCCGCAGGATCGAGCGGGAGAACGCGGCCGCCCGCTCCTCCCAGAAGGCCGGCAGGTCGAACGTCTCGTCCCGCTCGAAGTGCTGGCCGGCGGGCTCGGCGCGGCTGAGGCGGTCCACCCGGTAGACCCGGAAGCCGTCGGAGGGGGGCACGCCGGCCGCCAGGTACCAGACCCCCGCCTTCAACACCAGCCCGTACGGCTCCAGCAGCCGCTCCACCTCCGCGCCGTCGCGCCGCCGGTAGCCCACGGTCAGGCGGCGGTCGTCCCACACGGCCTCGGCGACGGCGGGCAGCAGCTCGGGGGTCTCGGAGGGCTGCCACCAGCCGGGCGCGTCGAGGTGGAAGCGCTGCGCCGCGGCCTGGGGGGCGTCGCGCAGCTCGGGAACGAGGGCGGCCGAGACCTTCAGCCGGGCGGCGGAGGCGGCGTCGGCCAGGCCCATGGCGTGGAGCGCGGTCGGGACACCGGAGAGGAAGAGGGCCTCGGCCTCGCTGCGACCCAGGCCCGTCAGACGGGTGCGGTAGCCGCCGACCAGGCGGTACCCGCCGGTGCGGCCACGGTCGGCGTAGACCGGGACACCGGCCTCGGAGAGGGCCGCCACGTCCCGGACGACCGTCCGTTCCGAGACCTCCAACTCCGTCGCGAGCTCGGCGGCGGTCATGGCCCGCCGGGTCTGGAGCAGGAGGACCAACCTGATCAACCGGGCCGCGCGCATGCGCTCCATGATGCCGGTGGGGCGAGGAGGGGCCGGCGGCGCGGGGGTGGGAACACCCGTGAGGCCCTGGCCCCGTGCTTCGGCGCGACGTACGGGACCCGGGCCTCGGGTGGGAACCGCGCTGCGGGCAGGACAGGGAGTGCGGCGCGGTCCGTCTTTCGAGAACGACTCTAAGCCTTTGATCGATGATCGATCAAAGCTTTGGACCAAAAAAATCGGCGAATCGGAGAAATTGGCACGCTGTGCCACGCCTCCGGGCCCGCCTCAGGCACGCGGTGCACAGTTCAGGACGTGCCCCTTCACCAGCTCACCGATCCGCGGGTCCCGGCGCACGAACGCGTCGATGAGCTCCTGGTGCTCCTCCGCGTAGGACTGCTGACGGGTGCCGAGCCAGCGGATCGACAACGCGGTGACCACCTCGATGCCGAGCGACTCCCAGGTGTGGAGCAGCACGCTGTTGCCCGACGCCTTCACCAGCTCGCGGTGGAACGCCACCGTGTGGCCCACCTGCGCCTCCGCGTCGCCCGAGAGGTCGGCGCGGGCGAGCGCGGCGACCTCGGGCTCCAGCGCGGAGACGTCCTTGGCCAGGCGCTCGGCCGCGAGCTCGGCCGCGATCTGCTCAAGGCCCGCCCTGACGGGGAAGATCTCCTCCAGGTCGCCCGCGGTCAGGGCCCGCACGCGCACGCCCTTGTTCGGCGAGGACTCGATCAGCCGCAGGGACTCCAGCTCGCGGAGCGCCTCGCGCACCGGCGTCTGGCTGACCTGGAGTTCCAGGGCGATGCGCCGCTCCACGATCCGCTCGCCCGGCTGCCAGCGGCCGCTGACGATTCCCTCGACGATGTGCTCGCGGATCTGCTTGCGCAGCGAGTGGATGACGGGCTGGCTCATGTAGGGCTCCTCTCGGGGAGGCTCACGTCTCGGGGCTCACAGGGGTCTACAACGCTGACGTCACCGGCGTCGCTGACGTCGTCCGCGGCGCCGGCTCCGCCGACTCCCGCCGCGCCGGGCGGGACCACGGCACACGGCCGCGGCCCACCCCA